>NZ_JBNXUO010000003.1:0-311504 GCF_050563535.1 Falsiroseomonas sp. CW058
TCCACCTGGTCGCGCCGGGCGCTGCCGGGCATCGCGGCGGCCGGCGGCATGGCGGTGCCGGCCGCGACACCGGCCGGCAGCGCCGGCGGCGGCGGGCGTGCGCCGATGCAAGGCAGCACCAGGGGGCTGGCATCGGGCGGCGCATCCGCCAGGTCCTCGCCCACCAGCACCACGCGCCCAGCCGGCATGTCCAGCAGCACCCAGGCGGGGCCGGGGCCGGCGGGGGCGAGGACCGGCACCGCACGGCCCTGCACGACCGCGAGGCCGAGCAGCCCCGGCGCGGCCAGCGGCGCCGGGCTCAGCGGCAGCGGCGCGATGGGTTCCGCCCCCGCGGGCAGCAGATGGGCCCGCCCACCGGCGAGAAGCGCGCGGTCAGCCACCGCCGCCCTCCCGCCGCCAGATGCCGACGAGGCCGGGCGCCCAGGGCCGCAGCCCGATCCCCGGCGGCGGCGAATCGGTCGGCCCGAGCAGCAGCGCGCCGCCCGGCCGCAGCGCCGAGGCCAACTGCCCCACCACCGCATCCCGCGCGGGCTGGCTGAGATAGAACAGCACGTTGCGGCACAGGATCGCGTCCGCCGCGGCGGGTCCGAGGTCCGGGCGCAGCAGGTTGGCGCGTCGGAAGGCGACCATGGGACGCAGCGCCGCCACCGGCTCGAACCAGCCGCCGGCGATGTCGAGCAGGGCACGGTCCGCGGCCGGCACCTCCCGCAACGCATCCGGCGGGCCGAGGTGGTAGCGCCCCGCCACAGCCGCTTCCAGCGCCGGGCGCGAGAGATCCAGGCCGAGCACCCGCGCCTCGATCCCCGCGCGGGCCGCGACGACGGCGAGGGTCCACGCCTCCTCCCCCGTCGCGCAGCCGGCGGAGACGAGCGAGACGGGGCGGCCGGGCCTGGCGATGGCGGGCAGCACGGCCGCGCGGAACACCTCCACCTGCGCCGCGGCGCGGAACATCCGCGTCTCCTGCACCGTCACGGCGTCGAGCAGGGCGGCCCAGTCCGGGTGGTCGATCCCGCCATGGTCCAGCGGCAGCCGCGCGACCAGCCCCGCCGCGCGGCGCAGGCGGTTCACCAGCACGTCGTTCGGCGCCAGGCCCACCAGCGATTCGAGCCGTTCCAGCACGGGGCCGAGCGCGGTCGCCGCCACCGCGCCGGCGCCTTCCGTCATCGCCTCATCCCGCGTCGAAGACGGCGGTGACGCGGTTGCGCCCGGCCTCGCGGGCATAGCGCAGGTCGCGCGTCATGCGGCGGGCGAAGTGCAGGCCGAGCCCGCCGGGGTCGCGCTCGTCCAAGGGTGCGTCCGTATCGGGCGGCGCCTGCAACAGCGGATCGAAGGCGCGGCCGTCATCCTCGACGGTGGCGACGACGAGGCCGCCTTCCCGCCGCAGCGTCACCGCGACCAGGCTCGCGCCATCGGCGCCGCCGGTGCCGTGCATGGCGACATTGGCCGCCAGCTCCTCCACCACCACGCCGACGCGGTGCGCGGTGGCGGGCGGCAGCGCCTCGGCCTCGGTCCAGGCCTCGATGGCGTCGAGGATGCGGGCGACCGCCTCCGCCTCGGGCGGGACGGTGATGGCGAGGGCGTCAGGAGGCACGTCGGCTCCGCGGGCGGGTGGCGGGTTGCGGCAGGCTACCCTGCCGTGCCGCGCCTGTCGCGTGCGGCGCGGCGGACCGGCGGGGCATCATGGCGGGCTGCCGTAGCGCAGCGCGAGCGCGGTGATGTCGTCGGCCTGCGGGGCGCCGTCGGCGAAGCGTGTGACGGCGCGCAGCACCTCCTCCACCACCGCCCGCGGGTCGGTACCGGCGGCGCCGAGCACGGCGAGAAGCCGGTCCCGCCCGAAGAAGCCGCCCTGCCGGTCCTCCGCCTCCGACACGCCGTCGGAATAGATGAACAGCGCCTCGCCGGGGGCGAGGGCGAAGGGGTCCGAGGCGAAGGGGATGCCCTCGATCGCGCCGAGGGCGGGCTGGCGGCGGATGGGGCCGAGCAGCCGCGGCGCGGCGCCGAGCACCACCGGCAGGTCATGCCCCGCCACCGCGATGCGGCCCTGCCCGGTTTCGCCGTCGATCACGCCGAGGGCGACGGTGACGAAGGTCTGGCTCTCGTTGTCGGCCGCCAGGTCGTCATTCGCCATCTCCAGCACCGCACCGGGGTCCGGCGTCGCACCCTCCGCGGCCAAGCGCTTCGCGGCGGCGCGCACCAGGCCGAGCGTGCGCGCCATGGTCAGCCCCGCCGGCGCCCCCTTGCCCGAGACATCGGCCACCGCGAACAGCATGTGCCGCGCATCCAGCCGCAGGCAGTCGTAGAGGTCGCCGCCCACCTGCCGCGCCGGCACCATCGCCGCATGCACGGCCAGCCTGCCCGTCGCCGCCGCCGCGAAGTCCCGCGGCACCAGGGCGAGCTGCGCGGCGCGGGCGGATTCCAGCTCCGCCTCCAGCGCGGCGAGCCGCGCATCCGCCAGGTCCCGCAGCCGCTTCTTCTCCATCACCGCGCCGAGCCGCGCGCGCAGCAGGGGCGGGTCGAAGGACTTCGGCAGGTAGTCCTCGGCGCCGAGTTCGATGCAGCGGACGATCTTCTCCATCTCCGTCAGCGCGGAGATGACGATGACCGGCGGCGCCGCGCCGCGCATCGCGCGCAGCTGCTCCAGCACGCCGATGCCGTCGAGGTTCGGCATCTCGAGGTCGAGCAGCACCACGTCGAAGCGCCCGCGTTCCAGCGCGGCGAGGCCCTGCACGCCGTCCTCCGCCATGGTGATGTCGCCATAGCCGAGTTCGCCCAGGCGGCGCTTCAGCACCAGCCGGTTGAAGCTGCTGTCATCGACGACGAGGATTGCAGCCCCGGTCTCCACCGCCCCCGCCCCGCTCAACGCCGTCCCCTGTCGGATGCCATCGTCTCCACCACGCTCCGCGTCTCGGCCGCCAGCTTCGACAGGTCGATCATCGTCACCGTGATCTCCTCGGCCGCCGTCGCGTTGGACTGGCCGATGCGCGACAGCGTGCTGACGCGGTCGCTGATCGAGGCGACGGTCGCCTGCTGTTCCTCCATCGCCACGGCGATGGCGCCGGCCAGCCGCGCGCTTTCCGTCACCAGCCGCTCCAGCTCGTCCATGCTCTCGCCCACCGCGGCGGCGGTGCCGCTGCCTTCCCGCGTGCGGCGGCCGGCGACGAGGACGACATCCGCGATCTCCTGCGCCAGGCTCTCGCTGCTCGCGGCGAGCGCGCGGACCTCCTCCGCCACCACCGCCAGCCCGCGCCCGTGCTCGCCCGCCCGCGCGGCTTCGATCGCCGCGTTGATGGCAAGGATGTTGGTCTGCGTCGCGATCTTCGCGATGGTGCCGGCGATGCGGGTCACGCGCTCCGTGTCCTCGGCCACCGCGTCCACCACCTCGATCAGCATCCGCAGCTTCACCAGGTTGCCGGCCAGCAGGGCCTTCGCCTCGTCCGCGCGGTCGCTGCTGTCCTGCGTGGTGCGGCCGACCTCGCGCACTGCGTCGTTGGTCTGGCTCAGCGCCTCCTCGACCTGCCTGAGTTCCGCGAGCTGGGTCATCGCGCCGTCCGAGACCTGGCCGATGGCGTCGGAGGCCTGGGTGGTGGCGACCGCGGTGCGGCGCGCATTCTCCAATGCGGCGTCGGTCAGCGCCTTGGTGGCGACGAGGTTGTCGCGGAAGACGAGCACGGCGCGCGCCATCTCCCCCACCTGATCGCTGCGCCCGGCGCCGGGCACCTCGGTCCCCACCGCGCCGCGGCTCAGCCGGTCCATCGCGCCGGCCAGCCGTGCGAGCGGGCGCGCCAGCAGCCGCGCCAGCACCACCCAGACCAGCAGGCAGCCCACCAGCCCGACCGCGCCGGTGGCGAAGACGATGTTGCGCGCCTGCTTCTCCAGCGCATGCGCGGCGGCGAGCGAGGCGTCGGACCGGCGCTTCACCTCGGCCCGCGCCGCGGTGGCGACGCGGTTGAAGGCGCTGGCGAAGTCCAGCCATTCCTCGTGCAGCGGGGCGAACTGCGCGCGCTGGCGGGCGGCGAAGGCGGCGCGCACCTGTTCGGTGAATTCCGGCAGGCGCCGCGCCATGTCCACGCCGCCGCCCATCACGATCGGGTCGATGTCGGCGGCGAGCAGCGCGTTCACCCGCGCGAAGGCGGCGCCCACCAGTTCTCCGTTGCGGACCATGCGCTGCGCCGTGGGCCCCGGCTGCAGCACGCCGGCGATGACGCTGGCGAAGGCCGAGGAGAAATCGGCGACGTGCAGCGCCAGCTCGTCCACCGCCGCATCCGCGTCCCGGTCGCGCAGGCCGAGCTGCTCCACGATGGTGACCTGGCGCGAGACCACGACCAGCGCCGCGCCCGACAGCAGGCCGACCACCATCACCATCAGCAGGCTGATGAGGCCCGCCCGCACGTCGATGCGGCCGAGCCAGGCGCGCAGCCGCCCGGCGCGGGGCACGGCGGCCTGGGCGGCGGGCGGGCCGCCGCGCGGCGTCGCGTCAGGCATCGGGGCGCGATTCGGGCATGCGGACCTCCGGGCGTGGCTCGCCCGGGCGCGAGGCTACCGGCGCGGCCGCCCCGCAACAAGCAGGTCGGAGGCTTGCCGCGCCCGCCCGCCCGGCCGATCCTGCCCAGGACAGGACCCCGGGGAGAAGGCGACCGCCATGGCAGAGCATCCGTTCACGCGCGAGGACCTCGAGGCGCTGCGGCAGTGGGACACGCCCACCATCTGCAACGCGCTGGAACTCGTCGTGCCGCAGCGGCGCGGCCATGGCTTCACGGTGCGCCCGATGGTCTGCGCCGACCCGTCGCTGCCGCCGGTCTGCGGCCTGGCCCGCACCGGCACGATCCGTGCCGCCCAGCCTTCCGGCCGCCCGAGGGAGACGGACCGCGCCGTGCGGCTCGGCTGGTACGACTACGTCGCGAAAGCGTCCCTGCCGACCGTGGTGGTGCTGCAGGACCTGGACGACACGCCCGGCACCGGCGCCTTCTGGGGCGAGGTGCATTCGGCCGTCCACAAGGCGCTCGGCGCGCAGGGCGTCGTCACCAACGGTTCGATCCGCGACCTCGACATGCTGGCGCCGGGCTTCCAGCTCATCGCCGGCGTGGTCAATCCCTCGCACGCCTATGTCCACATGGTTGCCTACGGGCAGGAGGTGGCGGTGCACGGGATGCATGTGGCGCATGAGGACGTGATCCATGCCGACCGCCACGGCGCGGTGGTGATCCCGCATGACGCGGTGCGGAAGATCCCGGCCGCGATCGAGCTGGGCGCCCGGCGGGAGAAGGTCATCCTCGACCTCTGCAAGGACCCGGAGTTCAGCGTGGCGAAGCTGCGCGAGGCGATCGCGAAGGCGGACGAGATCCATTGAGGGCGGCGGCCACGCTCGCGACGCTCATGGCGGCGCTGCCGGCGGCCGCGCAGGGGCCCGGCTGGGAGGGGAGGGTGCGCGACCTCGCCCCGGCCTTGCGCGCCTGTCTTGCGGACCGGCCGGGCGCGATGGTGGTGGAGGCCTGGCCGGCTGGCAGCGGCCGCACCGGCGCGCGGCTGCTGCTGCCCGGCGGCGGGCGGGAGGATTGCCTAGCCGGGCCCGGCGCGGTGGAGGGCCGCCGCCCGGTGGAGCCTGGCGACCGCCTGCCGGGCGAGGGGCTGCGCGCCTTCATGCTGGAACGCCGCTGCGCCGATGCCTGGCGGGTGGAGGACGTGGCGGGGCGCGAACTGGGCTGGCTTGCCTATCCCGGCTGCGGATGAGGACGCCGCTGGTTCGCGTCCGCCCTGAATGGGTGGACCACTACGGCCACATGAACCTGGCCTACTACCTGGTCGCCTTCGACCTCGCGACCGATGCCTTCTGGCCGTCGCTCGGGCTGGGGGAGGCGTTCCGCGCAAGGCGGCTCGGCACCTTCGCGGTCGAATCCTGGCAGGGCTACGTGCGGGAGGTGGTGGTGGACGCGCCGCTGGCGGCGGACAGCGCGGTGCTGGCCTGCGACGCCAAGCGCCTGCTGGTCCGCCACCGGCTGCATCATGCGGAGGAGGGGTGGCTTTCGGCCGAGAACGAGGTGCTGTTCCTCTGCGTGAACCTCGACAGCCGGCGGGTGGAGCCGTGGCCGGGGGATGTCGCGGCGCGGCTCGCCGCGGCGGTGGCGGGGGAGGCGCCGAAGCGCCTCGCGCTCAGGCGCGGCTGATGGCCGCGCCCGGCGCCCGTCATGCCCGGTGGCGCAGGACGCCGCCGACGACGGTGGCCTCCACCACGGTGCCGGCGATGGCCGCTGCCTCGCCGTCCAGCACGTCGCGGTCGAGCACGATGAGGTCGGCGAGCTTGCCGGGCTCCAGCGATCCCTTCTCCGCCTCCTCCCGCTGCGCCCAGGCGCCGAGCCAGGTGTAGGCGCGCACCGCCTCGCGCGCCGTCACGGCCTCCCGCGCGTCGAGATCGGCGCCGCCGGCGGTGCGGCGGGTGACCATGGCGGCGATGGCGGTCCAGGGGGAAACCCGGCAGACGGCGAAATCCGAATGGCCGGGCGCGGGCACGCCGGCGTCGATCAGGCTGCGATGCGGCCACATCCAGCGCATCGCGTCCTGCCCGCGGTTCGCGGCATAGGCTTCCCCCAGTTCGTCCATGAAGCCGGTGGCGGAACTGTCCACGAAGCCGCCCCGCTTCAGGCGTGCCAGGATCGGGGGCGTGACGTAGCAGCAATGCTCCACCCGCATCCGGTGGTCCTCCGCCGGGTGCGCGGCCAGCGCGGCCTCCATCACGTCGAGCGCGAAGTCGATGCCGCGGTCTCCCACGCCCTCGATCATCACCTGCAGCCCGGCGGCATGGGCGGCGGTGGCGCGGCGGGTCAGGTCCTCCTTCTCATAGAGAAGCATGCCGGTGTTCGGCACCGGCTCGCCCGGGACGGGCGTGCCCTGGTAGGGGTCCCAGTAGGCGGCGGTGCGGCCGGAGGTGGAGCAGTCCGGGCACCATTCCACCCCGATCAGCCGCAGCCATTCGTCGCCGAAGCCGGACCGGATGCCGGCGCCGATCAGGTGCGGGATCAGCGGCTCGTCCCGGCCCGAGGCGATGATGCCCATTCGCATCCGCCACCGCCCGTCCCGCCGCATGCGCTGGTAGGCGCGGATGGCCTTGGCGGGGGTCAGGGAATTCGCCACGGATGTGATGCCGGCGGCGAGGCACTGGTCCTGCACCGCCTCCATCCCCTCGGCGATGTCGGATTCGGAATCCTGGCCGTGGACGGCGTTGAGGAAGACATGCGCCGCCGTCTCCCGCACCAGGCCGGTGAAGCGGCCGTCCGGCAGGCGGTCGAAGCGGCCGAAGGGCGGGTCCGGCGTGTCGGCGCCGATGCCGCAGGCCGCGAAGGCGGCACGGTTCGCAAGGCCGAGATGCCCGTCCGTCCGCAGGATGAAGACCGGACGGCCCCCGCTGGCGGCGTCCAACTCGTCGAGCGTGGGATAGCCGCCGGACTGCCTCTCGTTCAGCCGGTAGAAGGCGGCCCAGCGGCCGGGCGGCAGTTCGGCGCAGCGGCGCCGTATGGCCGCGAGCAGCTCGTCCCGCGTGCGGATGCGGTCGGGGGAGACGAGCGTCCAGGTGCGCAGGCGGATGGCGTAGGCGTCGGGATGCGCGTGGCTGTCGACGATGCCCGGCAGCACGCGCCGTCCCCCGGCGTGCAGCACCGTGGTGCCGGGGCCCACGAGGTCGCGGATCGCGTCGTCCCCGCCGAGCGCGACGATGCGTCCGCCGAGCGCCGCGAGCGCGCTGCATTCGGTGCCGGCGGCGTCCATCGTCGCGATGCGGCCGCCGAGCAGGACGAAATCGGCGTTCATGCCGCCATCCGGTCGAGCCGGTCCCTCAGCTTGTACCAGCCGCCCACGACCGGCAGGAACCACGGGTTGCCGGTGTAGGTCGGCCGCGTCGGGAAGGGCAGGCCATCGAGCGCGAAGCGTTCGTTCGCCGCGCCCGCCAGCTTCAGCGCGACGTTGTGGCCGAGCCAGGTGGCCATCGCGACGCCGCTGCCCTGGCAGCCGGCGGCGTAGTGGATGCCGTCCTGCACGCCGATATGCGGCAGGTGGTCGAAGGTGAAGGCGACGTAGCCGGTCCAGGCATGGGTGACCTTCACCCCCTTCAGTTCGGGGAAGGTCTGACACATGGTGGCGTGCAGCGCCGGCGCGCTCTCCTCCGCCGTGGCCTTGCGGAAGCTGGCGCGCCCGCCCCAGAGCACGCGCTTGCCGTCCGGCGAGGGGCGGAAGTAGTTCAGCACGCGCTTCGTCTCGCTGACCATGCGCCGCCCGGGGAACAGCCGGTCGATCGTCGCGCTCGGCAGTTCCTCGGTGGCGATGATGTAGGAGTTCAGCGGGATCAGCCGCCGCGCGAGCCAGGGGCTCGCCGTGCCGCGGGGGTCGAGCGAGTAGCCGTTGGTCGCGACCAGCACCGCATCGGCCCGCATCTCCCCCTTGTCGGTCACCAGGCGGAAGCCGCCGCCCTCCCGCTCCGTCCGCTGCACCCGCACGCCATCCACCAGCACCGCCCCCGCGCGTTCCGCCGCATCCGCGAGGCCGCGCGCATACTTGCCCGGATGCAGGCTGCCGGTCGCGGCCGCGGCCATGCCGCCGTGGTAGAAGTCGCTGCCGAGGAAGTCCCGCTGGCGCGGGCGGGGCACCATCTCGGTCGGCTGGCCGGTCACCTCCGCGATCCAGTCGGCCTTGCGCGCCAGGTCGTCGTAGTGGCGTGGCGACCAGGCGCCGACGAAGCGGCCGCAACGGATGTAGTCGCAGTCGATCCCCTCGCGCGCGATCGTCTCCTCGATAAAGGGGAGGGAGGCGGCCGCGGCCTGCGCGATGCGCTGCGCGCCGTCCTTCCCATGCGCGCTCTCCAGGCCGGAGCCCGCCACCTTCAGCCCGCCCGACACCATCCCGCCATTGCGCGAGGAGGCGCCCCAGCCGATCCGCTCGGCATCCAGCACCACCGCCCCGTGGCCGAGGCGTCGGAGCGTGAGCGCGGCGGACAGCCCCGCATAGCCGCCGCCGACGATGGCCACCGCGGCACGGTCGGGCAGGGGGGTGTCGCGGTTGGGCGGCTCCGCCGCTTCCCACCACCAGGGGCGGGCCTTGAAGCCGGGCGCGAAGAGGGGATGCAGATCGGTCATTGCAGGCGCGCCCGTCACGCTGTTGACTATGTCCGGACAGGTTCCCGCCGGATGTCGTCCGGATCAAGGGGCCGCAGAGGGCGCGCAGGGACGGATCGCACGCGGACGACACCAGCAAGGGGACGGGGCATGCAGGATTTCCAGCAGGATTGCGTCGAACTCGCCTTCCGGAAGTATCGCCGCGGCGAAGTCGGGCGCCGCACGCTGCTCGCGGGGCTCGCGGCGCTCGGCGCCTTGCCCGCGCTGCCGGACGGGGCCGCGGCCCAGGCGGGGCGCCAGCTCGTGATGGTGAACTGGGGCGGCATCGCGAATGAGGGCTTCGGTCGCTTCTACGGCGAGCCCTTCATGGGCGCGAACCAGGGCGTGCGGGTCGTGCAGGACAGCACCGGGCCATCCGCCGGGCGCATCCGGTCGATGGTCGAATCGGGGCGCGTCACCTGGGACCTCTGCGACAGCTCGGCCTCCTCCTCCGTCGTGCTGGGGCGGCAGAACCTGGTCAGCCGGATCGACTATTCGGTCGTCGATCGGAACGAGGTGATCGACCCCGGATTCGCGCTGGAATACGGGGCCGCGCCGTATTCCTTCAGCTCGGTCCTTGCCTATGACAGCAGCAAGTTCCCGAACGGGCCGCCGCAGAACTGGGCGGACTTCTTCGACCTGCGGCGCTTCCCCGGCACGCGGCTGCTGCGGCGCGACGCGCTGGCGACGCTGGACGCGGTGCAGATGGCGCTGGGGAAGGACCCGCGGAACCTGTACCCGCTCGACACCCGCGCCTGCCTGGCGAAGATCCGGGAAGTGCGGCGCAACGCCGTGTTCTGGAATTCGGGATCGGAGAGCGAGCAGTTCCTCCGCACCGGCGAGGCGGTGATGGGCCATATCTGGCACACCCGCGCCAATGTCCTCCAGCGCGAGACCAACGGGCGCATCCGCTTCATCTGGAACCAGGGGCTGCTGCAGGCCGGCATCTTCGTTATCCCCCGCGGCAACCAGGGCGGCGCGCTGGCGCAGCAGCTCCTCGCCTCGATGCTGGCACGGCCGGAGCCGCAGGTGGGGCTGTTGCAATTCCTCGGCAACGGTCCGACCAACCCGCGCGCCGCGGCGCAGGTGCCGCAGGAATTCCGCGCCGTGAACCCGACCGACCCCGAGAACCAGCGCCAGCAGGTGGTGCTGAACGGCGTCTGGTGGGGCGACAACTACCAGCAGATCAACCAGGACTACCTGGACGTGGTGACGGGCTGACGGCACGCTTGCTGCGACGCAGCAGACCGGAGCGCCCGTGAGCAGACCCATCCTCCTGGTGAAGTCGGGCGGCGAGGCCGCGATGCCCGAATGGCAGCGCCATTTCGCCGAACACGCGCCGGGGGTGGAGGTGCGGTGGTGGGACGACCCGGCGGTCGATCCCGCCGCGGTGCGCTATGCCCTGGTGTGGGACCCGGAACCGGGGCGGCTGGCCGGGCTGCCGAACCTGCGGGTGATCTTCGGCAGCGGCGCGGGGGTGGACTTCATCACCGCCGATCCCGACCTGCCGAAGGGCGTCCCCCTCGCGCGGATGGCGACGGCGGGCGCGGCGCAGCGCATGGGCGAATACGTCACCTGGGCCGTGCTGTCGCTGCTGCGTGGCGCGCGGCGCATTGGCGCGGCGCAGGCCGAGCGGCGCTGGGACTATTTCGAGCCGGAGCGCATCGCGACGGGAACGACGGTCGGCATCATGGGCCTCGGCCATATGGGGCAGGCCGCGGCGCGGATGCTGCAGGGCGTGGGCTTCCGCGTGACCGGGTGGTCGCGCAGCCCGAAGGACATGCCGGGCATCCGCAGCTTCGCGGGCATGGCGGAGCGCGACGCCTTCCTCGCCGGGGCCGACATCATCGTCTGCCTGCTGCCCGCCACGCCGGAGACGCGGGGCGTGATCTCCGCCCCGCTGTTCGACCGGATGCGCGACGGCACCGGCCTGGTGAATGCCGGCCGCGGCAGCCACCAGAGGATCGAGGACATCCTCGCCGCGCTCGATTCCGGCCGCCTTTCCGGCGCCGTGCTCGACGTGTTCGACCAGGAACCGCTGCCGCCGGACCATCCGGCCTGGACGCATCCGAAGCTGCTGGTCACGCCGCATGTCGCGAGCCTGCCGCCGCGGGGCGAGCGCGCCGCCCATGTCGGCGCGCTGATCGCGATGCACGAACGCGGCGAGCCGCTGCCCAACCTCTACGACCATGCACGGGGCTACTGACATGCCGCTTCCCCCGCCACCCGTCCGGCCGGACCCTGGCCATGTGCCGACCGAGCGGGAGTTGCGAGAGGACCTCGCGGCCGCCTACCGGCTGGTCGCGCTGTTCGGCATGACGGACCTGGTCTTCACGCATCTGTCCGTCCGCGTGCCAGGCCCCGGGCACCGCTTCCTGGTGAACCCCTACGGCCTGCTGTTCGAGGAGATCACCGCGAGCAGCCTGGTGCTGGTGGATGCGGAAGGCGAGCCCGCGCAGCCCACCAGCTGGCCCGTGAACCCGGCCGGCTTCGTCATCCATTCCGCCGTGCATCTCGGCCGCGACGACGCGCAATGCGTGATGCACACGCACACGCTGGCCGGCATGGCGGTGGCGGCGCAGCAGGGCGGGCTGCTGATGCTGAACCAGATGAGCATGGAGTTCGACGGCCGCGTCGCCCATCATGGCTACGAAGGCGTCGCCGCCGACGACAACCTCTCGGAACGCGAGAGGATCGTGCGCGACCTCGGCGACCAACCCTGCATGATCCTGCGCCACCACGGGCTGCTGACCGTGGGCCGGACGGTGGCGGAGGCCTTCTACTGGATGTGGTACCTGGAACAGGCCTGCCGCATCCAGCTCGCGGCGCAGTCCTCCGGCGCGCCGCTGGCGATCCCGCCGGCCGAGGTCGTGGCGCGGACGCGCGCGCAGTTCAGCACAGGCCCGACCAAGGGGTGGCTGCCCTGGCAGGCGCTGCGCCGCAAGCTGGATCGCGAACAGCCGGGCTACCGCGACTGATGGGCACGACCCTTCCCGGCCACGCGCTCGCGCTCCAGGGGCTCGGCAAGCGGTACGGCGGCTTCACCGCGGTGGACCGCGTGTCGCTGACGGTGGATCGCGGCCAGTTCCTGACGCTGCTCGGCCCCTCGGGCAGCGGCAAGACGACCATCCTGATGTGCATCGCCGGCTTCGTCGCGCCGTCCGAGGGCGGCATCCTGCTCGACGGGCGGGACATCACGGGCCTGCCGCCGGAACGCCGCGACTTCGGCATGGTGTTCCAGGGCTATGCGCTGTTCCCGCACATGACGGTGGCGGAGAACGTGGCCTTCCCGCTGCGCGTCCGCCGGCTGGGCCAGGCGGAGCGCGAGGCGAAGGTGCGCGCCGCGCTGGACCTGGTGCAGTTGCCGCAATTCGCCGACAGGCTGCCGCGCCAGCTTTCCGGCGGCCAGCAGCAGCGCGTCGCGCTCGCCCGCGCGCTGGTCTTCGACCCCGCCCTGCTGCTTCTGGACGAGCCGCTGTCCGCGCTCGACAAGAAGCTGCGCGCGGAGTTGCAGGAGGAACTGAAGGCGCTGCACCGCCGCGTCGGCCGCACCTTCGTCAACGTCACGCATGACCAGGAGGAGGCGCTGTCTCTCTCCGACCGGGTTGCGATCCTGAACCACGGGAAGCTGGTGCAGGAAGGCGCGCCGGCCGAGCTCTACGAGAGGCCGCGGACACGCTTCGTCGCGGATTTCCTCGGCAAGTCGAACTTCCTGCAAGGCACGGTGCGGGACGCGGCGGCGGGGGGCTTCGCCATCGCGGCGGGCGGCACGCGCCTGGTGCAGGCGCTGTCGGAGGGCATGCCGCGCCCGGCGCCCGGCAGCGCGGCGACCCTGTCGCTGCGGCCGGAGAAGATCGCGCTTCTGGTGGAGGGGGAGGGGGCGGAGAACAGCGTCACCGGCACCATCTCCGGCTGGTCCTATCTCGGCGCCGGCTATGCGCTGAACGTGGAGACGCCCGATCTCGGCACGATGCGGGTGGCGCTGCCCACCTGGCGGGCGCCGATCGCCCCGCGGGAGGGGCTGGCGGTGCGGCTGGGCTGGGGCGCGGATGCCAGCGTGCCCGTGCTGGACGACGCCACATGAGGCGCGACGCGGGATGGTGGGCGCTGATCCTGCCGGCCTTCCTGCTGATGACGGCCTTCTACGTCACGCCCATCCTCCAGGTCCTCGCCATCTCCTTCACCGAGCCGCAGCCCGGCCTCGGCAACTACGAGCGGATCTTCACGAGCGAGAGCGTGCAGCGCGTCATCGCGACGACGCTGCGCATCTGCGTCGTTACCACCGCGCTGGCGCTGGCGCTGGGCTATGCGCTGTCCTACCGCATCGCCCTGTCCAGCCCGCGGGCGCAGCGATGGTGGATCCTGGCGGTGCTGGTGCCGCTGTGGATCAGCGTGCTGGTGCGCGCCTTCGCCTGGGTGACGCTGCTGCGCCGGCAGGGGCTGGTGAACCAGACGCTGATGGAAGCCGGGGTGATCGCGGAGCCCCTGCAACTCGTCTGGAACGAGTTCGGCATCATCGTCGGGATGGTGCACTACATGGTGCCCTATGCCGTGCTGCCGATGCTGGCCAGCATGAAGGAGATCGACCCGCGGCTGCTGGCGGCGGCGCGCGGGCTCGGCGCGTCGCGCGTGACGGTGTTCCGCCGGGTGTTCCTGCCGCTGTCGCTGCCGGGGCTGATCGCGTCGGGCGTGCTGGTCTTCATCTTCTCGCTCGGCTTCTACATCACGCCGGCGATCCTGGGCGGCGGAAAGACGCTGATGGTCGCGGAATGGATCAGCCTGCAGATCCTCGACCTCATCCGCTGGGGGCTCGGCACCATGATGGCGACGCTGCTGGTGGTCACCATCCTGGTGACCCTCGCGGTCTTCTCCCGCGTGGTCGACATCCGGCGGCTGTTCGGGGCGGGGGGCTGAGGCGATGGAGGGCGTCCACAGGCCGGGACCCCTTGCCGGCGGCCTCGCCTGGCTTGTCGCGATCTACCTGGTGCTGCCGATCGGCATCGTCGTCCCCGTCTCGATGACCGACCAGCGTTTCCTCTCCCTCCCGCAGGAGGCGCTGAGCCTGCGGCACTACGGCACGGTGCTGGCCTCGGCCGAATGGCTGGGCTCGATCTGGCAGTCCTTCCTGATCGCGGTGGCCTCCACCCTGATCGCGGTCGTGGCGGGCACGCTCTGCGCCATCGGCTGCTGGCGCATCTCCCGCCGGTCCACGGACCTGATCCGCGGGCTCATGCTGCTGCCGATCATCATCCCGTCCATCGTCTACGCGGTCGGGCTGTACCGCTACTTCGCGCGGCTGGACCTGCTGGACAGCTTCGCGGGGGTCGCGATCGCGCATGGGGTGACGGGCATCCCCTATGTGGTCATCACCGTCTCCACCGCGCTCGCGGCCTTCGACCCGCGGCTGGAACAGGCGGCGCGGGGGATGGGTGCGTCGCTCGCGCAGACGCTGCGCTGGGTCATCCTGCCGCGCATCGCGCCGGGCATCGTCTCCGGCGCGATCTTCGCCTTCATCCATTCCTGGGACGAGCTGGTGATCGTGCTGTTCATCGCCAGCCGCGACGTCTTCACCCTGCCGCGCCGCATCTGGGACGGCATCAACGAGAACCTGGACCCCGCGATGGCTGCGGTCGCGGTGCTGCTGGTGCTGTTCACCACCCTGCTGCTGCTGCTCGACCTGACGCTCCGGAGGCGACGCGATGGATGAGATGACGGACGCGCAGGCCGCGGCGCGAGCCTGGCTGGGGGCGAACCGCGCATCGCTCTCGGCCGACCACATGCATCTCTGGCGGCTGGCCGAGCCCGCCTGGCGGGAATATCGTTCCGCCGCCTGGTTCGTGGAGCGCCTGCGGCGCGAGGGGTTCGAGGTGGAGGCCGGCACCGCCGGGATGCCCACCGCCTTCAAGGCCGTGTGGCGCAACGGCGCGGGGCCGGTGCTGGCGAACATCGCGGAATACGACGCCGTGCCGGGGATGAGCCAGGAGCCGGTGGCCGAACGCCGCCCCCGCGCCGGCACGCAGCGCCACGCGGCGGGGCACACGGACCCGCATTCGGCACTCGGCATGGCCGCGCTGGCGGGCACGCTCGCCGCGAAGCACGCGATGGAGCGGCACGGCATCGGCGGGACGCTCGTGCTGATGGGCGAACCGGCGGAGAAGATGTGCGGGTCGAAGCCCGTCCATGCCGCGCATGGCCACCTCGACGGCTTCGACGCCGCGGTGTCCTTCCACCCGACCAGCCTGCCGGCGCTGGCCAATTCCTGCCTTTGGGACACGCATTGCGGCACCTACTGGTCGCGCATCTACACCTTCGAATGCGAGGAGCCGCAGGACTGGGTCGGCGCCGGTGCGCGGGAAGGGGCGCAGAACAGCCACGCCATCGCCCGCGCGCCGGGCGCGCTGGATGCGGTGGTGATGATGGTGACGCAGGGGCGGATGCTGCGCCCGTCCATGCTGCCGCAGACCGGCGCCTGGAGCCTGAACGAGGCGATCCTCGTCGCGGGCCAGGCCACGGCCGACAACCTGCCGCCCGGGCTCGGCGTGGTGCAGTATGCGATGCGCGCCCCGCTGGTCGCGATGCAGGAGAAGGTGTGGGCCATCCTCGACATGGCGGCGGAGGGGGTGGCGGCCATCACGCACTGCACGGTCCGCAAGGAATGGGTGACGAAGACGCGCCCGGGCCTCGCGAACCGCGCGCTCGCCAGCGTGGCCTTCCGCGCCTTCCGCAAGGCCGGACCGCCGGTCTGGGGCGACGCGGCGCGGGGCTTCGCGCGGGACCTGCAGCGCGCCATCGGCGTGGAGCCGATGGAGGACCCCTTCCCCGAGGCGATCCAGGTGCTGACGCCCCCCGCCATCGCCGAGGAGAGGATCCGCGCCCAGATCCCACCCTGGCAGGCCAACTACACCAGTGACGACTATGTGGAATACACCTGGCACTGCCCGACGGTGCGGCTCTATGTCGGCCGCCCGCAGCTGCGCGCGCCGCGCGCGGGTTGGGTTTGCCCGCCCTGGGCCTACAACGCGCTGGGTGGCGTGCCGGACTGCATCGACCCGATGTGGATGAAGGGCGCGGAGGTCACCGCGCTCGCCTTCCTCGAACTGCTGGAGGACCCGGCCGCGCTGGCCGCCTGCCGGGCGGAGTTCCTTGCCCGCACCGGCGGCGGCGTGGGCGGGTCCGCCTGGATGCCACCGTTGCTGCCGCGCGACTTCGCAGCCCCCATACACCACCGCTGGCCGGAATACGTCACCACGCCGCGGGGCGACGAATACAGCGTCGCCGCGCCCTGAGGAGCCACCGCATGTCCCGCGCGATGAGCGAGTTCGACCACCGCTACAACATGCTGATCGAGCGCTTCGCCTCGATCCCCGAACCCGCCTTCGAGACGCCGGAGGAGATGGCCCGCGTCTGGGGCCGCAACTGGGGCTGCAATTCCGACATCGGCCGGCTGCGCCTCGTGCTGATGCACCGCCCGGGGGAGGAGATGCGCGTGGTGGACACGCTGCCCCGCATCGAGGAACTGGGCGCCTTCGGCGACCCGGAAAGCGGCGCCTATTGGCGCGGCGATGTCCGCCCGACGCTGGCCGAACAGCAGGCGCAGCACGATGCGCTGGCCGCTGCCCTGCGGGAGGAGGGGGTGGAAATCGTCTACCTGGACCGCTGCGCGCCGGGGCGGCACAAGTCCATCTACACGCGCGACAGCTGCATCGGCGTCCAGGGCGGCGCCATCGTCACCCGCATGGGCCCGAAGATCCGCCGCGGCGAGGAGGCGCCGGTGACCGAGACGCTCGGCCGCATCGGCATGCCCATCCTCCGCACGGTCCACGGCACCGGGCTGATGGAAGGCGGCAGCTTCGCCTATGTCCGCCCCGACCTCGCCGTGGTCGGCGTCTCCTCCCGCGTGAACGAGGAAGGGGCGCGGCAGGTGGAGGAGGTGCTGAAGGTGCAGGGCACGCGGCTGGTCCGGGTGCAGATCCCGGGATACCGTCTGCACATCGACGGCGCCTTCGTGATGGTCCACCACGACACCGCCATCGTGAATCCCTCCACGCTGCCCTTCGTCTTCATGGAGGAGCTGAAGCGCAACGGCGTGAAGCTCATCACCGTGAACCACGAGGACCCGTCCTGGGCGATCAACTGCCTCGCCGTGGCGCCCGGCCGCGTGCTGATGAGCGACAGGGTCAGCCCCCGCACGCAGGACGCGCTGGACCGGGCCGGCGTGTCGGTCCGGCTGGTGGAGTACGACAAGGTCGGCCTTGGCGGCGGCGGCATCCACTGCTCGACCTGCCCGCTGGTGCGCGACCCGATATGAGGGCCGCGCACCGGCGGCGCGCTACCGCTTCGTCACGCCCCAGAAGACCGGGATGGTGGTGGGGCGGATGCCCTCCACATTCGTGCGGTGCGCGGCCAGCGTGCGGAACTGCCCCGCATTGATGTAGGGCAGCACCTCATAGGCCCGCGCATGGACGCGGTGCAGGATCTCCTGCCGCTTCGCCGGGTCGTTCTCCTCCCACCAGCTTCGGCGCAGATCCTCCAGCGCCTGGTCGCAGGGCCAGCCGGTCAGACCGCCCTCGCAGGGGCTGGCGAGGTAGAGGTTGGTCAGCGGGTTCTGCCCGTCCAGCACATTCGCCACCGTGACGAACATGTTCCACCCGCCCTGGTCCACCGGCTCGCGCCGGTTGCGGCGCTGGGTCACGGTCGCCCAGTCCATGCTGGGCACGTCCATGTTGAGCCCCGCGCGCTGGAAGGCCTGCGCCATGACCAGCGTCGCCGCGTTGTTGATCGGGCTGTCGGCGGCGTTCATGAAGACGACGCGCTGGCCGTTGTAGCCGGCCTCCCGCAACAGGGCGCGGGCGCGGTCGACATTCGCCTCGCGCAGGCCCTGCGCGCCGGCGTTCGATTCCAGCGGCGTGCCGCAGAAGAAGAAGGCCGGGCAGTAGGGCACCTGTTCCGAGGCGCGGATGCCCGCGGCCTGCAGCACTTCCTGCTGGTTGACCAGGTGCAGCAGCGCCTGGCGCGCGGCGGGGTGGTTGAAGGGCGGCTGGGTGTGGTTGATCCGCAGCCACACCATGAAGCCCACCGGGTTCAGCGCCATCGTCCGGATGTTCCGGTTGCGCTCCAGCACGGGCACGATGTCCGGGGAGGGCTGTTCGATAAAGTCGATCTCGCCCGCCTGAAGGGCCGCGGCAGCCGTCGCGGGGTCCGGCATCGCCACCCATTCCAGCCGTTCGATCGAGACCACCTTGCCGCCGGCCAGCCCATCGGCCGGCTCGCTCCGCGGGCGGTAGTTGGGGTTGCGGAGGTAGACCGCCCGGTCGCCGACGCGCCACTGGTTCGCCTGGAAGATGAAGGGCCCGCTGCCGGTCGCGTCCGTGATGGCGGTGGTGGCCGGCGTCTCCGCGATGCGTTCGGGCATCACGAACAGCGCGCTGGCGGTCGGGCGGGCCAGGGCTTCGGTCACCAGCGCGAAGGGGCGGGACAGGCGCAGGGTGAAGGTGCGCTCGTCCACCACCTCCATCGCGGCGGTGGAGGCCGCGAGCGCGCGTCCCACCACGTCCCGCTGCGCCCAGCGGCGGATCGAGGCCACCGCATCGGCCGCGCGCACCGGCCGCCCGTCATGGAAGGCCAGCCCCTCGCGCAGGGTGAAGCGGTGCATCATGCCGTCGGCGCTCGCCTCGTGCCGCTCCACCATTTGCGGCCGCGCGACGCCCTGCGAATCCAGTGCGAAGAGCTGGTCGTAGACCATGAAGCCGTGGTTGCGGACGAAGGCCGCCGTGGACTGCACGGGGTCGAGGCTGGCCAGGTCGTTGATCAGCACGACCCGCAGCGTGGACTGCGCCGAGGCCGCCCCCGCCGCGAGGGAAAAGGCGGCCGCGGCCGCCGCGGTGAACCATCGCCTGCCGAACCGCATCGCCCGTCCCTTCCTGGCTGGGCCGCGATGATGCGCGCGGCCGGCCGGGCCGCGCAACGTGGTCCTGCCCGCCTTGACGCTGCCGGTGCCGGGCGGGACAGTCGGGCGGGGATGGGTGGCCGGCTGCGAGGGGCATGGAACGGGATCTCGTCTTCCTGGGCGGCCGGGTGTTCCGCGGCCTTGCCGGCGGCTTCGCCGAGGCGATGGCGCTGCGCGCCGGCCGCGTGCTGGCAGTGGGGACCGCGGCCGAGGTCAACGCTGCCGCGCCGGGCGCGCACCGCATCGACCTTGCCGGCCGCGTCGCCATTCCGGCCTTCAACGAGGCCCATATGCACCTGCTGCCGCATGGCCTGGCGCTGGCGGGCGTCAACCTGCGGGCGGAGGAGGTGCGGACGCTCGACGAGTTGCTCCGCCGCCTCCGGGATGCCGCGGCCGCCGCGCCGCGCGGGGCCTGGGTGCTCGGCCGCGGCTACGACCATGCGGAACTCGACATCGGCCGCCACCCGACCGCGGCGGAACTGGATGCGGCCGCGCCCCACAACCCGGTCTTCATCACGCGCACCTGCGGCCATATGGGCGTGGCGAACGGCGCCGCGATGCGCGCGGCCGGCATTGGCCACGACACGCCCGACCCCGAGGGCGGCGTGATCGAGCGGCGCGGCGGCACCCTGACCGGCCTGTTCCAGGAACGTGCGATGCGCCTGGTGCGCGACGCCGCGCCCCCGCCTGACGAGGCGGCGATGGTGGACGCGATCGAGCGTGCGGGAATGCACCTCGCCGGGCTCGGCTTCGCCTCGGCCACCGACATGAATGTCGGCATGACCGCGGGGATGGCGGAGATCGCCGCCTTCGAGGCCGCGAGGCGGTCGGGGCGACTGCCGCTGCGGATGTGGAACGTGCTGGCCGGCAACCCGGAAGGCATCGCCGCGGATGCCTGGGCGGCGGGGCTGCGCCCGGGCGACGGCGACGACATGCTGCGCTGGGGCGCGGTGAAGGTCTTTGCCGATGGCAGCGCGGGCGGGCTGACGGCCGCCTTCCACGAACCCTACCTGACCAGCGCGGGCCGCGGGACGGGCGTGTTCACCTTCCCCGACGCCACGATGCACGCGCTGCTGAAGCTGTACCACGAACAGGGCTGGCAGCTCGACATCCACGCCATCGGCGATGCCGCCATCGGCCAGGTGCTGGCGGGGATGGAGGCGGCGGACAGCCCCGCCCACCCCTTCGCCGGCCGGCGCCACCGGATCGAGCATTGCGGCTTCGTGACGCGCGACCAGATGCTCCGGATGAAGGCACGCGGCATCCTGCCGGTGCCGCAGCCCGTCTTCCTCCATGAGTTCGGCGACCTCTACATCCGCAACCTCGGCCGCGAACGCAGCGAAGGTGCCTACCCGATGCGGACATGGCTGGAGGAGGGGCACCACCCGTCCGCCTCCTCCGACTGCCCGGTCAGCACGGTCGATCCCTTCGTCAACCTCCATGCCATGCTGACGCGCCGGACCAGCCGCGGCACGCTGCTGGGGGCGGAGGAGACGCTGACCGCGGAGCAGGCGATCCACTGCCAGACCTGGTGCGCCGCCTACAGCCAGTTCGCCGAGGACGCGCGCGGCACGCTGGAGCCCGGGATGCTGGCCGATGTCGCCGTGCTGTCGCGCGACGTCTTCGCGGCGGCGCTGCAGGAGATCCTGCGCGACACCCGCGCCGACATCACGCTGCGCGGCGCGGGACCCGCAGGACCCGCCGTGCTGCACGACCGCCATGGCGAGCTTGGCTGACGCGCCGGGCGACGCACCGAACCAGGGAAGGGAACCACCGGGCATGACCACCGTGATCCGCAACGCCGAGATGGTCGTCGCCTGGGACTCCGGCGCGAAGCAGCATGTCTACCTGCCCGATGCCGACGTCGCCTACGACGGCGGCGCGATCACCTTCGTCGGCCGCGGCTACACGGGCGCGGCGGAGGAGGAGATCGCCGGACGCGGGCTGATGGTGATGCCCGGCCTGGTCAACATCCATTCCCACCCGTCGAGCGAGCCGATGAACAAGGGCCTGATCGACGAGATCGGCAGCCCCGGGCTCTACAACTCCTCGCTCTACGAGTTCATGCCGATCTTCCGCGCCGATGCGGAAGCGGTGCCGTCCTGCGTGCGCGTCGCGCTGTCCGAACTGCTGCTGTCCGGCGTGACCACGGTGGCCGACCTGTCGATGGCGCATCCCGGCTGGCTCGACCTGCTGGCGGAATCGGGCCTGAGGGTCTGCATCGCGCCGATGTTCAAGTCCGCGAAGTGGTTCACCCGCAACGGCCATGTCGTCGAATACGAATGGGACGAAGCGGCGGGCGAGAAGGCGATGGCCGAGGCGCTGTCCCTGATCGAGCGCGCGGAGCAGCACGAATGCGGCCGGCTGTTCGGCATGGTGGTGCCGGCGCAGATCGACACCTGCACCGACACGCTGCTGAAGGAAAGCTTCCAGGAGGCCGGCCGGCGCGGGCTGTCGTGGCAGATCCACGCCGCGCAGTCGGTGGTGGAGTTCCACGAGATCACCCGCCGCCACGGCAGGACGCCGATCGGCTGGCTCGACTCGATGGGCCTGCTGTCGGAACGCAGCATCGTCGGCCACGGCATCTTCCTGGACGACCACCCCTCCACCCGCTGGTGGACGGATACCGACATGAAGCGCCTGGCGGAAACCGGGACGACGGTGGCGCATTGCCCGACCGTCTTCGCGCGCCGCGGCATCACGCTGAAGCATTTCGGCCGCTACCGGCGGGCAGGCGTGAACATGGGCCTCGGCACCGACACCTATCCGCACAACATGCTCGACGAGATGCGGCTGGTCGCCTACCTCGCCCGCACGCAGGCGGGCGACCCGCGCAGCATGAGCACGACGGAGCTGTTCGACGCCGCCACCATCGGGGGCGCGAAGGCGCTGGGGCGCGACGACATCGGGCGGCTGGCGGCGGGCTGCCGCGCGGATTTCGTGCTGGTGGACGTGACGCACCCGATGATGCGCCCGGGCCGCGACCCGGTGCGGAGCCTCGTCTACGCCGCGGGCGACCGCGCGGTGAAGGACGTGTTCGTGGACGGCCGCAAGGTGGTGGCGGATGGCGAGGTGGTGACGATGGACTACCGCGCCGCCGCCGCCCATCTGCACGAGGCGCAGAAGCGCATCATCGACCGCGCCCCGGCGCAGGACTGGGCGCACCGCCCGGTGGAGGTCAGCTCCCCCCCCACCTTCCGCTGGAGCTGAGGGCGCGAGGGGGGTTCAGGCCGCGATCTCCCCCACCACCCGCGCCCTGACGCGCAGCGCGCCGCCGGGAAGGTAGGCGATGGGCAGGTCCTCGATATCGACCAGCGCCAGCGTCGCCCCGTCCGCGCCGGCCTCCACCGCCCGGCCGCGCGCGATGCGCTCGGCCTCCGCCATCGCCTCGGCGCGGGTCATGCCCTGGAAGACCTGGTCGGCCTCGCCGCTCACCTGCGCGATGGCGGCGCCGACGGCATTGGCCACCGCGGCATGGGCGGGGCGCAGCACCTCCGACACGCCGGGCAGCCGGTCCGGCACCAGGAAGGCGCCGCCGCCCACGGCGAGAAGCGGCACCGCCGCCGCCTCCGTCTTCATGCGGTCAACCGATTCCTCCAGCATCCGCGCCGCCTCCTCCAGCACGGCGCGCCGGAAGGCGGGATCGAGGTCCGCGACATGCGACGCATCGCCGAGCGCGAGCAGACCGGCCGCCACAGCCACGTCGCTCGTCGTCAGCTGCGGCCCGCCGAAGATGCGGGCGAGTTCCGGCAGGCGGAAGCCGACGCTGCGCGGCCCGATCGCCACGCGCCCACCGTCCCGCGCCACAAGCGACCCGCCGCCGAGGCCGAAGCTGTGCAGGTCCGGCATGCGGAACAGCGTCCGCACGCCGCCCACCTCCACCACCGCATTCGCCTCCCGCGGGAAGCCGTGGCGCAGCGCGCCGACATCGCTGGTCGTGCCGCCCACATCCACCACCAGCGCGTCCTTCATCCCCGTCAGGAAGGCCGCGCCGCGCATGGAATTGGTGGGGCCCGACGCGAAGGACAGCACGGGGAAGCGCGCCGCCAGCTCCGCCCGGATGACCGTGCCGTCGTTCTGCGTGACGTAGAGCGGCGCTGCGATGCCGGCCTCGCGCAGCGCCTCCTCGAAGGCCTGAACGGTGTGCCGGGCCAGCGGTGCGAGGCAGGCATTCAGCAGCGCCACGTTCTCGCGCTCCAGCAACCCGATCCGCCCGAGCTCGCGCGAGAGGGTGATGGCGGCGTCCGGCATCTCGGCGCGCACGATCTCCGCCGCGCGCTCCTCCATCGCCGGATCAAGCGGCGAGAAGATCGCGGAGACGGCGACGCAGCCGATCCCCGCCGCCTTCATCGCCCGCGCGGCGGCCGCGACCGCCCGCTCGTCCAGCGGCATGATCGGCCGCCCGTCATAGTCCTGCCCGCCCTCGACCATGTGGACCTGGCCGCGCACCAGGCAAGCGAGGTCCGCCGGCCAGTCGCAGAAGGGCGGCAGGGTGGCCGAGGCCGGCAGGCCGAGCCGCAGCGCCCCCACCTTCGCCAGGTCCCGCCGCTGCACAACTGCATTCACGAAATGCGTCGTGCCGATCATCACCGCCTGCACGCCCCCCGCGCCGGCCGCGCCCGCGACCCCGCGCAGCGCGGCGACCACGCCCGACATGACGTCGGCGGTGGTCGGCGTCTTCACCGCATGCAGGACCGTGCTGCCTTCCAGCAGCACCGCATCGGTGTTCGTCCCGCCGACATCGATGCCGATCCGCCGCCTCATGCGAAGACGCTCCGGAAGTCCAGGTCGTAGCCGAAGGCGCGCGGGCCCACGAAATCCAGCCCCCGCGGGGTCAGGAACACCGGCGGCGCGCGCAGCGCGACCACAGTGACGCGCTGGCCGTAGCGCAGCGTCTCGGTCCCGATCGCCTCGCCGCTCACGCTGTCCAGCACGCAGATGAGGTCGGGCGTCATCACAACCGGCTCCCCGTCCATCCAGCCGACCGCGAATTCGTTCTGGAAGGCCAGCTCGAAGCCGCTGCCGCGCCAGCCGTCCAGGCCTTCCAGCACCGCCCGGCCGCGCAGGAAGCCTTCCGTCGTGCGGCGGGTGATGTCGGTGACCTTCCCGCGGAACAGCAGCTTGCCGTCTTCGGTCTCCAGGATCGCCGCGATGGGGTCCCGGTGTTCCCGCTGGGCAGTGCGGATGGCGCGGCCCAGCCTGATGGCCTGCGTCGTGGTGTGCGGGATGCCCCAGCGCTTCACCTCCGCCCCGGTGCGCGGCGCCTTGCAGGTCGCGGCGATCGAGCCGACCTCGACGCACATCTTCCGCGACAGGCGCTCCATCCACTTCCAGCTCGGCACCTTCGCGACGATGCCCTCGATGCCGCGCGGGTCCACCAGCGTCAGCGGCCAGGGTTGCAGGTCGCCGACCGCGAAGCTCGTCATCTGCGCTTCCGGATAGGCGCGGCCCATCGCATCGGCGTCCACCACCGGCTTGCCCAGATGCGCCGCCGCCAGCAGTGGCTGCACGCCGTTGTTGCCGCCGATCTCCACCGACATGATCGCGCGGAACCCGCGGCCCAGGTGGTCCTCCATCAGCGTCACGGCGCGCGCCATGTTGCGGCTGTCGGACAGGCGTTCCTGCCCGACCAGCGGCGCGCCCATGTTGGACACCACGGCGACCATGTCGTCATCCGCCAGCGCCCCGGGTGGCATCAGCCGCACGCGATGCCCCTCGGCGTAGAGCCGCCGCATGTTCAGCAGCCCGAGATAGGGCGACCCGCCGCCGCCGGTGCCGAGCACCCAGGCGCCGACCGCCAGCGCCTCGATGTCGTCGAGGCTGAGTTCGGGAAAGTCGTCCATCGTCACTCCGGCAGAAGCGAGGCCGCAACGCGCGCCGCCACCGCGGCGGCCAGCAGCACGGGGCAGGGGAGCAGGGCGGTGAAGGCCGCCCGGTCCCCGCGCGTGTAGGAGATGCAGTCGAGCAGCACGAGATCGGGCCGCGCCGCCGCCATCGCGCGCGCCACCTCCGCGCGCGCGGCGCCGTCGCCCTGCGGCCGCAGCGCCATGCCGATCACCTCCAGCCCCGGGCGCCGCCGGGCCGCGACCAGCGTCTCCGCCTGCTCCGGCAGCGGCACCACGATGCCGAGACGCCCATGCGGCAGCAGCGCCCCGGCCAGCGCGTTCAGCACGGCGGAAGGCTGCACCAGCCCCGGCCGGTCCGGCAGGCCCTTGAACTCGCCGGTGCAGGCCAGCAGCAGCGGGCCGCCGCCTTCCGCCACCAGGGCGCGCATGCGCGCGGTGACCGCCGCCTTCGAGACGGTGATGCCCTCGCCGGACGGCAGGGTGGTGTAGAGCGTGTCGGCGCCGTCCCGTGGCGCCAGCCCATCAAGCTCGGCGCGGCTCAGCCCGTCCAGCGCGCCGCGCAGGCGGATGGGCAGGCCCGGCACCGCGGCCGCGATCTCCGCCTCCAGGTCCGGCCGCGGCGACTGGCCGATGCAGACGACATCCAGCATGGATTTCCACCTCGCAGGGGGCGCAGCCTAGACCCCGACGCGCGCGGCGGACTAGCCTGCGCGCCGCAATGCAAGGCAGGAAACGCGACGAGATGGTGGTCTCCCTGGTGGCGCCGCGGCTGATGGTGATGGGTGGCGGTGCGGTGGCGAAGCTCGCCGAGGTGCTGGGCCAGCTCGGCCTGTCGCGGCCGCTGGTGGTGACCGATCCCTTCATGGTGTCGTCCGGCATGGTCGAGAAGGCGCTGGCGCCGCTGCGCGCGGCGGGGATGCCCGCGCAGGTCTTCTCCGACACCGTGCCCGATCCGACCGACACGGTGATCGAGGCGGGCGTCGCCGTGCTGAAGGCGGGCGACTTCGACTGCCTGGTGGGCTTCGGCGGCGGCAGCCCGATGGACACGGCGAAGGCGATGGCGATCCTCGCCGCCGCGCCGCCGGGCGTGCATATCCGCGCCTTCAAGGTGCCCGCCGCCGCCAATGCCGCCGCGCTGCCGGTGATCTGCGTGCCCACCACCGCGGGCACGGGCAGCGAGGCGACGCGCTTCACCGTCATCACCGACACGGAGCGCGACGAGAAGATGCTGATCGCCGGCCTCGGCGCCCTGCCGCTCGCCGCCGTGGTGGACCATGAGCTGACCTTCACCCTGCCGCGGCGCATCACCGCCGACACCGGCATCGACAGCCTGACCCATGCGCTGGAAGCCTTCGTCAGCCGGCGCGCCAACCCTGTCTCGGACGACTACGCGCGCAGCGCCATGCGGCTGATCGCGCCCAATCTCCGCCGCGTCTGGGCCGACCCCGCCGATGCCCGCGCACGGGAGGAGATGATGCGCGGCGCGACGCTCGCCGGCCTCGCCTTCTCCAACAGCTCGGTCGCGCTGGTGCATGGCATGTCGCGGCCGGTGGGGGCGCATTTCCACGTCCCGCACGGCCTGTCGAACGCGATGCTGCTGCCGGCCGTGACGGCCTTCGGCCTGAATTCCGCCCTGCCGCGCTATGCCGAGGCGGCGCGCGTCATGGGCCTTGCCACCGATGCAGAGGGCGACCAGGCGGCCGCGCAGCGGCTGGTGGAGGAGCTGCGCGCGCTGAACCGCGACCTCGACGTGCCGTCCCCCGCGCGCCACGGCATCGACGCGGCGAAGTGGGACGCGCTGCTGCCCACCATGGCCGAACAGGCTCTCGCCTCCGGCAGCCCCGGCAACAACCCGCGCGTGCCGACCGCCGGGGAGATCGTGGCGCTCTACCGGGAGAGCTACGGGCGCTGATCGCCCGCGGCGCGCCAGGCGGCGACCCAGGCGGACAGCGTGCCGGGCGGCAGCGGCCGCCCGACGCCGAAGCCCTGTGCCAGGTCGCAGCCGGCAGCCTCGGCGGCCCGCCAGATCCGCGGGTCGGTGACGCCTTCCGCCACCACCGCCCCGCCCACGGCATGGACGATCCGCGCCAGCCGCTCCACCTCTGCCCGCGCCCGTCTTTCGCCGGGCAGGGCGGCGACGAGGCTGCGGTCCAGCTTCACCCCGGCGAAGGGAAGGCCGAGCAGCACCCGGCGCGCATCGTCCAGCCCGAAATCGTCCAGGAGCACGCCGAAGCCGGCCCGCTGCAACCGCACCAGCGCGCGCCGCAGCAGCGCGATGTCGCGCACCTCCGTGCTCTCGGTCAGTTCCAGCAGCAGGTCGGAGGGGGACAGCCCGGCCTCGGCGACCATGGGCGCCAGCCAGCACGGCAGTTCCGGCCGCAGCAGCACGGCGAGCGGCACGTTGAAGGACAGCATCAGCCGCGACCCGCCCCGCACCGCCGCCAGGTCCAGCATCGCCCGCCGCGCGACGGCGAGCGTCAGCCTTGCGGCAAGGCCCGATCCCTCCGCCATGGCGATGAAGGCGCCGGCGGGCAGCGCGGCGCCGGGGCGTTCCCAGCGGGCCAGCGCCTCCACCAGCACGGGCCGGCGATCCGCCATGCGGACGATGGGCTGGAAGCGCACCGTGATCTCGCCGCGGTCGAGCCCGGCCGACAGGGCGGCGGCGTCGCTCTCGGGCGGTTCGGCCGGCACCCCGGCGGCGGACAGGGCATCGGCCAGTTCCCCGGCCTCGGCGCGGGCCGAGCGCAGGCCGGCCGGCACCGCCTCTCCCGGGTTCGCGACCACCACGACCCCGGTGCCGCTGAAGCGGTCCTGCGCGGCGGACAGCAGCGCCTCCGCCCCCTCCGTCGCGCCGTGCTGCAGCACGAGGTGACGCGGCGCGTCACCCGGGCCGACCAGGCGCGACAGGGCCTCCGCCCGGGATGCGAGCAGCACCGGCGGCATGCCGTGCAGCCGGCGCGCGGCATCCCGCGCGGCCGCGATCACCAGCGGGTCGCTGGCGACGAGCACGAGGCTTCCGCTGTCATCGAGGCCGCGCCGGGGGCGGCGATGCATCAATCAGGGCTCCCTGGTGCGCACGCCGTGGCGTGGCGGGTTGGACTGCCAGGATACCCTACCCGTGGCGCCACGGTCCTGCCCGCCCGGCAAGGCGCGACGCCTTGTGAGGGGCGGACCGTCTCAATATGATGATCGAACGGCTGATCCGTTGCAATAGTATAAACCGATCAAGCCCTGCGGGGCAGCCACGGCTCCTGCTGCCACCTCTGTCGCAGTTCGGCATCGACACGGTCGAGTTGCCGGGCCCAGGCCTCCGGGCCCTGGAAGCGGGGTGACTGGCCCGTTCCCGCGCAGTGCTCGACGAAATCGGGATCGGCGGCCACCGCCTCGATCGCTGCGACGAGGGTGGCGCGCCAGTCCGGCGCCGCGGTCGGCGCCACGGCGAAGCCGCGCTGCGCCAGCGCGACCAGGTCCACGCCCTGTTCGCGCAGGGTCGGCAGGTCCGGCAGCAGCGCGCTGCGCCGCGGGGCGGCGAGGCCGAGGCCGGTCAGCCGGCCCTCCCGCAGGCCCTGGATCGCTTCCGGCAGGCCGATCACCGCCGCCGCCACATGCCCCGACAGCGCCGCCTGCCGCGCCGCCATGGCCGAGGGGAAGGCGAGGCGCGGCAGGTCCAGCTTCCCGTCGAACCGCAACGAGGCGACATGCGCCGCGGTGCCCGGCGGCGGCGTGCCGATCGTGGCGCGATCGCCGAGGGCCCGCAGCGCGCCGAGATCCGCCGGGCCCGCATGGCCCGCCACCAGCACCACCGGCTCCTCCACCAGGGAAGCGAGCGGCACGACGCGGCCCGACGGGGGCGCTTCCCCCGCCTCGATCGCGCGGACCAGCAGGGCGGGGGTGGTGATGACGGCGATGGCCTTCGCATCCGCCGGCGCGGCGAGGAGCTGGGCGACCGCTTCCAGCCCGCCGCGGCCGGGCAGGTTCCGCACCGCGACCGCAAGCCGCGGCAAGCGGCGTTCCAGGAAGGGGGCGGCGCCGCGCGCCCACAGGTCGGTCGGCGTGCCCGCGGGCGCGCCCACAAGCATCTCCACCGCCGGGCTGCGCGCGGCAGCGGGCCGCGGCAGCGCCGGCGCCGCGGCCAGGGCCAGCAGCGCGCGGCGCCCCGTCCTCATGCCGCGGGCGCGCCCGCGGCCGCGGGCTCCTGCCGGCGCAGCGCGCTCGCGCCGGTGAACAGCACGATCGGCGCCGCGATGAAGACCGAGGAGGAGGCGCTGATGACGATGCCGAACAGCATCGTCCAGGCGAAGCCGCCAAGCGTGTCGCCCCCGAACAGCGCCAGCGGCACCGCCGAGAGGAACAGCGTCATCGAGGTGCCGAGAGAGCGGTTCAGCGTCTCGTTGATCGACAGGTCCACCAGTTCCCGCAGCGGCATCTGCTTGTATTTCCGCAGGTTTTCCCGCATGCGGTCGAACACCACCACCTTGTCGTTGGCCGAGAAGCCGATGATGGTCAGGATCGCCGCGACGGTCTGGAGGTTGAACTCGATCTGCGTGATCGCGAGGAAGCCGACCGTCTTCGTCGCATCCAGGATCAGCGTGACGATGGCCGCGATGCCGAACTGCCATTCGAAGCGGAACCAGATGTAGAGCAGCATCGCCAGCAGGCTGATGCCCAGCGCGATCATCCCGCCGCGGAACAGCTCGGCCGAGACGCGGTTGCCCACCGCCTCCACCCGCAGCACGCGGGTGCCGGGCTGGGCTGCTTCCAGCGCGCCGCGCACCGCGTTGACGGCGCGCTGCGTTCCGGCCTCGTCCGCCTGCACCGGCAGGCGGATCAGCACCTGGTCGGCGCCGCCGAATTCCTGAAGCCCGACATCGCCGAGATTGAGGCCGGATGCCGCGGCGCGCAGCTGCGGCAGGTTGGCGGGCCCGGGGGTGCGGACCTCCATCACGATGCCGCCCTTGAAGTCGATCCCGCGTTCCAGCCCCGGATAGAAGGCGAGGATGACGGAGGCGGTGGACAGGATGGCCGAGACGATGAGGCCGGCGACCGCGCCCTTCATGAAGGGAATGCGCGTGTCGTCCGGCACCAGGCGGAACAGCGGGCGGGCCAGAAGGCGGAACATGTCTTTCCCTCTCCGCTCAGATCGGCAGCGTCTGCGGGCGCCGGCGGCGGTACCACCAGGCCACCATCAGCCGCACCACCACCGTCGCGGTCCACATCTGCACCACCGTGCCGATCGCCACCGTCACCGCGAAGCCGCGCACCGGCCCGCTGCCGAAGGCGTAGAGGCAGCCCATGGCGATCAGGTTCGTCAGGTTGCTGTCCATGATCGTGCCGGACGCCTTGCTGAACCCGGCTTCCAGCGCGTTGATCGGACTTCGGCCGAGCTTCGTCTCCTCCCGTATCCGCTCGTTGATCAGCACGTTGGCGTCGAGCGCGGTGCCCAGCGTCAGCACGATGCCCGCGATGCCCGGCAGCGTCAGCGTCGCGCCCATCACGCTCAGGATGCCCAGCATGATGACCACGTTCGCCACCAGCGCGATGTTGGCCAGCCAGCCGAAGAACCCGTAGGCCAGCCCCATGTAGAGGAAGACGAAGGCGGTCCCGACGGCCAGCGAGATGAGGCCCGCGCGGATCGCGTCCGCGCCCAGCTCCGGCCCTACGGTGCGTTCCTCCACCACCGTCAGCGGCGCGGGCAGGGCGCCCGCGCGCAGCAGCACCGCCAGGTCGTTGGCGCTGCGGGCGTTGAAGCTGCCGCTGATCTGGCCGCGGCCGCCGGTGATGGGCTCCCGGATCACCGGGGCGGTGATCACCTTGTCGTCGAGCACGATGGCGAAGGGGCGGCCGACATTCTGGCCGGTGATGGTGGCGAAGCGGCGCGTGCCGACGCTGTCGAAGGTGAAGTTCACCACCCATTCGCCGCTGCGGCTGTCCTGGCCCGCGCGGGCATCGGACAGGTTGGCGCCGTCCACCTCCACCCGGCGGCGGACCGCGTAGCGTTCCTGCCCGCGTTCCCCGTTCAGGAACATGGTGGCGGGCGGCGGCACCTGCGCCTGGAGGTTCGCCGTCTCGTCCAGCAGGTGGAACGTCATACGCGCGGTGCGGCCGAGCAGGTCCTTGATGCGGGCCGGGTCCTCGACCCCGGGCAGCTGGACCAGGATGCGGTTCTGGCCCTGCCGTGCGATCAGCGCCTCCACCACCCCCGTCTCGTCGATGCGCCGCCGGACGATCTCGAGCGACTGCTCCACCGCGCTGCCGGACTTGGCGCGCAGCGCCACCTCGGTCAGCTGGGCGCTGACGGTGCCGTCGGGCGCCGTCGTCACCTCGATGTCGGGCTGCTGCTGGCCCGCGCCGGCGGCGACGCTGATCGCCGCTTCCCGCAGGATGCGCGCGACGTCGCCCGCCCGCGCCGGGTCCGACACGCGGAGGCTGACGCGCCGCTCCGCCGGGTTCGCGACGAGCCCGGTGTAGAGGATGCGCGGATTGGCCTGCGCCGTGCCCCGGCGGACGGTGTCCACCAGCGACTCCAGCCTTTCCCGCACCATGGCGGAGGTGTCCACCTCCAGCAGCAGGTAGGACCCGCCGCGCAGGTCGAGGCCGAGGCTGATCTGCCGCGCCCAGCTCGGCAGGATGTCCCGCGGCAGCAGGTTCGGCACGGACAGGAGGATGCCGAGGAGGCACGTGCCGATGATGGCGAGCGCCTTCCAGCGGGCGAAATACAGCATGGAGACAGCCGACCCTGGAGCTTGCGTGGCGTCGCGCCCCCCGGCTTCGTGCCGGGTGCGGACCTTTGGGCCCGGAAGATGCGCGGGGGTGCCCCCCGATGCAAGCCCGGGCTATGGGTGGGCGTCGATCGAAGGGTGGCGGGATGGAACTGCGGGTCGCGGTGCTGGGGGTCGGGCATTTCGGGCGCTTCCACGCGTTGAAGGCGGCGAAGGCGCCCCGGATGCGCCTGGTCGCGGTGCATGACGCGGATGCCGGCCGGGCCGCCGCCGTCGCCGCCGAGGCCGCCGCCCCGTCCCTGCCGGTGGCCGAGGCCATCGCCGCGGCCGATGCCGTGATCGTCGCCGCGCCCACCCGCTTCCATGCCGCCCTTGGCGAGGCCGTGCTGCGCGCGGGGCGGCACCTGTTCATGGAAAAGCCCCTCGCCGCGACGGCGGAGGAGGCGGAGGCCCTCGCCGCCCTCGCCGCCGCGCGGGGCCGGGTGCTCCAGGTCGGGCACATCGAGCGTTTCTCCGCCGCCTTCCGGGCCGTGGCGGCCGCGCCGGGGCGCGACGCCGCGCTGCACTGGGATGCGGTGCGCGCCGCGCCCTTCCGGCCGCGCTCGCTCGACGTCTCGGTGGTGCTGGACCTGATGATCCACGACATCGACCTGGTGCTGGCGCTTGCGGGGGAGGAGCCGTCCTCCGTCACCGCGGTCGGCGCGAGGGTGATGTCCGACCACCCGGATTTCGCGGTCGCGCGGCTCGGCTTCCCCTCCGGCCGGGCGGCGACCATCACCGCCTCGCGCGTGTCCCTCGCCATGGAACGCCGGCTGCGCGTACTGGGGCAGGGTGGGGAGATGGCGGTGGATTTCCTCGCCCGGTCGCTCGCCCTGCTGCGACCCGGCGGGGCGGAGCCGGTGGCGAACATGCCGCGGCACGGCATCGACCGCGCGACCTGGACCGACCATGACAGCCTGGAGGCCGAGCAGGCCGCCTTTGCCGCCGCCTGCCTCGACGGCACGCCGCCGGAGGTGGACGCGGCGGCCGGGCTCCGCGCGCTGAAGGTTGCCCTCGCGGTGGAGGCGGCGATCGCGGGGTAGGGCAGGGGCCGGGCCCGCTCCGGGCCGGCCGCGGGTCAGGTGGGCCCGATGCTGGCCAGCACCGCCGCCGCCGCGGCGTCGCTCGGGCGTCCCTCGGGCGGTCGGAGCTTCGCCAGCACCTCGGCGAAGCCGGCGCGCTGCGCGGCCGCCGCGGCGGGGTCGGTCAGCAGCCGCTGCAGCGCATCGGCCAGCGCCACCGGCGTCGCGGCCTCCTGCAGGTATTCCGGCACCACCTCGCGCTCCGCCAGCAGGTTCACGAGCGAGGCGAAGGGCACCCGCACCAGCCGCCGCACGATCGCAGCCGTGATCGGGTTCACCCGGTAGGCGATGCAATGCGGCACGCCCGCCACCGCCATCTCCACGCTCGACGTGCCGGACTTGATGAGTCCGGCGGACGCGGCGGCGAAGGCGTCGTGCTTACCGGCCTGGGTCTCCACCAGGATCGGGCGCACGGGCCAGTCCTCCGTGCCGGCGCGCACCGCCTCCGCCACCACTGGCGAGACCGGGACCACGGGGCGCAGGCCCGGCACGCGGTCGGCGAGCAGGCGCAGCGCGGCGCCGAACACCGGCAGCAGGCGCTTCACCTCCATCCGCCGGCTGCCGGGCATCACCACCAGCACGCGGTCGCCGTCGCCGATTCCGTGGGCGGCGCGGAAGCGCGCGGCGTCGCCGCCATCCGCGCCGGATTCCAGCACCGGATGGCCGACGAAGGTCACCGGGATTCCCGCCGCCTCGAACACCACAGGCTCGAAGGGCAGCAGGCACAGGATGCGGTCCACCCTTTCGCGGACCTTCGCGACGCGGCCCGGCCGCCAGGCCCAGACCTGCGGCGCGACATAGTGGACGATGGGGATGCCGAGCGGCCGGACCCGCTCCGCCAGCCGCATGGCGAAGCCGGGGCTGTCGATCGTGACGATCACCGCCGGGCGGCGCGCCTCGATGTCGGCCACGGTCTGCTTCATGCGGCGCGCCAGGCGCAGGATGTTGGGCAGCACCTCGATCAGGCCCATCAGCGCCAGTTCGCGCATCGGGAACAGGCTCGGCACGCCCTGTTCGGCCAGCCTATCGCCGCCGATGCCGGCGAAGGCCAGATCGGGGCGACGGGCGCGCAGCGCAGCGACCAGCCTGGCGCCGAGCGCATCGCCCGAGGCTTCGCCCGCCACGACGTAGACCAGCGTCATGCGAAGGCCGCCGGGCGCGGCGGCGGGACGGGACTGCGCGGCCAGTCATGGTGGTTCCGCACGGCGCCATGCTCCCGCACATGCGCGATGCGCGCGGGGTCGAGGTCGCAGAACACCCAGCCCGGCTCGTCCATCCCGCCCGCGGCCAGCACGCCATCCTCGGGGAAGCCGCGGTCGGCGGGGCCGAACACCATCGCCGCCCCGTGGTTCTCGTCGAGGCCGAGCGACCAGGGCGCGAGCCCCACGGTCGGCGCGACGGCGACGAAGCACTGGTTCTCGATCGCGCGGGCGGCGGCGGAGACGCGGACGCGCGTGAAGCCGTGGCGGCTGTCCGTGCAGGATGGCGTCAGCACCAGCCAGGCGCCCTGTTCGACCTGGGCGCGGACATGCTTCGGGAATTCGACGTCGTAGCAGACGGAGATGCCGAGCCGCCCCCAGGGCGTATCGAAGACCTGCGGGCCCGCGCCCCCCACGATGCCCCAGCGTTCGGCATCGAAGCGGGTCATCGCGCGCTTCTCCTGGAAGGCCATGCGGCCATCGGGCGCGATCAGCGGCGCGCGGTTGACAATGCGGCCATCCCCGGCCCGCATCGGCAGCGTGCCCGGCAGCAGCCAGACGCCCGCGCGCATCGCCGCCGCGCGCATCGCGGCCAGGATCGGCCCGGCATGGGCGACCATCGCCGCGATCTCCGCCGCCGTGTCCGCGACGGCACCGCCGCACAGCCCGGCAGCGAGTTCGACCGGCGCGTATTCGGCGGTGACCAGAAGGTCGGCGCGGCCCCGTGCCTCCGCCAGCAGCGAATCGAGGCGCTCGGCATACTCCCCCACATCCGCCGGGCGGCCCACCGGCCAGGCGAGCAGGCCGAGGCGGAGCGGGCGGGCAGGCGGCGCGTCGCTCATGCCAGGTCCTTCAGCCAGAAGGTCAGGTCGTGCGGCGTCTCGGCCGCCGCGCCCGTCTCCTTCCAGTCGAAGCGGACGGCGAGGTCCGGCCGCGGCAGGTAGCCGCGCCGCCGCCAGAACCCGTCGAGCGGGACGTGGCCTTCCGGCCTGCGCGGGTCGTCAGCGTCGCGCCGGACGGCGCAGAAGGCGCAGCGCATCAGGCCAAGGCCGCGGGCATGGGCCTCCCGCTCCGCGAAGAACCGCACGCCCGCCCCCTGTCCCCGATAGGGCGCGAGCAGCACCGATTCGCCAAGGTAGCACCATTCCCGCGGCTCGAATCCGGCGGCGGCGAAGGCGGCGCGAACCGGCGGGTGACCTTCGGTCATCGGCTCGCAGGTGGCGGCGCCGACCACCTCCGCCCCGTCGCGGCAGACCACCACGGCGGCGCCGGGCGCATCGGCATAGGCCCGCAGGTAGCGCTGCTCATAGGCCGCGTCGCCGTCGTACAGATACGGCCATTCGCGGAACACGGCGATCCGCAGCCGCGCGAGGGCGGGCAGCAGCGGATGCAGGGCCGCGCCGCGCAGCGTCTCGAAGGTGAGGTGGACCGGGGCCATCCGCCGGTGCATAGGCGGGGCGCGCCTTGCGGGGAAGGGGATGCGCGCTTGGACCCGGTGGAACTGATCGGCCTTGCGGCCGGCCTGCTCACGACCTCGGCCTTCGTGCCGCAGGCGCTGCGGACCTGGCGCACCGGCTCGGCGCGGGATTTCAGCCTGGGGCTGCTGGTGCTGCTGGTCGCGGGCAACAGCCTGTGGATGGCCTATGGCGCGCTGAAGGGCTCGGCGGGGCTGGTGGCGGCGAACCTGGTGACCGTGCCGCTGACGGTCTACCTGCTGTCGGTGAAGCTCAGGCGCGGCTAGCCGGGCAGGCGGCGGGCCCGGCCTGCCGCTGCCCCGGCCCGTGGCCCGGGCCGGGGCAGGCCAGGTGTCAGCCCAGGCCGGCGACCGCGGCGTCCCGGCTCGGGTGGATCGCCAGGATCTTGTCGAAGCCGCTGATCTCCAGCACCTCGCGCACCGGCGCCTGGGGGGAGGCGACGGCGAAGGCGCCGCCCCCGGCCTTCGCCTGCTTCGCCGCCTTCAGCAGCACGCGCAGCCCGGCGGAGGAGACGTAGTGGACCTCCGCCATGTCGGCGACGAGCCGGCCGCCGCCTTCCAGCAGCGCCAGCAGCCGCGTCTCGACCGCGGGCGCCGTGGCGGTGTCCAGCCGGCCCTTCAGCGCAGCGACCCTGACGCTGCCCGAGGTGGTCTCCGTGATGTCCATGGAAGGCAGTCCCGTTCCTGACTCGAGGCTTCTAGATCATCGGCGCGTAGCGCGCGATCTGGGCGTAGATCTCGCGGATCGCGTCGGCAAGCGAGCGGTTCAGCTCCTCGAGGTCGGCCACGGCGTCGATGCGCGGCGTCACGCGGTCGAGCTCGTGCGGCGCGAGGATGAGGGAGAACAGGCCCGCCGCGCGGCACAGCCCGATCAGCATGGAATCCCGCGGCTCCGGGATGTCGTCGTTGAACAGAACGCCGAGGATGCGGGCCTTCACCTCGCGTTCCTCCTTGTCGTTCACGACGGGGTAGCGGCGTTCCGGGAAGACCCAGAGGAAGCGGCCCTCGACGCGCTTCAGGATGCCCTTGGCCACCAGCCGGTCGAACAGCGCGTCGCGGAAGGCGTCGGCATCGGCGCCGAGCGTCTCGATCCAGTGGCGGCTGTCGAACTGCTCCCGGCTCGCGGCGACCTGCGCGAGGACGCGGTCCTGCAGCGCATCGCCGGTGGGCTTCGCGTCGACGACGTAGAGGCGGCCGGGATCGGTGTCGATCCGCCCGGCCAGCGCAAGCTCCGCCAGGATGGCGCCCGCAATGGCGTAGTCGCCCGACGGGGCGGCGCGTTCCTGCAGCCGCCCGCTCTCGTCGTCGAGCATCAGGAGGAGGATCTCCTCCGGCATCGTCAGCGGCATCCGTCCCAGCCCTCCCCGGCGCGGCACACCCGGCGCGTGCAGGGAAGCGCGCGGCGGGGGGCAAGTCAACGCGGGGCGGGTCACCCGGCGCCGATGCCCTGCCTCTCCCGCGCGGCATCGAGGAAGGCGCGCATCCCATCCTCCACCACCCGCGGGTCGAGGTCGCGCAGCACGAAGACCAGCCGCGACCGCCGCGGCTCTCCCTCCGGCCAGGCCGCGAGCCGCGTCGGCGGGTGGAACAGGTGCTGCACGCCATGCACCGCGACCGGCCGTTCCTCCCCCACCAGGTCGAGGATGCCCTTCATCCGCAGCACCGCCGCGCCGCGCGTCATCGCCAGCATCTCGAGCCAGGTGGCGACGCCGTCCCAGGGAAGCGGGCGGTCGAATTCGAGGCAGAGCGCGCGGATGCGCGCATCGTGCCGGTTGGGGTCGTGGTGATGGTGGTGATGGTGGTCGCCCGCCGCCGCGCCGATCCAGCGGGCGACGTCGGGCGACTTCACGGACGGATCATAGGGGCCGCCGGCCAGCAGCGCCGCCGGGTCGATGGCGCCCGCCACCGCGGGCAGGACCGGCGCCACCGGGTTCAGCGCGGCAAGCCGCGCCGTCAGCGCCTCCACCTGCCCCGCCGCCGCGATGTCGGTCTTGCTCAGCACGATGCGGTCGGCGACCGCAGCCTGCCGCACCGCCTCCTCCTGCGCATCGAGGGTGGCGAGCCCGGTCGCGGCATCGACCAGCGTGACGACGCCGTCCAGCACGAAGCGCCGCGCCAGCCGCGGGTCCGCCATCAGCGTCTGGAGGATCGGCGCGGGATCGGCCAGCCCGGTCGTCTCCACCACCACGCGCCGCACCTCCTGCCCGGCCAGCACGCGGTCCCAGAGGCCGTCGAGCGCACGGGCGAGGTCGCCGCGGATGGTGCAGCACAGGCAGCCCGCATTCAGCAGCACCGTGTCGCCGTCCAGCCGCTCCACCAGCAGGTGGTCGAGGCCGATCTCGCCGAACTCGTTGATCAGCACCGCGGTGCCGGCCATCTCCGGGCGCTTCAGCAGCGCGTTCAGCAGCGTCGTCTTGCCGGCGCCGAGGAAGCCGGTCAGCACGGTCACGGGGATGGGGGCGGTCACCGGTGGTACAGCTCCTCCGGATCCCGTTCGGGCGGCGCGATCGCCACCAGCTCGCCGTCGCGCAGCGCCCGGTAGAAGCAGTTGCGCCGGCCGGTGTGGCAGGCGACCCCTTCCTGCGCGACCAGCGCCAGCAGAGCGTCGCCGTCGCAGTCGAGCCGGAGGTCCACCAGCTTCTGCACCTGGCCCGAGGTCTCGCCCTTGCGCCACAGCGCCCCGCGGGAGCGCGACCAGTAGGTGACGCGGCCGGTCGCCAGCGTCTCGGCCAGCGCGGCGCGGTTCATCCAGGCCATCATCAGCACCTCGCCGGTGTCGTGCTGCTGGGCGATGCAGGGCACGAGGCCGTGGCCATCGAAGCGCACGGCGTCGAGCATGAGGACGCGGGCGGCGGGGTCTGGCGGGGCGGGGTCGGTCATGGTGGCTGCATCCCGGGCTGCGTTACACTATATCAGGGCCATGGGGTCTTGGCGGAAGGGGTCGGGCATGGCCGGAACGCTCCCGGCGGGCGATGGTGCGACGGACCGGGCACTGGCCGAGGCGGAGGCCGCGTGCCTGCGGCGGGGCGCGCAGCTGACGGAGCTGCGCCGGCAGGTGCTGCGCCTGGTGCTGGAATCCGCCCAGCCGATCGGCGCCTATGCCCTGCTGGACCGCCTGCGGGCCGCGCGGCCCGGCGCCGCGCCGCCCACGGTCTACCGCGCGCTCGACTTCCTGCTGGACCAGGGGCTGATCCACAAGGTCGAGCGGCTGAACGCCTTCATCGGCTGCTCCACCCAGCCCGAGGCGCATGACCACTGCGCCGGCCATGGCCATGACCATCCGCACCAGTTCCTGATCTGCTCCCGTTGCGGCGCCACCGCGGAACTGTGCGATCCTGCGGTCGCCTCCTCGGTGGCGGCGGCCGCCGCCGCGGTCGGCTTCGCGCCGACGCGGACGACGGTGGAGGTGGAGGGGCTGTGCCGGCTTTGCGCCGGACCGATGGGGACGTTGTTGGAAAGTTAGTTGATTTCGTTTCGTTGCGTGTTCGCGTGCCTCTGGCAGAAGCGAAGGCGATGACCGGACCGGTTCAGCAGCGCGCCGGGCGGGATGCCGCCCTCGGCCTTCTCCGGCGCCTTCGCCGGCAGGACGCCTTGCTCGGCATCCGCAACAGCGGCATCGCCTTCGACGTGGCGATGCTGCTCTACGAGCACGCGGTGGCAGACCCGCCGCATGACGTCTCGGTGGACATGATTTCCGACCTGACGGGCTACAGCGGCCCCACCATACGCCTCGTCCTGAAGCGGCTGGTGGAGGCGGGGTCGGTCGCGCCGGGACGCAGGATCGGCAAGACGCAGCTCTACGCGCTGACGGAAGCCGGGCTTGCCGGCTTCCACCGCTATGTCGAGGCGCTGCTGGATTTCCGCATCCAGCCCATCCTCAGCGCGGCAGGCGGTCCAGCCCCGCCGCCAGGTCCGCAACCAGGTCCGGCACCGCCTCCAGCCCGATATGCAGGCGCACCGCCTGACCGGGAAGTGGCGGAGTGACGGCGCGCGAGATGCCGGCATTGGTCGGCAGCGCCAGGCTTTCGTAGCCGCCCCAGGACGCGCCGATGCCGAACAGCTCCAGCCCGTCCACGAAGGCGAAGACCTCCGCCTCGGTGTAGCGGGGCTGGAAGACGATGCCGAACAGCGAACAGGCGCCTGTGAAGTCGCGCTTCCAGATCGCGTGGCCCGGATCCTCCGGCAGGCCCGGATGCAGCACCCGCGCGATCTCGGGCCGCCCTTGCAGCCAGCGCGCCACCTCGAAGGCGGCGGCTTCCTGTTCCTTCAGCCGCACCGGCATCGTCCGCACGCCGCGCAGCGCCAGCCAGCAGTCATCCGGGCTGGCATAGTGGCCCATGGCGGAAGCCGCGCCCCGCACCTTCAGATGGTGCGCCTCGTCCGCGACGGTGACGGAGCCGAGCAGGATGTCGCTGTGGCCGCCGACATACTTGGTCAGCGCCTGGATCGAGACGTCGCAGCCCTTCGCGAAGGGCTGGAAGTGGTGGATGCCCCAGGTGTTGTCGATCATCGAAACCGCCCCGTGCCGCCGCGCCACGGCGGTCAGCGCGGGGACGTCCTGCATCTCGAAGGTGTGGCTGCCCGGGCTTTCCAGGTAGAGCACCCGCGTGTTCGGCGTCCACAGCGCCTCCAGCGCCGCGGCATCGATGGTGGGGTCGTAGAAGGTCGTCTCGATCCCCCAGCCGGCCATCATCCCTTCCGCAAGCCCGCGGGCCGGGCCGTAGACGCTGTCCGGCATCAGGCAGCGGTCGCCGGCCTTCAGGAAGGCGAGCAGCGGCACCGCCACCGCCGCCAGCCCGGTGCCGGTGATGGTGCAGTGCGTCCCACCCTCGATCTCGGCGACCACATCCTCCAGCGCGTAATGGGTCGGGCCGCCCTGGGTGCCATAGGTCATCACCCGCTCGAAGCGGCGCTTCGCATTCTCCCGCCGCGCCTCGCAGGACGGCGCGAGCACGGTGGAGCCGCGGTGCAGCGGCGGGTTCACGAAGCCTAGGCTGCGGATGGGGGCGCGCGCCGCATGCGACATGCGCGTGGCGAAGCCGGGCTTCGCGGCCTTCGGCGTGGCGTCGTCGGGCATCAACTGGCACTCGTCTCTTTCGGGGTTTCAGGACGGCTGGCCCATTCGGTCCAGGACCCGTCATAGACCGCGGGCTCGGGCAGGCCGGCCCGCACCGCGCCGAGGGCGAGCACGCAGGCCGTCACACCCGTCCCGCAGGAGGTGACGACGGGGCGCGTGTCATCCGCGCCGCGGGCGGCGAAGATGGCGCGCAGCGTCGCCGCGTCCTTCATGGTGGCGTCGGCGTTCAGCAGTTCCGTGAAGGGCAGGCTCGCCGCGCCGGGCATGTGGCCGGAGGGCAGGCCGGGGCGGGGTTCCGGCGCCGTGCCGTCGAAGCGCCCCTTCGCGCGGGCATCGAGGATCAGCGCCTCGCCCCCGCCCTGGCGGATGATGCGCTTCACGTCGCCGATGCCGGCCAGGCGCCGCGCGACCAGGTCGGGCACGAAGATCGCCCTGCCCACCGCGACGGGATCCCCCGAGTCGACCGGGCGGCGTTCCGCCTTCCACTTCGGCAGCCCGCCATCCAGCACCGCCACCCGTTCATGCCCGAACAGCCGCAGCAGCCACCAGCCCCGCGGTGATGACTGCATGCCCTTCTGGTCGTAGCAGACGACGCGGCTGGCGCTGGAGACGCCAAGCGCGCCCAGCACCTTCGCGAAGCGCGCGGGCGTCGGCACCATGTGGGGCAGGGGGTCGTCGGGGTCCGCGGCCTCGTCGATGTCGAGGAAGCGCGCGCCCGGGATGCGCGCCTTCAGGAACTCGGCGCGGCCGTCGAAGGGCTCGTTCGGCAGGTATTTCGTGCAGTCCAGCAGCACGAGGTCCGGCGCGCCCAGTTCGCGCGCAAGCCACTCCGTCGGGACGAGGTTGTCCATGTCGGTCACTCCGGCAGGATGAAGTGGACGCGGCGGTTCTGCTTGCCCTTGTTCTCGAGCTTCGTCACCTCCACCCGCCCGATCTCGGCGGTGGAGCGGACATGCGTGCCGCCGCAGGGTTGCAGGTCCACCGGCGCTGCCTCGGGCCCGATCCGCACCAGGCGGATGCGCCCCGCGCCGCGCGGCGGCTGCACCGACAGCGTGCGGACCAGCTGCGGATTCGCCTCCAGCTCCGCCTCGGCGATCCAGCGCGTGCCGGTCGGATGGCCGGCGGCGACGAGTTCCGCCAGCCGCTCCGTCAGCCATTCCTTCGTCGGCGGGTCCGGCAGGTCGAAGTCGAGCCGCGACTTCTCCGCGCCGATCTGGTTGCCGGTCGCGTAGATGCCGGGCAGCACGCTGCACAGCAGGTGCATCGTCGTGTGCATCCGCATGTGCCGGTGGCGCCGCGCCCAGTCGAGCGTGACCGCGACCTCGGCCCCCACCGGCGGCGCGGCGGCGCCGGCGGCCAGCGTGTGGACCACCGCGCCGGCCTCTCCCTTCACCGCCTCCGCCACCGCGGCCTCGCCCCCGTCCCAGCGGAGCGTGCCGGTATCGCCGGGCTGGCCGCCGCTGCGGGCGTACATCACGGTGCGGTCGAGGACGACCCCGCGCTCGTCGGCGGAGATGACGCGCGCGGTACAGTCGCGCAGATAGGCGTCCTCGGTGAACAGGGCCTCGGTCACGTCGTGCTCCATTCGGCGCGCAGGCGCGCGCGGTTCACCTGCAGCCACAGCAGCGCCATGGCCGCGGGCGCATTCTCGATCCGGTTTTCCGCCACCAGGCGGAAGGCGTCCTCGGCCGGGATGACGCGAAGGCGCGTATCCTCGCCTTCCTGCGCGAGGCCATGCGTCGCGTCCTGCGGCGCCGCGAGGTCGACGGCGGCGCACCAGAAATGCAGCACCTCGTCGCAGCCGCCCTGCATCAGCATGAAGCGGCCCATCGGCGCCATCGCGCGCGGCACCAGCCCCGTCTCCTCCCGCAACTCGCGCCGGCCGGAGGCTTCCGGGTCCTCCCCCGCCTCGAGCAGGCCGGCGGGGCATTCCGTCATCACCGGCGCCAGCCCCGCCGCCAGCGCAGGCAGGCGGAACTGCTCGATCAGCGCGACGCGGTCGGTCGCGGGGTCGAAGGGCAGCACCAGCACCCCGTTGCCGCGGCGCCACAGCTCCCAGGTCAGCGGGCGGGACGGCGTGCCGTCGAAGCGGCGGTAGCGGAAGCGCACGCGCTGCATGGCGAAGCGGCCGCCATAGACCACCTCGTCCGCCTCGACCTCGAGTCCGGGATGCGGCGGGATGGGCGGCGCCTTGGGGTGGCGTCCGGGCGGCTGGCTGGCGTCCATGGGCGCGGGACCCTACCCTCGGCCCCCGGAACCGTCCATGTCCCCTCCCGGATGCCTGCCCGCCCGATGACCGTCGCCGAACCGCTCGCCCGCGCCAGGCGCCGTGCGATCCTGCTCGTCCTCGCGGCGGCGGCCACCTTCGTCGTGGCCTCGGCGCTGGTGAAGGCGCTGGCCGGGGCGGTGCCGCTGGCGCAGGTGATCTTCTTCCGCAATGTCTTCGCCCTGCCGCTGCTGCTGGCCATGGCGATGGCGGCGGGCGGGCTCGGCCTGCTGCGGCCCCGGCAGCCCGCCATGCACCTCCAGCGCGCGGCCTTCGGGCTGATGGGCATGGTCGGCGCCTTCCACGGCTTCACCCACCTGCCGCTGGCCACGGCCACCGCGCTCGGCTTCACCATGCCGCTGTTTCTGACCGCGCTTTCGGTGCTGCTGCTGGGCGAGCGCGTGGGCTGGCGGCGCTGGACGGCGGTGGCGGTGGGCTTCGCGGGCGTGCTCGTCATCGCGCGGCCGGGCGGGACGGAGGGCGGACTGCCCGCGCTGTCGGTCGGGCTGGTGCTGCTGGGCGCGCTGGGCTGGGCGCTGGCGATGATGTCGATCCGCCGCATGGGCGATGCGGGGGAGAGCGGGGTGGCCATCGTCGTCTGGTTCGCGGTCGCGGCCTCGGTCGCCTCCGGCCTCGCGACCATCCCGGTCTGGACCCCGCCGAGCGCGACGCAATGGGCGTTGCTGACCGGCATCGGCCTCGTCTCCGCCGTGGCGCAGCTGCTGATGACCGAGGCCTATCGCCGCGGCGAGACGACGCTGCTGGCTCCCTTCGAGTATTCGGGGATCGTCTGGACCTCGCTGCTCGGCATCCTGATCTGGGCCGAATGGCCGGATGGATGGGACCTTCTGGGCTTCGCCGTGCTGGTCGGAGCGGGGCTGTTCATCTGGTGGCGGGAAACCCGGCTGGGGGTGCGGCGATAGGACCGGCGCCTTTCAGGGCCTTGCGGAACCACACCCGCGAATGGCCGGCCGGCATCCCCTCCAGTCGGCCGAACTCGGCATAGCCGTTGCGCTCCCAGAAGCCCGGCGCCTGGAAGGAGAAGGTGTCGGTGTAGACATGGGCGCAGCCGCGCTCCCGCGCGATCGCCTCGGCGCGGGCCAGCAGCTCCGACCCCAGGCCGCGGCCGCGCTGGTCCCGCGCGAGCCAGAGCCAGTCGATGAACAGCCAGCCCCAGAAGGTGAGGCCGAGCAGCCCGCCGCAGACCGCCCCCTGCGGGGTGCGGGCCAGCAGGGTCACCGGTTCGCGGTCATAGGGACCGCCCATTTCCTGGTTGTAGGTGTGCAGCCCGCGCTGGATCGCCGCCACGGCGTCCAGCTCGGGGAAGGCGTCCTCGACGATCTCGACCTTGCCGGCGTCGCTCATCGGGGGCGGAGCGCCTTCAGCGCCGAGGCAAGCGCATGGACCTCGGCCGCGGCGGCGGAGCGGGGGGCGTGTTCGGTGACGCCGAGTCCCGCGGCGAAGGCCTGCGCGAAGCCGCTGCGGTTGCCGACCGGCGCGTCGAGCACGGTCAGCCCGCGGCTGCGGAGTTCCGCCATGATCTCCCCCGGAAGCTTCCCCTGCGCGGGCATGCGGTTCATCGCGACCGCCGCAGGCCGCTTCTCCGCCCGGGCGAGGTCGAGCGTCGCCTCCATCGCCCAGAGATCGGCGGGCGAGGGTTGCAGCGGTACCAGCACCAGGTCGGCGCCGCGGATCGCGATCTTCGCATCGGTGTCGGCATGCGGGGGCGTGTCGAGCAGCACGATGTCATGGCTGCGGCGCAGCCGGTCGAGCGTGGCGGGCACGCGCCAGCCGGCCGGCGCCTCGAAATCCAGCACGCCGGCGCGGCTGCCGGCCGCTGCGCGGAGCGCGTGCCACCGCGCGAGGCTCTGCTGCGGGTCGGTGTCGAGCAGCGCCACGCGCTGCCCCGTGCCGGCGAAGGCGGCGGCCAGGTTGGCGGCGAGCGTGGACTTGCCCGCACCCCCCTTCCGCTGTGCCACCGCGATGACGAAGGCCATGCCTGCGACTCCGAACTGCCGACGCCGGGCAGCAGGTTAGCAGGCAATGCCCGCGAAGCCCTATCGCCCGCCGCCCTGGCCGTTCTGCCCCGCCGCGTCCCGCCCGGTGGTGGAGGCGTCGGGCCGCGCGCCCGGACGGGCCGGGACGGGGCTGCCGGTATCGGCGAAGCCCTCGCTGCGCTCCGGCTGGCGCGCGCCCGGCACGGCGGGCGCGCCCAACGTCTGGTGGCCCGGCGGCGGCTCGGTCCGGGCGGGCTGGTTGCGGGGCGTGCCGGTCTCGGCCGGCGGCTGCGTCGTCGGCTGCGCGATGCCGGCGGGGTCGCGGGACAGCTGCTGGGGCGGCAACTGCCCGCCGACGCTCGGCGCGTCCGGGCCGGATCGCAGCTGCGCCAGCGTGACGCCGGGCAGCAGGAGGAGGAGGAGGGCGAGGGCGGGGCGGGAGATCTGCATGGCGCAGAAGCGCGGGAAGGGCGCGCGGGTTCGCGCGGGCGGCGCAGGGCGCGCTACGCTGCCGCGATGGATGAGCTCCTCACCCCCGACGAGATGGCCCGCGCCGATGCCGCGGCCATCGCCTCCGGCATCCCCGGCCTGGTTCTGATGGAAGCGGCGGGCGCCGCCGTGGCGCGGGCGGTCCGGCGGCGCTTCCGCCCCGCGCGGGTGCTGGTGCTCGCCGGGCCCGGCAACAATGGCGGGGATGGCTGGGTGGCCGCGCGTCTGCTGGAGGGGGCCGGCTGGCCGGTGGCGGTCGCGCCGCTCGCCCCGCCCCGTCCCGGCAGCGACGCGGCGCGCGCGGCCGCGCGCTGGCGCGGGCCGGTGGTGCCGTTCTCGGCGGCGGAGGCGGCGCGCGCCGGGCTGGTGGTGGATGCCGTGTTCGGCGCCGGTCTGTCGAAGCTGGTGGAGGGGCTGGCGGCGGAGGTGCTGTCGGGCCTCGCCGCGCCGGTGGTGGCGGTGGACGTGCCTTCCGGGGTCGATGGCGCCACGGGCGCGGTGCGGGGCGTCGCGGCGCAGGCCGCGCTGACCGTCACCTTCTTCCGCCGCAAGCCGGGACACCTGCTGTTCCCCGGGCGGGGACTCTGCGGGGAGGTGGTGCTGGCCGATATCGGCCTGCCCGGCTCCGTGCTGCCCGCCATCGCCCCGCGTGCCTGGCGGAACGGGCCGGGCCTCTGGCGCCTGCCGCGGCCGGGCGTGGAGGCGCACAAATACGCGCGCGGCCATGTGGCGGTGGCCGCCGGGCCGGGGCTGACCGGCGCGGCGCGGCTGGTGGCGGCGGGTGCGCGGCGCGCCGGGGCCGGGCTGCTCACCATCGCCGCGCCGGATGCCGCGACCGCCGCGGTGCTCCGCGCGGGGGAGCCCGGGGTGATGGTGGGGGAGGACGCCGCGGCGCTGCTGGCCGACCCGCGGGTCGGCACCTGGGTCGTCGGGCCCGGCCTGCCGCCGGATTCCGCGACATCCGCCCTGCTGCGCGCCGCCATCGGCGCGGGGCGGAGGGTGGTGGCCGATGCCGGCGCGCTGCGCGCCGCGGCGGGTGACCCCGCGGCGTTGCGCGGGGCGGCGATGCTGACCCCGCATGCCGGCGAGTTCGAGGCCGTCTTCGGCCCGGCCGGACAGGACCGCCCTGCCGCCGCCCGCTGCGCCGCCGCCGCGACCGGCGCGGTGGTGCTGCTGAAGGGGGCGGACAGCATCGTCGCGGCGCCGGACGGCAGGCTCGCCATCAACGACAACGCGCCCCCCTGGCTGGCCACCGGGGGCACGGGGGACGTGCTGGCCGGCATCGCCGCCGGCCTGCTCGCGCAGGGGGTGCCGCCCTTCGAGGCCGCCTGCGCCGCCGCCTGGCTGCACGGCGCGGCCGCGCACCGCGCCGGGCCGGGGCTGGTGGCCGAGGATCTCGCCGCGCGGTTGCCGGAGTTGCTCGCGACATGGTGGATCGATTGAACGCGCGCCCTGCGCCACCATCTGCGTAACAGCGCGAAAGGAACCGTGATGTCCGATGTCGCGGCGAGCGAAGGCCTCATCGACCGGGCTCTCCGGCGCGTCACCGCGCTTTGGCGCGACATGGCGGCCAGTGTCTCGGGCGGGGAGGATGAGGGGGTCGCCGCGCAGATGCGCGCCTGCCTCGATTCCCGCGGGGGCGAGGTCTCGGCGCGGTCTCGCGCGGCGAAGCTGGCGCAGGCCTATCTTTCGCTCGACCATGCCGGGCGCGGGGAATTCCTGCGCGTGCTCGCCGGCTTCGATTCCGACCATGCCGCCGTCGCCGAGGCGTGGGACAGGGTGGCCGCCGCCGCCGGCACGGCCGAACGCGCCGCCGCCAAGGCCCGCCTGCGCCGCGCGCTGGAGCCGCCGCGCCTCAAGCTGCTGACGCAGTTCACCGCCATCCCGGACGGCGTGAAGTTCCTCGTGGACCTGCGCGGGGAGATCATGGCCCGGATGCAGGACGACCCGATGCTGCAGGCGCTGGAAGGCGACCTGCGGACGCTGCTGGCAAGCTGGTTCGACGTGGGCTTCCTGGAACTGCGGCGCATCGACTGGTCCTCCCCCGCCTCGCTGCTTGAGAAGCTGGTGGGCTACGAGGCGGTGCACCGCATCCGCACCTGGCGCGACCTGAAGAACCGGCTCGATTCCGACCGCCGCTGCTACGCCTTCTTCCACCCGCGCATGCCCGAGGAGCCGCTGATCTTCGTGGAGGTCGCGCTGGTGAAGGGCATGGCCGACAGCGTCCAGCGCCTGCTGGACGAGAAGGCGCCGGTGCTGGACCCGAAGGAGGCCGACACGGCCATCTTCTACTCGATCAACAACTGCCAGCGCGGGCTCGACGGCATCTCCTTCGGCAACTTCCTCATAAAGCGCGTGGTCGCGCTGCTGTCGGACGAGTTCCGCAACCTGAAGGCCTTCGCCACCCTGTCGCCCATTCCGGGCTTCCGCCGCTGGCTCGATGCGCGGCTGGAAGCGGGCGACGCGACGCTGCTGGGCGAGGAGGAGGCGGCCGCGCTCCGCGCCGCCGCGCCGGGCGACCTGGCGCTCCCGGCTCCCGCCGCCGACGGCGCCGTGGTCGCGCCGCCGCGGCCGGCCGGGCCGGAAACCCCGGCGCAGACGCTGCGCCGCGTGCTGGCCCGCCGCTTCTGGGCGCGGGACGAGGCGCTGGCCAAGGCGCTGGAGCCGGTGCTGCTGCGCGCCTGCGCGCGCTATCTCCTCGCCGAGCAGGCGGGCGCGGGGCGCAAGAGGGCACGCGACCCGGTGGCGCATTTCCACCTCTCGAACGGTGCGCGGGTGGAGCGGCTGAACCCCCGCGGCGACGTGAGCGAGAAGGGCTACCGCGAAAGCTGCACGCTGATGGCCAACTACCTCTACGATCCCGCACGGATCGAGGACTACCACGAGGAGTATGTCGGCGAGGGCAAGCGCGCGGCGTCCTCCGCCGTACGCCGGCTGGCCAAGGGCTTCGTCTGATTTCGGCCGGGCTTCGGCCCGGTTTCGGGACCGCGCCCGGCCCCCTGCGGCAGCATCCCCCCACCGCGATGGGCGGAGGAGGATGCGATGCGGATCTCCTGCAGGCGGGCCGGCGCGCTGGCCCTGGCGGCGATGGTGGCGGGGACGGCGCCCGGCGCCGCGCCCTCCGCCGCCTCGATCGGCACGCCGGAATACACGCAGTTCCTGCCGGTCTGGCTGACGCCCGGCCCCGGCATGGCGGACCATCCGGTGCCCGCGCTGCTGAACCTGCCGCCCGGCTGGCAGCCCGGCGATGCCGCCGCCGTCATCGCCAAGGGCCCTGACATGCCGGACGGCCTGCGCCACCGCCTGACCGCGGCGATGCTCGATGCCGGCGCCGCGGTGGTCGAGATCCATGTCCTCGACGCAGGGTTGGCGGAACTGCCGGCGACCCTGGTGGATGCGCTGGCGACGCTGCGCGTCGGCTTCGGCGCCGGCCTGGTGGTGGCGATCGGCGCCGGCGGCACGGCCGCCGCCGTGCTGGATGCGGTGCACTCCGCGGCCCATGGCGGCTTCACCGCCGCTGCGGTGCCGGAGGGCGCGGCGCCCCGCCTGGCCGCCGGCCGGCCACCGCCGGCGGTGGAGGCCTGGCCGAGCCGCGCGCCGCTGCTCTGCGACGTGCTGGCCAGCGCGCTGGCGACGCGCGGCGAGGGCTTCGCCGCGGACTGCAGCCGGACCCTCCTCGCGAGGCCGTGACGCTCGGCCGCCGCGGAGGCAAGGCGGGCGGGTGCCGCCCGCCGGCCTTCGCGCGGCTGGCCCGAGCCCCTATGTTCGGCGCGCAGGGACATGGGCGTCGAGGGAGCAGGGCATGACCGCGGAGCGGCCGATCCGGAAGCAGCTTCCCGAAGCCGACCGCGTGCGGCTGCTGCACCAGCTGGAGCGCAAGCTGCTCTGGCTCTCGGCCTGGATGATCCACCACGCCAACCACATCCGCCCGAACCGGGACGGGCTGAAGGTGGGCGGCCACCAGGCAAGCTGCGCCTCCGCCGTGTCGATCCTCGCCGCGCTCTATTTCGAGGTGCTGCGGCCCGAGGACCGGGTGGCGGTGAAGCCCCATGCCGGGCCGGTCTTCCACGCCATCAACTACCTGCTGGGCCGGCAGGACCGCGCGAAGCTCGCGACGCTGCGGCGGTTCGGCGGCATCCAGCCCTATCCGAGCCGCGTCAAGGACGGCGCGGAGGTGGACTTCTCCACCGGCTCGGTCGGGCTCGGCGTGGCGCTGACCACCTTCGGTTCGCTGGTGCAGGACTATGTGCGGCTGCACGGGCTCGGCCGGCCGGACCTGCGGCCCGGGCGGCACGTGGCTGTGGTGGGCGATGCCGAGCTGGACGAGGGGAATATCTACGAGGCCCTGCTGGAGGGCTGGAAGCACGACGTTCGGAATGTCTGGTGGGTGGTGGACTACAACCGCCAGAGCCTCGACAGCGTGGTGCCGGACCGGCTGTTCGGCCGGATCGAGGGGCTGTTCCGCGACATGGGGTGGAACGTCGTCACCCTGAAATACGGCCGCCGCCTGGAAGCCGCCTTCGCGCGGGAGGAGGGGGAGGCGCTGCGCCGCTGGATCGACGACTGCCCGAACAGCCTCTACGCCGCGCTGACCTTCCAGGGCGGGGCCGCCTGGCGCAACGCGCTGCTGGCCGATCTCGGCCGCGTGCCGGGGGTGCGCGCCATCATCGACCCGCTGACGGATGACGAGCTGGCCGCGCTGATGACCAATCTCGGCGGCCATGACATCGAGACGCTGACCGAGGCCTTCCGCGCGCAGGACGCGGCGGGCGACCAGCCGACCTGCTTCATCGCCTACACCATCAAGGGCATGGGCCTGCCCTTCGCCGGCCACAAGGACAACCATGCCGGGCTGATGACGAAGGAGCAGATGGCCGCCTTCAAGGCCGCCATGTCGATCCGCGAGGGCCATGAATGGGACCCTTTCGAGGGGCTCGACGCGACGGAGGCGGAACTCCGCGCCTTCCTCGGTGACGTGCCCTTCGCGCGGCCCCTCGCGCCCGAGGGCCGGGCGCTTTCGGCGCCGGCGGTGCATGTGCCCGCCAGCCTGCCTGCGCCGCGCGTCCCGCCCGGCCGCAGCCTCTCCACCCAGGCCGCCTTCGGCGAGATCCTGGCCGAGATCGGCCGCGGGCAGGGAGAGGCGGCGGAGCTGGCGGCGCGCATCGTCACCACCAGCCCCGACGTCACCGTATCGACCAATCTCGGCCCCTGGGTGAACCGGCGCGGCATCTTCGACCGGCACCTGAAGAACGACGTGTTCCGCGACGCCAAGCTCGCCAGCGCGCAGCGATGGGGGATGGGGCCGGAAGGGCAGCACATCGAGCTCGGCATCGCCGAGCAGAACCTGTTCCTGGTGCTGTCCGCGCTCGGCCTGTCGCACAGCCTGTACGGCGCGCGGCTGCTGCCCGTCGGGACGGTGTACGACCCCTTCGTCAACCGCGGCCTCGATGCGCTGATCTATGGCTGCTACCAGGATGCGCGCTTCCTGCTGGTCAGCACGCCATCGGGCCTGACGCTGGCGCCGGAGGGCGGGCAGCACCAGAGTGTGAACACCCCGCTGCTCGGCATGGCGCAGGACCGGCTGCTGGCCTTCGAGCCGGCGCATGCGGACGAACTCGCCGTGCTGATGCGCTTCGCCTTCGACCACATGCAGAAGCCGGATGGCTGTTCCGTCTGGCTGCGCCTGTCCACCCGCGCGCTGGCGCAGCCGCAGCGGGCGCTGGACGCGGCGGGCGTGGTGGCGGGCGGTTACTGGGTGGTCCCTCCCGCGCCGGGCGCCGCGATCGCCGTCGCCTACCAGGGCCCGGTCGCGCCCGAGGCGATGGAAGCCTTCGAGGCCCTGCGCGAGGACGTGCCGGAGGCCGGGCTGCTCGCCGTTACCTCGCCGGACCGGCTGCATTCCGGCTGGCTTGCGGGGCGCGGGGACAGCCATGTCGCGCGGCTGCTGGCGCCGCTGGCTCCGGGGGCGGCGCTGGTGACGATCCTGGATGGCCACCCGGCCGCCCATGCCTGGCTCGGCGCGGTGCATGGCCACCGGGTGAGGCCGCTCGGTGTGGACCGCTTCGGCCAGGCGGGGGACATTCCGGACCTCTACCGCGAATACGGGCTGGATGCGGGCGCCATCCTCGATGCCTGCGCGGGGGTCCTGCTCGGGCGGTAGCGCCGGCGTGACGCGGCCCGGCCGCCCGCCTATACGCTCCCGCCGATGCGCGAGGTGGATGGGGCATGAGGGGCGGGGAACAGGCGCCCGGCGCGGCGCGGCGCGATGCGCGGGCCGAGGTGGCGGCCCGCCGGGCGGCGGCCGCGGCGCGCCGCGCGGGGAGCCCGGCCGCGGCCATGCCGGCGCCGCCCTGGCTGGACCGCCCCGCGGGGGCGGAGGAGGTGCGGGCCTGCTACCGCTTCATCCTCGGCCGCGACCCCGAGGACGATTCGATGCTGGCCCACCACCTGGCGGAGCCGGTGACGGTGGGCGCGCTGCGGGAGAGGTTCCTCGCCTCGGAGGAGTTCCGCGGCAGCCCCGCGCTGGATTCCGGCCCGCCGCCGGAGGCGGATCTGGTCGCCGGGCCGGAGGAGCTGGAGCGGCTGATGCTCTGGCAGATGCGGGTCTGGGCCGCGCTGGGCGAGGATGCGCCGCAGTGGTCGGTGATGCCCGAGGACGACTTCCGCCCCGACCGCTTCCCCGCCAACCGGCGGCGCTTCCAGGCGAGCGGGGCGGCGGATGCGGCGGCGCTGGTCGCCACGCTCGCCCGCCACGGGATCGCGCCGGAGGCGGTGCCGCGCCTGCTGGAGCATGGCTGCGGGACCGGGCGGGTGACGCCCTGGCTGGCGCAGCACTTCCCGGAGATCACCGGGATGGACGTCTCCTCCCACCACCTGGCGCTGGCCCGGCAGGAGACGCAGGGAAGGGGGCTGGTGCATCTGCGCTGGCTGCGCGCGCGGCCGGGCGAGCCGATGCCGGCCGAGGGCTACGACCTCTGGTACAGCCGCCGGACCTTGCAATGGAATCCGCCGCCGCTGATCCGCCGCATCCTCGAACTCGCCTTCGCCGGCCTCGCCCCGGGCGGGGTGGCGGTGTTCCAGGTGCCGACCTGGTATCCCGGCTACCGCTTCTCGACCGCCTCCCACCTGGCCGGCCGCCAGCCCGCCGCGCCGGAGCTGCACCTGATTCCCCAGGGTGAGGTCTTCGCCCTCGCCGCGGCGGCCGGGCTGCGCGTGCTGGAGGTGCGCGAGGACAGCCACCTGCCGGTGCCCGCACCCTCGGCGCTGAAATCGCAGCTTTTCGTGCTGCGGAAGCCGGGCTAGGGATCGGGCGCGCGGGCGTGGTGGAACGGTAGACACGCTGGATTTAGGTTCCAGTGGCGCAAGCCATGGGGGTTCAAGTCCCTCCGCCCGCATGATGCCCCCTCCGGGGCGATGGGCGCTGTTTTCGGCGATCCCCATTGCCCCCGCGCCGTCCGGGCGGTAACGGAGCCCGCTTCATGCGTTCGGCGCCGCCGGCGCCCCATCAGGACACGGATACGGACAATGCAGGTCACCGAGCTGCCCGCCGAGGGGCTGAAGAGGGCGTTCCAGGTCGTGGTGCCGGCCGCGAGCCTGGCGGCGCGCCGGGACAAGCGCCTCAAGGAACTGGGCGCCGACCTGCGCCTGCCCGGCTTCCGCCCCGGCAAGGTGCCCGCCGCCGTGGTGAAGCAGCGCTACGGCGCCGCCGTGCAGGGCGAGGTGCTGGAGCAGTCCGTGCAGGAGGCGACGCAGCAGGTCATCACCGACCGCGGCCTGCGCCCCGCCATGCAGCCGAAGATCGAGCTGGTGAACTACAGCGACGGCGCCGACCTCGAATACAAGCTCGATCTCGAGCTGCTGCCCGAGATCCCGATGCCGGACTTCGCCTCGATCGAGCTGGTGCGCGAGAAGGCGACGCCGGGCGAGGCCGAGATCGACGAGTTCCTCGCCACCATGGCGACCCGTCTGGCCAGCACCGAGGACGTGGCCGAGGCACGGCCCGCCGTGAAGGGCGACGTGCTGGTCTGCGACTTCGAAGGGCGGCTGAAGAACGAGGATGGCACCCTCGCCGAGCCCTTCCAGGGCGGGACGGCGAGCGACATGCCGATCGAGGTAGCCGGCGACGGCTTCATCCCCGGCTTCACCGAGCAGCTCGAGGGCATGTCGCCGGGCGAGAAGAAGGACATCGAGGTGTCCTTCCCCGCCGAATACGGCTCGGCCGAGCTGGCGGGCAAGGCGGCGGTCTTCGCCATCACGGCCAAGGCGCTGAAGACCAAGGTGCTGCCCGCGATCGACGAGGAGTTCGCGAAGAAGCTCGGCATGGACGACCTCGCCGCGCTGCGCGCCCGCGTGGGTGAGAACCTGCAGCGGGAATATGACGGCCTCGCGCGGATGAAGGCGAAGCGCGCGCTGCTGGACGCCTTGGCGGAACGCGCGCAGTTCCAGGTGCCGGAAGGCATGGTGGAAGGCGAGTTCGGCCAGATCTGGCAGCGGGTCGAGGCCGACATGAAGGCCGGCCGTCTGGACGCCGACGACCAGGGCAAGGACGAGGCGACGCTGAAGGGCGAGTACCGCGCCATTGCGGAACGTCGCATCCGCCTTGGCCTGCTGCTGTCCGAGATCGGGCGGACGAACAACATCCAGGTCTCGAACGAGGAACTCGGCGGCGCGATGCGCGCCGAGGCCGGGCGCTACCCCGGGCAGGAGAAGCAGGTCCTCGACTTCTTCCGCAAGAACCCCCAGGCGGTCGAGAACCTGCGCGCGCCGATCTTCGAGGAGAAGGTCGTCGACTTCGTCCTGGAACTGGCCAAGGTGACCGAGACGCCGGTCACCCCGAAGGACCTCGCGGCCTCGGCCGCCGGCTGAGCCGGCGGCCCGCCCCCCCCTCCTTCCGCGGCTGCCGCGGGGGAGGGGTGGCCTGGCGGCTTGGCTGCCGCGGTGCCGGGCCATTGTGCCCCGGCGAATCGCATACAAAATACGACTTCCATCCAGCAGCGCGGCCGGTCTACCGACCCATGGGGGAGGGGGATTTGCTCTTTCCGCTGGTTTCCCCACATTAAGGTGGATGCGTCAGACTCGCCTTCGGGGCGGAGCCCGACAGGGCCTGCCCCTGGCTGCCGCCCGCCCCCGGGCAGGGCATGAAAGGGACCACCATGCGTGACCGCGATCCGGTCGAGATCTACAACAACACCCTCGTCCCCATGGTCATCGAGCAGACCGCGCGGGGCGAGCGTGCCTTCGACATCTATTCACGCCTGCTGAAGGAACGGATCATCTTCCTGACCGGGGCGGTGTACGACCAGGTGGCGAGCCTGCTCTGCGCGCAGCTGCTGTTCCTGGAAAGCGAAAATCCGAACAAGGACATCGCCTTCTACATCAACAGCCCGGGCGGCGTGGTCACCGCCGGCCTCGCGATCTACGACACGATGCAGTATATCCGTTCGCCGGTCAGCACGGTCTGCATGGGCATGGCGGCGTCGATGGGCAGCCTGCTGCTGTGCGCCGGTGCGAAGGACAAGCGCTTCGCCCTGCCGAACAGCCGGATCATGGTCCACCAGCCCTCGGGCGGCGCCCAGGGCCAGGCGACGGACATCGAGATCCAGGCGCGCGAGATCCTGAAAACGCGGGAGCGGCTGAACCAGATCTATGTGCGCCACACGGGTCAGCCCATCGAGGAAATCCAGAACAAGCTCGAGCGCGACACCTACATGTCGGCCGAGGAAGCCCGGGATTTCGGCATCGTCGACCAGGTCGTGGAACAGCGCCCCCTGCCGCCCGTCGAGGCGGTGAAGGCCTGAGCCCGGCCACGGCCGCCCCCGGCACGCCCATGCGCCAGCACCGCTTCACGGGCTGTTGCAGGGGCGGGCCATGTGGCGGTTCCGCTTTCCCCCGCGTTGCGCGGGGGCTACAGTCAGCTGTGGCCGACCTTCCTGCCGGGGGGCGGGCGCCCTGCGCCGCCACCCTCCCCGCAGGCGGGGTCTGGCCTCTGGAGCACGCATGAGCAAGTCCGGCGACTCGAAGAACACCTTGTATTGCTCGTTCTGCGGCAAGTCGCAGCACGAGGTCCGGAAGCTCATCGCCGGGCCGACCGTGTTCATCTGCGACGAATGCGTCGAGCTGTGCATGGACATTATCCGCGAGGAGCACAAGACGCACCTCGTGAAGTCCCGCGACGGCGTGCCGACGCCGCGCGAGATCTGCAAGGTCCTCGACGACTACGTCATCGGCCAGGACCACGCGAAGCGCGTTCTGTCGGTGGCGGTGCACAACCACTACAAGCGGCTCGCCCATGGCGGGAAGTCCGGCGAGGTCGAGATCGCGAAGAGCAACATCATGCTCGTCGGGCCGACCGGGTCGGGCAAGACGCTGCTTGCCCAGACCCTCGCCCGCATCCTCGACGTGCCCTTCACCATGGCCGACGCGACGACGCTGACCGAAGCGGGCTATGTCGGCGAGGATGTCGAGAACATCATCCTGAAGCTGCTGCAATCGGCCGACTACAACGTGGAACGGGCGCAGCGCGGCATCGTCTACATCGACGAGGTCGACAAGATCAGCCGCAAGTCCGACAACCCCTCCATCACCCGCGACGTGAGCGGGGAGGGCGTGCAGCAGGCCCTGCTGAAGATCATGGAGGGCACCGTCGCCTCCGTGCCGCCGCAAGGCGGGCGCAAGCACCCTCAGCAGGAATTCCTGCAGGTGGACACGACCAACATCCTGTTCATCTGCGGCGGCGCCTTCGCGGGCCTCGAGAAGATCATCGCAGCCCGCGGCAAGGGCTCGGGCATCGGCTTCGGCTCCGAGGTGCGCGGTCCCGACGAGCGCCGCACCGGCGCCATCCTGCGCGAGGTGGAGCCCGAGGACCTGCTGAAGTTCGGCCTCATCCCCGAATTCATCGGGCGCCTGCCGGTGGTCGCCACCCTCGAGGACCTCGACGAGAAGGCGCTGATCGAGATCCTGACCAAGCCCAAGAACGCCCTGGTCAAGCAGTACCAGCGCCTGTTCGAGATGGAGGGGGCCAAGCTCACCTTCACCGAGGATGCGATGAAGTCGGTCGCCACCCGCGCCATCCAGCGCAAGACCGGCGCGCGCGGCCTGCGCTCCATCATGGAGAGCATCCTGCTCGGCACGATGTTCGACCTGCCGGGGCTGGAGGATGTGGAGGAGGTGGTGGTCAACCGCGAGGTTGCGGAAGGCCGCGCCAGCCCCCTTTTCATCTACGGCGAAAGGCCGGCGGAGCAGTCCGCGGGCTGAGTGGTTTCAAGGTCCCTCCCCACCGCCCCGCGCCGGGCGGCCATGCGCCCCGGCCGTGCTTGCGCCGGGGCGGCGGGGGGGCCATCTGAACGTCATCCCCGTGGCGCCGGGGCCGTGCCGACAACCGGGAGCCTCACAAGGGCCATCCCGGGGGCGGCCCCGGGCCGATCGTCCTCAGCGAGGTCCTAATGGCGGCCAATCCCACCGAACCGGTCCGCGGCGAGCTCCTCCCGGTGCTGCCGCTGCGTGACATCGTCGTCTTCCCACACATGATCGTGCCGCTGTTCGTCGGGCGCGAGAAATCCGTGCGCGCGCTGGAAGCGGTCATGCGCGACGACAAGCAGATCCTGCTGGTCGCGCAGAAGAACGCGCAGCAGGACGACCCCGGCATCGACGACATGTACATGGTCGGCACCGTCTCGACCGTGCTGCAGCTGCTGAAGCTGCCGGACGGCACGGTGAAGGTGCTGGTCGAAGGCGGCAAGCGGTCGAGGATCGCCGCCTACAAGGGCACCGACCCGTATTTCGAGGCCTTCTCCGGCCCCCTCGACGAGGACGCGCCCGAGACGCGCGAGCTGGAGGCGCTGGCCCGCACGGTCGTCGCCCAGTTCGAGCAGTACATCAAGCTGAACAAGAAGATCGCACCCGAGGTGCTGGTCTCGGTCAACCAGATCGACGACCCGTCGAAGCTGGCCGACACGGTGGCGGCCCACCTCAACCTGAAGATCGGCGAGAAGCAGGAACTGCTGGAGACCCCGGGCGTCGGCGCGCGGCTCGAGCGCGTCTTCGCGCACATGGAATCCGAGATCGGCGTCCTGCAGGTCGAGAAGCGCATCCGCAACCGCGTGAAGCGGCAGATGGAGAAGACGCAGCGCGAGTACTACCTGAACGAGCAGCTGAAGGCCATCCAGAAGGAGCTGGGCGAGGGCGAGGACGGCAAGGACGAGACCGCCGAGCTCGAGGCCAAGATCAAGGCGACGAAGTTCAGCAAGGAAGCGCGCGAGAAGGCACTGGGCGAGCTGAAGAAGCTCAAGACCATGTCGCCGATGAGCGCCGAGGCGACGGTGGTGCGCAACTACCTCGACTGGATGCTGTCGATCCCCTGGAAGAAGAAGACCAAGATCCGCAACGACGTGGTCGCGGCGGAGAAGGTCCTCGACGCCGACCACTACGGGCTCGAGAAGATCAAGGAACGCATCCTCGAATACCTGGCGGTGCAAAGCCGCAGCTCGAAGATCCGCGGCCCGATCCTGTGCCTGGTCGGCCCCCCCGGCGTGGGCAAGACCTCGCTCGGCAAGTCCATCGCGAAGGCGACGGGGCGGAACTTCGTGCGCATGTCGCTCGGCGGCGTGCGGGACGAGGCGGAGGTGCGCGGCCACCGGCGGACCTATATCGGCTCCATGCCGGGCAAGGTCGTGCAGGGGATGAAGAAGGCGAAATCCTCCAACCCGCTGTTCCTCCTCGACGAGATCGACAAGCTCGGCGCCGACTGGCGCGGCGACCCGTCCTCGGCGCTGCTGGAGGTGCTGGACCCGGAGCAGAACGGGACCTTCAACGACCACTACCTCGAAGTGGACTACGACCTGTCGGACGTGATGTTCGTGACGACAGCGAACAGCCTCCGCATGCCGCAGCCGCTGCTCGACCGCATGGAGATCATCCGCATCCCCGGCTACACCGAGGATGAGAAGGTGGAGATCGCCAAGCGGCACCTGATCCCGAAGGTCAGCGAGGCCAACGGCATCAAGACGGGCGAGTGGACGATCAGCGAGGACGCGCTGCGCGACCTGGTGCGCTACCACACGCGCGAGGCCGGGGTGCGCAACCTCGAGCGGGAGCTTGCCGGCATCGCCCGCAAGGCGGTGAAGGAGATCGTCTCGAAGAAGGCGAAGAAGATCCAGGTGACGGTGAAGAACCTGGACAAGTTCGCCGGCGTCCGGAAATTCCGCTTCGGCGAGGCGGAGTCCGAGGACATGGTGGGGGTCGTCACCGGCCTTGCCTGGACCGAGGTGGGCGGCGAGATCCTGACGATCGAGAGCGTGGTGGTGCCCGGCAAGGGCAACACCAAGACCACCGGCAAGCTCGGCGACGTCATGCAGGAAAGCGTGAGCGCGGCGATGAGCTACGTCCGGTCCCGCGCGCCGCAGTTCGGCCTGAAGCCCACGCTGTTCGAGAAGCGGGACATCCACGTCCACGTCCCGGAAGGGGCGACGCCGAAGGACGGGCCTTCCGCGGGCATCGCGATGGCGACCAGCATCGTCTCCGTGCTCACCGGCATCCCGGTGCGCAAGGATGTCGCGATGACGGGCGAGATCACGCTGCGCGGGCGCGTGCTGCCGATCGGCGGCCTGAAGGAGAAGCTGCTGGCGGCGCTGCGGAGCGGCACCACCACGGTGTTCATCCCGAAGGACAATGAGAAGGACCTGGCCGAGATCCCGGACAACGTGAAGAAGGGGCTGACCATCATCCCCGTCAGCCATGTGGACGAGGTGATCGGCAAGGCGCTGGCCCGCGCGCCGGAACCCATCGTCTGGGAGGAACCGCCCGAGGCGCCGCCCGCCGCGGCGACCGGCGCGGCGGGGGATGGGGCAGCCGTCCGTCCGCACTGACCGGCCGCGCATCCGCGTTCGCTACCGGGGGCGCCCTGACCTAGGGTCGGGCGCCCCCTTTCTTTTCAAGGCTTTCCGCGCAGCAGCGGCCGCGACGCGGCGGCGGCCGTGGGGTTTCTGCCGCAACCCCTTCGGAAATGGCGGTTATCCGCCAGGAAGCGGCCGTGCTGACGTTGACGTGTGCGGAAGCGCGCTCCTAGTGTGCGTCCCGATGCGACGGCGATTCGTCTTCAGTGCCGCCGCGTCTCACATGCAGCATGCGCGCAGCGGGACACGCGGCGCCGAGACCTGAAGGGGGGTCCACATGAACAAGCAGGATCTGGTCGCCGTTGTCGCCGAAGCGGGCGACCTTCCGAAGGCGAAGGCCGGCGACGTGCTCGACGCCGTGTTCGAGGCGATCACCAAGTCGCTGAAGAAGAAGCAGGAGGTCCGCCTCGTCGGCTTCGGCACCTTCTCCACCTCGCGTCGCAAGGCCGGCAAGGGCCGCAATCCGCGCACGGGCGAGGAGATCAAGATCCCTGCGACCACGACCGTCCGCTTCAAGGCTGGCAAGGGCCTGAAGGACTCCGTGAACTGAGCTTCGTCCCGTCCGGGACTGTGGAAGGGGCCGGCCCGCAAGGGCCGGCCCTTTTCGATTCCAGGCCCCGCCGGGGCTTGGCGCCGCGCGGCGGACGCCGTAGGGCAGGTGCCCGGGCGGGGCGCTTAGCTCAGCGGTAGAGCGCCTGTCTTACACACAGGATGCCGGCGGTTCGAATCCGTCAGCGCCCATTCCCGCCATCCCTCCTTCTGGACCGGCGCATGGTGGCGGCCCCGTGCCGCGCCATGCAGGCCGACCTTCGCGTTGCACCGACCTCCCGGATGTTCATCCACAGCGATCTTCATCCTGCCGCGCAATCCTCCGCCCCCTCCGCTTGACACCTCCGCCGCCCGCCCGTATCACCCGCCCACTGTCGCGGGCGGGTGTAGCTCAGTTGGTTAGAGCGCCGGCCTGTCACGCCGGAGGTCGCGGGTTCGAGCCCCGTCACTCGCGCCACGCGACAGTCTTTCCCCTAATTCGTTCTATACCGATGCGCCGCCGTGGCCTGGACGTTCCGGGCCCGCGGGCGCATCTGTTCCCCGGTTCCGATCTCCCTTGATTCGAGGTGCGCCGCCCCTATGGCGGACCGCGCGCGAGGGGGCTAATGTCCGGCCACGCTGCGGTGCGGCATGGACGGGGACCTGCGGGAACAACGCGGGGCGCCCCTCATTGGCGCAGCATGGCGGCCGGACGGGACGCAAGAACCCCCCGGCCTACGCAAGGTGAAGGACAGCCGAGGCATCATGACCCAGCCGCTGCTGGCAGAGTATTTCCCGATCCTGGTCTTCCTCGGGATCGCGGCCGGCATCGCAAGCGCGATGGTGGGCGGTGCGCTGCTCGCCGCGCGGCAGAAGCCGAACCCCGAGAAGCTGTCGGCCTATGAATGCGGCTTCGAGCCGTTCGACGACACGCGGCGGCGCTTCGATGTGCGATTCTACCTGGTCGCCATCCTTTTCATCATCTTCGACCTGGAAGTCGCATTCCTGTTCCCCTGGGCCATCGCGCTCGGCGAGATCGGGTGGCTGGGCTTCATGTCGATGATGGGCTTCCTCGGCGTGCTGACCGTCGGCTTCGTCTATGAGTGGCGGAAGGGCGCGCTGGACTGGGAATGACGCGCGGCAGCGCGTCCTGGCAGACGCGGCGCGATGAGCGCCCGGAGAACGGAATGAGCGGTACGAACAGCGAATCCATCGCGTGGAACCGGGAGGCCCTGCCTCCCGGACCGGCGCAGGACGCGGTGATCAAGGGCATCACCGGCGAGGTCGAGGAGAAGGGCTTCGTCGTCGCCAACCTCGACAAGGTGGTGAACTGGGCCCGCACGGGCAGCCTGTGGCCGATGACCTTCGGGCTGGCCTGCTGCGCGGTGCCGATGATCCACGCCTACATGGCGCGCTACGACCTCGATCGCTTCGGCATCATCCCGCGCGGCAGCCCGCGGCAGTCGGACGTGATGATCGTGGCGGGCACGCTGACCAACAAGATGGCCCCCGCGCTGCGCAAGGTCTACGACCAGATGAGCGAGCCGCGCTGGGTCATCAGCATGGGCAGCTGCGCCAACGGTGGCGGCTACTACCACTACAGCTATTCGGTGGTGCGGGGCTGCGACCGCATCGTGCCCGTGGATGTCTATGTGCCCGGCTGCCCGCCCACGGCGGAGGCGCTGGTCTACGGCATCCTGCAGCTGCAGAAGAAGATCCGCAGGACGGGAACCATCCTCCGTGGCTGACGCGCCCCCGAACCCCCTGGCCGAGCTCGGCGCCGAGATCGCGCAGGCCGCCGGCCCCGCCATCGAGGATGCCGTGGTCGAGCGCGGGCAGGAGCTCGTCCTCCATGCCCGGCGCGAGATGCTGCCGCCGCTGATGCTGCTGCTGCGCGACGCCTATGGCTACGAGCAGTGCATGGACATCTGCGGCGTGGACTGGCCCGAACGCCCGCAGCGTTTCGACGTGGTCTACAACCTGCTGAGCCTGTCGCATAACCGCCGCATCCGCGTCGTCGTCCGCACCGATGCCGCGACGCCGGTGCCGACGCTGTCCGGCATCTGGCCGAACGCCACCTGGTACGAGCGCGAGGCCTGGGACATGTACGGCATCCTGTTCGAGGGCCAGTCCGACCTGCGGCGCCTGCTGACCGACTACGGCTTCGAAGGCCATCCACTGCGCAAGGACTTCCCGCTGACCGGCCATGTCGAGGTCCGCTACGACGAGACGCGGAAGCAGGTGGTCTACGAACCCGTGTCGCTCACGCAGGACTTCCGCAACTTCGACTTCCTCTCGCCCTGGGAAGGCATGACCACGCTGCCCGGCGACGAGAAGGTGCACCTCACCCGCGCCGAGCGCGGACAGATCGAGCAATCCCCCGGGAGCCCGCGATGAGCGGCAGTTCGTCCATGGCGTCCGAGGCCGGCCCGCTCGCGGCCGCCTCCGACCCCGCAGCCTTCGCCTCCGCCACCGGCGAGACCGTGGCGAGGCGCGTGTTGGAACTCGATTCGCACACCATCAACTTCGGCCCGCAGCACCCTGCGGCGCACGGCGTGCTGCGCCTCATCCTCGAGATGAAGGGCGAGGTGGTGGAACGTGCCGACCCGCATATCGGCCTGCTGCACCGCGGCACCGAGAAGCTGATGGAGCACAAGACGTATCTCCAGGCGATGCCCTACATGGACCGCCTCGACTACGTCTCTCCCATGTGCATGGAGCACAGCTACGTGCTCGCTGTGGAGAAGCTGCTCGGCATCGAGCGTGACATCCCGGAGCGCGCGCGCTGGATCCGGACGATGTTCGCCGAGATCACGCGCATCCTGAACCACCTGCTCAACATCACGACCTACGCTCTCGACGTCGGCGCCATCACGCCCTCCCTCTGGGGGTTCGAGCAGCGCGAATACCTGCTGGAATTCTACGAGCAGGCAGGCGGCAGCCACTACCACGTCAACTACTTCCGCGCCGGCGGCGTCTCCCGTGACCTGCCGGCGGGGCTCGAGGACCGGATCGGCGCCTGGTGCCGGCAGTTCCCGAAATTCCTCGACGACCTCGAAGGGCTGCTGACGCAGAACCGGATCTTCAAGCAGCGCACCGTCGACATCGGCGTCATGACGGCCGAACAGGCGATGGCCTGGGGCTTCAGCGGGCCCTGCCTGCGCGCCTCGGGCTGCGCGTGGGACCTGCGGAAGTCGCAGCCCTACGAGATGTACGACCGGCTGGACTTCGACATCCCCGTCGGCGTGCATGGCGACTGCTACGACCGCTACTTGGTGCGCATGCAGGAGATGCGGCAGAGCCTGCGCATGATCGAGCAGTGCCTGGCCGCCATCCGCCCCGGCCCCGTGAAGATCGCGGACAACAAGATCGTGCCGCCGACCCGCGGGGCGATGAAGCGGTCGATGGAAAGCCTGATCCACCACTTCAAGCTCTACACCGAGGGCTACCACGTGCCGGCCGGCGCCACCTACACGGTGACCGAGGCGCCGAAGGGCGAATTCGGCCTCTACCTCGTGGCCGACGGCACCAACCGCCCGTACCGCGCCAAGATCCGCGCGCCGGGCTTCGCGCATCTCCAGGCGATGGAGGTGCTGTCCAAGGGGCACATGCTGGCGGACGCGGTCGCCATCATCGGCAGCCTCGATATCGTCTTCGGGGAGATCGACCGGTGAGCGGGGACGCACGGGACGACGGCGTGCAGTCGCCGGGTGGCGGCTGGGGCGCCACGCATGCGGCCGACCAGCAGCATCCGGAACAGCCCGCGCATTTCGCCTTCGACGCGGAGAGCGAGGCGCAGATCGAACGGATCGTCGCGCGGTACCCGGCCGGGAAGCAGGCCAGCGCGGTGATCCCGTTGCTCTATGTCGCGCAGAAGCAGATGGGGCGGCAGACCGGCAGCGCCTGGGTGCCGAAGGTGGCGATGGACGTGATCGCGGGGCGACTGTCGATGCCGCCGATCCGCGTCTACGAGGTCGCGACTTTCTACTTCATGTTCAACACCCGCCCGATCGGGCGGGTCCACCTGCAGCTCTGCGGCACCACGCCCTGCATGCTGCGCGGGTCGGACGAGGTGCTGCGCGCCTGCCACGACGCGGCGCAGGTGAAGGTGGGCCAGACCAGCGCCGACGGCATGTTCACCCTGACCGAGGTCGAGTGCCTCGGCGCCTGCGTGAACGCGCCGGTGCTGCAGGTGGACGACGACTACTACGAGGATCTCGACTACGACCGCACGGTCGCGCTGATCGAGGCGCTGCGGCGCGGCGAACGGCCGCAGCCCGGCTCCACCACCGGGCGCCAGACCAGCGCGCCGGAAGGCGGGCCGCTGACGCTGACCGGCGTGGCGGGGGAATAGGGCCATGGCGCTTTCCGACAAGGACCGCATCTTCACCAACCTCTACGGCGTGCATGACTGGCGGCTCGCGGCCGCGCAGCGGCGCGGCGCGTGGGACGGCACGGGCGCGATCCTCGCGCGCGGGCGCGACGCGATCATCGAGGAGATGAAGGCCTCGGGCCTGCGCGGCCGCGGCGGCGCGGGCTTCCCGACCGGCATGAAGTGGTCCTTCATGCCGAAGCAGGCGAGCGAGCGGCCGCACTACCTGGTGGTGAACGCCGACGAGTCCGAGCCCGGCACCTGCAAGGACCGCGACATCATCCGCCACGATCCGCAGACCCTGATCGAGGGCTGCCTGATCGCGGGCTTCGCGATGGGCGCGCATGCCGGGTACATCTACATCCGCGGCGAGTACTACAACGAGAGCCGCGTGCTCGAAGCGGCGATCGAGGAGGCGTATGACGCCGGCCTGCTCGGCCGCAACGCCGCGGGCTCGGGTTGGGACTTCGACCTCTACGTCCATCGCGGCGCAGGCGCCTATATCTGCGGCGAGGAAACGGCGCTGATCGAGAGCCTGGAGGGCAAGAAGGGCATGCCGCGGCTGAAGCCGCCATTCCCGGCCGCCGTCGGGCTCTATGGCTGCCCGACCACGGTGAACAACGTCGAGACGATCGCGGTGGTGCCGACCATCCTGCGGCGCGGCGCGGCCTGGTTCGCGGGCTTCGGGCGGCCGAAGAACTCGGGCACGAAGATCTTCTGCATCCAGGGGCACGTGAACAAGCCGTGCAACGTGGAGGAGGAGATGTCGATCCCGCTGCGCGAGCTGATCGAGCGCCATGCGGGCGGCGTGCGCGGCGGATGGGACAACCTGCTCTGCGTCATCCCCGGCGGGTCCTCCACCCCGCTCATCCCGAAGAGCGTCTGCGACGACGTGCTGATGGATTTCGATGCGCTGAGGGAGCACAAGACGGGCCTCGGCACCGCGGGCGTCATCGTGATGGACAAGTCCACCGACATCGTCCGCGCGATCGCGCGCCTGTCGAAGTTCTACAAGCATGAGAGCTGCGGTCAGTGCACGCCCTGCCGGGAAGGCATGGGCTGGGTCAGCCGCATGATGGAGCGCATGGTGGAAGGCCGCGCGGAGGTCGAGGAGATCGACCTGCTGGAGGAGGTGACGCGCCGCATCGAGGGGCACACGATCTGCGCGCTGGCCGATGGCGGCGTCTGGCCCGTGCAGGGGCTCATCCGCCATTTCCGCCCGGTGATGGAACAGCGCATCGCCGCCTACAAGGCCGCGCGCGCGCCGCGCGCCGTGCCGCTGGCGGCGGAGTGACGGGGATGGTCACGGAGATCACCGGCAGGGCGGGCCCCATCGTGATCGCGGGCTGCAACGCGGCCGGCAGCACGATCAGGGGCACGACGCTGACCGGAAGCCGCATCGAGGGCAGCAACCTCGGCGGCGCGGTGTTCGAAGGGGCCACGCTGGCCGGCGCGGCATTCCGCGCCTGCGACCTCAGCGGCGTGGCGATCACGGGTTCGGGCCTGGTGGGCATGACGATCGACGGCATCGCCGTCGAGGCGCTGCTCGCGGCCTACAGGAAGGTGGCGTGATGGCGAAGGTCACGGTCGACGGGATCGAGGTCGAGGTCCCGAACGGCGCGACGGTGCTGCAGGCCTGCGAGGCCGCGGGGAAGGAGATCCCGCGCTTCTGCTACCATGAGCGCCTGTCGGTCGCCGGCAACTGCCGGATGTGCCTGGTGGAGGTGGAGAAGGCGCCGAAGCCCGTCGCCTCCTGCGCCTATCCGGTGGCGGACGGCATGGCGGTGAAGACCGACAGCCCGCTGGTTCGCAACGCGCGCCGCGGCGTGATGGAATTCCTGCTCATCAACCACCCGCTCGACTGCCCGATCTGCGACCAGGGCGGGGAATGCGACCTGCAGGACCAGGCGGTCGCCTACGGCCACGACCACAGCCGCTACGCGGAGCCCAAGCGCGCGGTGAAGGACAAGTATGTCGGGCCGCTGATCAAGACGGTGATGAACCGCTGCATCCAGTGCACGCGCTGCGTCCGCTTCGCGGCCGAGGTGGCGGGCGTGCCGGAGATGGGCGCGACCGGCCGCGGCGAGGCGATGGAGATCGGCACCTATGTCGAGAAGGCGCTGACGAGCGAACTCAGCGGCAACCTCATCGACATCTGCCCCGTCGGCGCGCTGACCAGCCGGCCCTACGCCTATGTCTCCCGCCCGTGGGAGCTGCGGAAGACCGACAGCATCGACGTGCAGGACGCGACGGGCACCAACATCCGCGTCGACAACCGCGGGCCGGAGGTGCTGCGCATCCTGCCCCGCATCAATGACGACGTGAACGAGGAGTGGATGGCCGACCGCGGCCGCTTCTCCTTCGACGGGCTGAAGCGCCGGCGGCTGGACCGGCCCTGGCTGCGCGTCGACGGCAAGCTGAAGGCCGCAAGCTGGCCCGAGGCCTTCCGCGCCATCGCGGCGAAGCTGCGCGGCCTGCGCGGGGACCGCATCGGCGCGGTGGCCGGTGACCTGGTGGATGCCGAGAGCGTCTTCGCGCTGAAGTCTCTCATGGGCGCGCTCGGCTCGCCGAATCTCGACTGCCGCCAGGATGGCGCCGCGATCGACGGCAGCAAGCGAGACTTCTTCCTGTTCAACTCCACCATCGCCGGCATCGACGAGGCGGATGCGCTGCTGGTCATCGGCAGCAACCCGCGGACCGAGGCTCCTGTCATCAACGCGCGCATCCGCAGGCGCTGGACGCTGGGCCGTTTCCCAATCGGGCGCATCGGCCCGGCGGGCGTGGACCTGACCTACCCGCACCAGCATATCGGCGAGGGACCGGCGGCGCTGCGCACGCTGATGGAGGGCACGCACCATTTCGCGCGCGTGCTGCGTGAGGCGACGAAGCCGATGGTCATCCTCGGCCGCGGCGCGATCGCGCGGCCCGACGGCGCGGCCGTGCTGGCCGCGGCGTGGGAGATTGCGCGGCAGGCGGATGCGCTGCGGCCGGACTGGCACGGTTTCAACATGCTGCACCATTTCGGCGGCCAGGTCGGCGCGCTCGAACTCGGCTTCCTGCCGGGGCAGGGGGGCAGGGACCTTGGCGGCATGCTGGCCGGCGGCGTGGACGCGCTGTGGCTGCTCGGCGCGGACGGCTTCGACACCTCCGCGATCCCGGCTTCCACCTTCGTGATCTACCAGGGCCACCACGGCGACCGCGCGGCGGCGCGGGCGGACGTGATCCTGCCCGGCGCCGCCTACACCGAGAAGGATGCGACCTACGTGAACACCGAGGGCCGGGCCCAGCGCGCCTGGCTTGCGGTGCACGCGCCCGGCGACGCGCGCGAGGACTGGCGCATCATCCGCGCGGCGGGCGAGGGGCTCGGCATCCGCCTTCCCTTCGACGACCTGCCGCAGCTTCGCGCCGCGATGGTGGCGCATGCGCCGCAACTGGGCGAACCCTTCGCCCGCGCCGGCTGCGGCGACGCGACCGGGCCGGCGGGCGACGCCTCAGCGCTGTCGGACGCGCCCTTCGCGCTGCCGATCGCGCAGTACCACCTGGCCGACGCGATCGCGCGCGCATCCGACGTGATGGCGGAATGCGCGCGCATCTACGGCGAAGTGCCCGCCCTTCAGGCGGCGGAGTGAGCTGACGATGGACGCCTTCCTCGCCACCCCCGTCGGGCACCTGGCGCTGACTGTCGCGCAGGCGATGGCGCTGCTCGTGCCGCTGCTGCTGGGGGTCGCCTACCTCACCTGGGCGGAGCGCAAGATCCTGGCCGCGATGCAGCTGCGGAAGGGGCCGAACGTGGTCGGCCCCTTCGGCCTCCTGCAGCCCTTCGCGGATGCGCTGAAGATGCTGATGAAGGAGACGATCATCCCCGCCGGGGCCAGCCGCGTGCTGTTCATCATGGCGCCGATGATCACCTTCATGCTGGCGATGCTCGCCTGGGCGGTCATCCCGGTGAATGACGGCTGGGCCATCGCCGACATCAATGTCGGCATCCTCTACCTGTTCGCGATCAGCTCGCTCGGCGTCTACGGGATCATCATCGCGGGCTGGGCCTCGAACTCGAAATATGCCTTCCTCGGCGCGCTGCGCAGCGCGGCGCAGATGGTGAGCTACGAGGTCTCGATGGGCTTCGTCATCGTCACCGTGCTGCTCTGCGTCGGCTCGCTGAACCTGACGGAGATCGTGCGCGCGCAGGCGGGCATGTGGTTCATCGTCCCGCTCTTCCCGATGTTCGTCATCATGTTCATCAGCGCGCTTGCCGAGACCAATCGCGCCCCCTTCGACCTGCCGGAGGGCGAGAGCGAGCTGGTGGCGGGCTTCTTCGTCGAATACAGCTCGATGTCCTTCGCGCTGTTCTTCCTCGGCGAATACGCGAACATGATCCTGATGAGCGCACTCATCACCATCCTGTTCCTCGGCGGCTGGTATCCGCCGATCATGATGGAGCCCTTCACCTGGATCCCCGGGCCGCTTTGGTTCATCTTCAAGATCTGCTTCTGCCTGTTCGTCTTCGTCTGGGTGCGCGCCACCTTCCCGCGCTATCGCTACGACCAGCTGATGCGGCTGGGCTGGAAGGTCTTCCTGCCGTTCACCCTCGTCTGGCTCGTGCTGACCGCCGCGGCGCTGAAGCTGTTCGGCTGGCTGCCCGGCGCGGCTTGACGGGAAGGAGCACCACATGGCCACCCTCGACCGCTTCGCGCGCAGCTTCCTCCTGGCCGAGATCGTCTCGGGCATGGCGCTGACGCTGAGCTACGTCTTCAAGCCCAAGGCGACCATCAGCTACCCGCACGAGAAGGCGCCGCTGAGCCCCCGCTTCAAGGGGGAACACGGGTTGCGCCGCTACCCGAACGGGGAGGAGCGGTGCATCGCCTGCAAGCTGTGCGAGGCGATCTGCCCCGCCCAGGCCATCACCATCGAGGCCGAACCGCGCGAGGACGGCAGCCGCCGCACCACGCGCTACGACATCGACATGACGAAGTGCATCTACTGCGGCATGTGCGAGGAGGCCTGCCCGGTGGACGCCATCGTCGAGGGGCCGAACCTCGAATTCGCGACCGAGACGCGGGAGGAGCTGATCTACCAGAAGGAGCGCCTCCTCGATAACGGCGACCGCTGGGAAGCGGTGCTGGCCAAGCGCCTCGAACTCGACGCCCCCTATCGCTGAGACGGACCCGATGAGCCAGACCAAGCAGCGGGGGGCGCCATGATCGCCGCAGCCGCCTTTTACCTGTTCGCAGCCGTGCTGATCGGCAGCGCGGCCATGGTCGTGACCAGCCGCAACCCCGTCCACAGCGTGCTGTTCCTGATCCTCTGCTTCTTCAACGCCGCCGCCCTGTTCCTCATCGCGGGGGCCGAGTTCCTGGCGATGATCCTGGTCATCGTCTATGTGGGCGCGGTCGCGGTGCTGTTCCTGTTCGTCGTGATGATGCTCGACATCGACTTCGCGGCGCTGCGGCAGGGCTTCCAGCGCTATGCGCCGGTCGGTGCCGCGGTCGGCGCGGTGCTGCTGCTGGAACTGGTGCTGGTCTTCGCAACCTGGAGCTTCGCCGACGATGCGGCGGGGCTGCGGCTCAATCCCGCGCCAGCCGGCGTCGACAACACGCGCGCGCTGGGCCGGATCGTCTACACGGACCACATCCTGCTGTTCCAGCTGGCCGGCCTGATCCTGCTGGTCGCGATGATCGGCGCCATCGTGCTGACGCTGCGCGGCAAAGCGACGACGCGCCGGCAGGACATCGCGAGGCAGGTGGCCCGCGCCGGCAGCGTCAACCTCCGCAAGGTTCCGCTCGGCGCAGGGCTCGGCCAGATCGGGATCGAGCGCCCGCCGGCCGAGGCGCTGCCCGGGGCGAAGCCGAAGCAGGTGGAACACCATGCCGGCCACGGGGCCGGCCACGGGGGGCACCACTGATGATGGCCGTCGGCCTCGCGCACTACCTGGTGGTGGGCGCAATCCTGTTCACGCTCGGCATCCTCGGCATCTTCCTGAACCGGAAGAACGTCATCGTCATCCTGATGTCGGTCGAGCTGATCCTGCTGTCGGTGAACCTGAACCTCGTCGCCTTCTCGGCGCGGCTCGGCGACCTGACGGGCCAGGTCTTCGCCATGCTGATCCTGACCGTCGCGGCGGCGGAAGCCGCCATCGGCCTCGCCATCCTGGTCATCTACTTCCGCAACCGCGGCACGATCGAGGTGGAAGACGTGTCCACCCTGAAGGGCTGAGCTGATGTATGTCGGCGCCGTCTTCTTTCCCCTGCTGGGCGCCTGCCTGGCGGGGTTCCTGGGCCGCTGGCTCGGCGACCGGGCCTCGCAGTGGGTGACCGTGGCCTGCATGGCGCTGGCCGCGGCCTGCGGCATCGGCGCCTTCGCCGAAGTCGCGCTCGGCCATGCGCCGGGCGTCGTGCCCATCCTGACCTTCATCGACGTGGGCGGCTTCGAGGTGAGCTGGGCGCTCCGCTACGACACGCTGAGCGTCGTGATGGTCGCGATGGTCACTTTCATCTCGACGCTGATCCACATGTACAGCGTCGGCTACATGTCGCATGACGCGACGATCCCGCGCTTCTTCGCCTATCTGTCGCTGTTCACCTTCATGATGCTCATGCTGGTGACGGCGGACAACCTGGTGCAACTGTTCTTCGGCTGGGAAGGCGTCGGCCTCGCGAGCTACCTGCTGATCGGCTACTGGTACGAGAAGGACAGCGCGAACCGCGCGGCGATGAAGGCCTTCATCGTCAACCGCGTCGGCGACGTGTTCTTCATGCTCGGCATGGCGCTGACCTTCTGGACCTTCCAGTCGGTCGAGTTCGAGACGATCTTCGCGGGGGTGGAGGCGGCGAGCCGGGTGCGGTTCCTGGGCCTCCCCGCGCTCGAGGTCATCGGCGTGCTGCTGTTCCTCGGCGCCTGCGGCAAGTCGGCGCAGCTCGGCCTCCACACCTGGCTGCCGGACGCGATGGAGGGGCCGACGCCCGTCTCCGCGCTGATCCATGCCGCGACGATGGTGACGGCGGGCGTGTTCCTGATGGCGCGCATGTCGCCGCTGATGGAATACGCGCCGACCGCGCTGGCGGTCGTCACCGTCGTCGGCGCCTCGACCGCGATCTTCGCGGCGACGATCGGCTGCGTGCAGAACGACATCAAGCGGATCATCGCCTATTCCACCTGCTCGCAGCTCGGCTACATGTTCTTCGCGGCCGGCGTGGGCGTGTACCAGGCGGCCATGTTCCACCTGTTCACGCATGCCTTCTTCAAGGCGCTGCTGTTCCTCGGCGCGGGCAGCGTGATCCACGCGATGTCGGACGAGCAGGACATCCGCAGGATGGGCGGGATCTGGACGAAGATCCCGGTCACCTACGCGGTGATGTGGATCGGCAGCCTGGCGCTGGCGGGCGTGCCCTTCTTCGCGGGCTACTACTCGAAGGACATGGTGCTGGAAGTGGCCTATGCGGCGCATAGCGGGGTCGGCATGTATGCCTTCGCCATGGGCCTGCTGGCGGCCTTCCTGACCGCCTTCTATTCCTGGCGCCTGCTGATCCTCACCTTCCACGGCGCGCCGCGCGCCGACCACCACGTGATGGAGCATGTGCACGAGAGCCCCTGGGTGATGCTGGTGCCGTTGCTGGTCCTGTCGGTCGGCGCCGTGCTGGCGGGCTACATCTTCTACCCGTTCTTCGTCGGGCATGAGCAGGAGCTGTTCTGGAACGGCTCGATCCACAACGCCGAGCACAACCACGTCCTGCACCACGCGCATGAGGTGCCGGCCTGGGTTCCGCTTGCGCCGACGGTCGCGGGCGTCGCGGGCATCCTGCTCGCCTACGTGTTCTACATGTTCGCGCCGGGCATCCCCGCGCGGCTCGCTGCGTCCTTCCGCGGCGTCTACCTGTTCCTGCTGAACAAGTGGTATTTCGACGAGCTGTATGACGCGGTCTTCGTCCGCCCGGCCCGCGCGCTCGCGCGCGTGCTGTGGAAGACGGGCGACGCGCGGATCATCGACGGCGTGCCGAACGGCGCCGCCGGCGCGGTCGTGCAGGCGGCGCGCGGCGCCGGCCGCATCCAGACCGGGCGCGTGGCCAACTACGCCTTCGCGATGATCATCGGCCTCGTCCTTTTCGTCAGTCTCATGCTGTTCGGGGTGCCCCGATGAACGCCGCCGGCTTCCCGGTCCTCTCCCTCGTCACCTTCCTGCCGCTGGCGGGGGCGGCGATCATCATGTCGATCCGCGGCGACGACGCCACGGTGGCTTCCAATGCCCGTTGGGCGGCGCTCTGGACCAGCCTCATCACGCTGGCGATCTCGCTCGTGCTCTGGGTGCGCTTCGACGGTGCCTCGGCCGAGTTCCAGTTCGTCGAGCGTGCGGAATGGCTGCCCGAATACGGAGTGGGCTACCACATGGGCGTGGACGGCATCTCGGTGCTGTTCGTCCTGCTCTCGACCCTTCTGACGCCGATCTGCATCCTGGCGTCCTGGGAAAGCGTGCAGACCCGCGTGCGCGAATACATGGTCGCCTTCCTCGTGCTGGAAAGCATGATGGTCGGCATGTTCTGCGCGCTGGATTTCGTGCTGTTCTACATCTTCTTCGAAGCCGTGCTGATCCCGATGTTCCTCATCATCGGCGTCTGGGGCGGCGGACGGCGGGTCTATGCCGCGTTCAAGTTCTTCCTCTACACGCTGGCGGGCAGCCTGCTGATGCTGCTGGCCATCCTGGCGGTCTGGTACCACGCCGCCACCACCGACATCCCGACGCTGCTCGACACCGATTTCCCGCCGCGGATGCAGTTCTGGCTGTTCCTCGCCTTCCTCGTCTCCTTCGCGGTGAAGGTGCCGATGTGGCCGGTGCACACCTGGCTGCCGGACGCGCATGTGGAGGCGCCGACTGCGGGGTCGGTCATCCTGGCTGGCGTGCTGCTGAAGATGGGGGCCTACGGCTTCCTGCGCTTCAGCGTGCCCATGCTGCCGCAGGCCTCGGCCGACTTCGCGCCGCTGATCTTCGCGCTGTCGGTCATCGCGGTCGTCTACACCTCCCTCGTCGCGCTGGCGCAGGAGGACATGAAGAAGCTGATCGCCTATTCGTCGGTCGCCCATATGGGCATCGTCACGCTCGGCATCTTCACCTTCACGCAGCAGGGCATCTCGGGCGCGCTGTTCACCATGCTGTCGCACGGCATCGTGTCGGGCGCGCTGTTCCTCTGCGTCGGCGTGCTCTACGACCGCGTCCACTCGCGGGAGATCCTGCGCTACGGCGGGGTCGCGAAGATCATGCCGGCCTATGCGCTGGTCCTGATGCTGTTCACCATGGCCTCCGTCGCGCTGCCCGGCACGGCGGGCTTCCCGGGCGAGCTGCTGGTGATCGTCGGCGCCTTCAAGGTGAACCCCTGGGTCGCACTCGGCGCGGCGATGGGCATGATCCTCGGCGCGGCCTACATGCTGTACCTCTACCGCCGCGTCGCCTTCGGGAAGATCACGCGCGACGACCTGCGCGCGCTGCTCGACCTCAGCCCGCGCGAGTATGCCGTCTTCGCGCCGCTGATCCTGCTGACGCTGTGGATGGGCATCTATCCCTCCTCCTTCCTGAACTTCTTCGAGGCCACGGTCTCGGCGATGGTGGCGCGGCACGAAGCCGCGCTCGGCGCCGCGCGCCTGGCGGGGATGTGACGCCGATGAACTGGACCCTCGCCCTGCCGGAGATCGTGCTGGGCTGCGCCGGGCTGGCCATCCTGCTCGGCGGCGTCATCCCGAGGAAGGAGACCTTCTTCCCCGTCTCCATGGCGGTGATCGGCGCGCTGGTGCTGACCGCAGCACTGGTGCTCGGCCAGGCGGAGGGCACGGCCTTCCTCGGCCAGTACGTGTCCGACGCCTTCGCGCGCTTCGCCAAGCTGCTGATCCTGGCCGGCGCCGCACTCGGCCTCACCCTCGCGCTCGACTTCAACGAGCGCGCAGGCATCGGCCGGTTCGAATTCCCGGTGCTCGTGCTGTTCGCGACGCTCGGCATGATGGTCATGGTCTCGGCCAACGACCTGATGACGCTCTACATGGGGCTCGAGCTCCTCTCGCTCTCGCTCTACGTCATCGCCGCCTTCGACCGCGACAACCCGCGCAGCGCCGAGGCGGGGCTGAAGTATTTCGTGCTGGGCGCGCTCGCCTCGGGCCTGCTGCTCTACGGCGCGTCGCTGGTCTACGGCTTCGCCGGCACCACCAACTTCGACCGGCTGGCGGATGCGCTCTCGGGCGGGACGGTCGGCACCGGGCTGGTGGTGGGGCTGGTCTTCGTGATGGCCGGGCTCGCCTTCAAGGTCTCCGCCGTGCCCTTCCACATGTGGACGCCCGACGTGTACGAGGGCGCGCCGACGCCGGTGACGGCCTTCTTCGCCACCGCGCCGAAGATGGCCGCCATCGCGCTGCTGATGCGCGTGCTGACCGGGCCATTCGGCGACCTCTCTGCGCAGTGGGGCCAGGTGATCTGGCTCGTCTCGGCCGGCTCCATGATCCTCGGCGGCTTCGCTGCCATCGGGCAGACCAACATCAAGCGCCTGATGGCCTATTCCTCGATCGGCCATGTCGGCTACGCGCTCATGGGCCTGGCCGTCGTGAACGACACGGGCTACCGCGGCGTGCTGGTCTACATGGCGATTTACGTCGTGATGAACCTCGGCACCTTCGCGGTGCTGGTCGCGATGCGCCGCGGCGGCCGCGCGGTGGAGGGGATCGAGGACCTCGCCGGGCTCGGCCGCACCGACCCTGGCATGGCGCTGTGGATGGCGGTCTTCATGTTCTCGATGGCGGGCATCCCGCCGCTCGCCGGCTTCTTCGGCAAGCTCTACGTCTTCCTCGCAGCCGTGCAGGCGGGCTTCTGGACACTGGCGGTGATCGGCATCCTGACCAGCGTGGTGGCCAGCTACTACTACCTGCGGATCGTGAAGGTCATGTATTTCGACGCGTCGGCGGGCGCGCTGGATGCGCGGCCGGCGAGCCTGACGGTGGTGATGGCCGCCTCCGGCCTGCTGACGCTGTTCTTCTTCCTGTTCCCGGCGCCGCTGATCGCCGCGGCACAGGTCGCGGTGGCGGCCCTGGCGGGCTGACGCGGCGGATGCCGTCCGTCCCGCCGGGATGGCGGCTGCGGGTCGAGCCCGCGCTGCCTTCGACGCAGGACCTGGTCTTGCGCCTGGCGGCGGCGGGAGAGCCCGAGGGGCTGGCGGTGCTGGCGCACCGGCAGACCGCGGGCCGGGGGCGCGAAGCCCGCGGCTGGGAAAGCCCGGCGGGCAATCTCCATCTCTCCGTCCTGCTGCGCCCGGGCGGCCCGATGCGGGCCGCCGCGCAATGGGGGCTGCTGGCCGGCGTCGCGCTGGCCGAGGCGCTCGGCACCTTTCTGCCCGACCCGGCGGCGATCCGCCTGAAATGGCCGAACGACCTGCTGCTGGGGCAGGGGAAGCTTGCGGGGATGCTGACCGACATCGCCCCCGACGCGACGGGGCGGATCGACTGGGTGGTGATCGGCTTCGGCGCCAACCTCCGCACCGCGCCGGAGGTCGAGGGCAGGGCGGTCGCCAGCCTCGGCCCGCAAGCCGTCTCGCCGGAAGCAGCCGCGGCGGCGGTGCTGCGCGCCGTCGACCTCTGGCGCATGGCGCCGTTCGCGGCCATACGCGAAGCCTGGATGCGCCGCGGCCCGGACCGGGGCGCGCCGCTGACGCTGCGCTGGGGGGCGCGGTCCGCCGCGGGTGCCTATGCCGGCCTGGCGGAGGATGGCAGCCTGCTGCTGGATGACGGCAGCGGGCCGCGGCCCTTCGCCACCGGCGAGACGGGAGGACGTTGAAGGGCCATGCTGCTCGCGGTCGATGCGGGGAACACCAATGTCGTCTTCGCCGTGCATGACGGCGCGGAATGGCGCGGCCGGTGGCGGATCCGCACGGATGCCGAACGGACCAGCGACGAATATGCGGTGTGGCTGCTGACGCTGCTGCAGCATTCGGGGCTGAAGGTCGGCGACATCGACCGCTGCGTCATCGGCACGGTGGTGCCGGCGGCGCTGTACAACCTCCGCCGGCTCTGCCGCGAATGGTTCTCCTGCGAGCCGCTGATCGCGCGGGCGCATCTGGACTGGGGCTTCGCCATACGGGTGGAGGCGCCGCACGAGGTCGGCGCCGACCGCCTGCTGAACGCGCTCGCGGCCCATCACCGCTACCAGGGGCCGCTGGTGGTGATCGATTTCGGCACCGCGACCACCTTCGACGTGGTCGCGAAGGACGGCGCCTATCTGGGCGGGGTCATCGCGCCGGGCATCAACCTCTCGATCGAGGCGCTGCACCGCGCGGCCGCGCGCCTGCCCCGCATCGGCATCGGCCGCCCCCAGGCGGTGGTCGGGCGGAACACGGTGGCGGCCATGCAGTCCGGCATCTACTGGGGCTATGTCGGCCTGATCGAGGGCATCGTCGGGCGCATCCGCGCCGAGCAGGAAGGGGAGGCGGGCGGCCACCTGAAGGTGATCGCGACCGGCGGCCTCGCCCCGCTCTTCGCCGAGGGCACCACCATCATCGAAACGACCGACCAGGACACGACGCTGGATGGGCTGCGCCTGTTGGCGTCGCGCAATCCAGCCCCCATCTTCACGAGAACGCTGCGCCGCGACGAGGTCTAGGCAGGATCGCGCGGCCGCTGATCGCTGGACCTGCCTGTCGACTGTATGGAACTGGAAGAAGAATGACCGGAGACCTGGCCTTCATCCCGCTCGGCGGGACGGGGGAGATCGGACTCAACCTCAACGTCTACCGTTGCGATGGGGAATTGCTGGCGGTGGATTGCGGCCTCGGCTTCGGGGGCCCCGAGCATCCGGAAGTGGATGTGATGGTGCCGGACCCGGCCTGGCTGGTTGCCCGGCGCGACCGCCTCTCGGCCCTGGTGATCACCCATGCGCATGAGGACCATGTGGGCGCCGTCGCCCATCTCTGGCCGCAGTTGCGCTGCCCGATCCATGCCTCCCCCTTCGTGTCGGCCGTGCTGCGCCGCAAGCTGGGCGAAGCGGGCATCCTGAACCAAGTGGAGATCGTCACCCATCCCCCCGGCGGGCGCTGGCGGGTGGGCGGCTACGACCTTGAATTCCTGCGCGTGGCGCATTCCGTGCCGGAAGCCCAGGCGCTGGCCATCCGCACGAAATACGGCACCGTGCTGCACACCGGCGACTGGAAGCTGGACCCCCAGCCACTGATCGGACCCCCGACGGACGAGGCCGCCTTCGCGCGACTCGGCGAGGAAGGGGTGCTGGCGATGGTCTGCGACAGCACCAACGCGCTGGTCGAAGGCCATTCGGGCAGCGAGGCGGAGGTGCGGCGCAACCTCGCGGCCCTCATCAAGGGGCTGAAGGGACGCATCGCCGTCACCTGCTTCGCGACCAACCTCGCCCGCGTCGAGAGCATCGCCAAGGCCGCCCGCGCCGCGGGGCGGGAAGTGGCGCTGTTCGGCCGCAGCCTCCGCAACGCCGAGGCCGCGGCCCGCGAATGCGGCTACCTGTCCGACACGCCCCCCTTCCTTTCGGAGGAGGAGGCGGAGGACGTGCCCGACTCGAAGCTCCTCGTCATCTGCACCGGCAGCCAGGGCGAGGCGCGGAGCGCGATGGCGAAGATCGCGGCCGACACCCACCCGCACATCTCGCTCGGGGAAGGGGACACGGTCATCTTCTCCTCCCGCATGATCCCGGGGAACGAGCGTGCGATCCTGCGCGTGCAGGACGAGCTCAGCCGCGCGGGCGTCGAGGTGATGACGGCCGACGACCACATGGTCCATGTCTCGGGCCATCCGGCGCGGGACGAGCTGAAGCGCCTGTACCAGCTCGTGAAGCCGAAATACGCCGTGCCCGTGCATGGCGAATGGCGGCACATGAACGAGCACGCGAACCTCGCCGAGAGCCTCGGCGCCATCGCCTATGTGATCGAGGACGGGGACGTGCTGCGGCTGGCGCCCGGCAAGCCCGACATCGTGGAGGCGGTGCCCGTCGGGCGGCTCGCGGTCGATGCCGACCGGCTGCTGCCGCTGGACGGCGACGTGCTGGCGGCGCGGAAGAAGATGCTGTTCAACGGCATCGTCGTCGCCTCGCTGGCCGTGGACGGGTCCGGCCGGGTGCTGGGCCAGCCGCAGATCGCGGCGCCGGGGCTGTTCGACGGGGCGGGGGAGGAATCGGCGCAGATCGCGGCCGACCTCGCCCGCGCCGTGGGCGACCTTCCCGGTCCGACCAAGCGGGAGGACGGCCCGCTGCGCGAAGCGGCGCGGAGCGCGGTGCGCAGGGCGCTCGGCCGGCGGCTGCGCAAGCGGCCGACGGTGGAAGTCCACCTGCTGCGCGTCTGACCGCCGCGCCGGGGGGCGCGGCCGCGGCCGGGGCGGCATCCGCCGCCCCGTGGCCGCTTTCAACGGTTTCCAGGGACACCGACCGAGATGGACTTGTTCACCGGCATCGTCGTCTACCTGCTGATCTGGTGGACGGCGCTTTTCTGCGTGCTGCCGATCGGCACGCGCCCGGTGGAGGAGGCCGATCCCGAGGCCGGGGGCTGGCGCGGCGCGCCGACGCGTCCGCTGCTCGGCCGCAAGGTGATCGGGACGACGCTGCTCGCCGGAGTCCTGTGGCTTGGCGTCTATGCGGTTGTCGAGAGCGGCTGGGTTTCGTTCCGGGACGGCTGGTGGGCCTATCAGGGGCCGGGCATCTCGTCGCCGCTGCCGGGGCGTGCACAAAACTGAGGCGGCAAACCCGCCTCCCCGCGGGTGCCGCCTCGAAACTGTGCAAACCAAGTCTGGAAGCCGGTTTTTTGGCTTCCGGGTGCGGCGTTTTCGGTTGTGCCGCGTTCCCCCCCAGCGCCACATTCGGTCCAGGGAGAGGTTGATCCTCTCTCTGCCGTGTGACTGGCGTTTCCTCCCTAAACTCGGGCTGCACCCTCACGGGTGCGGCCCTCTTTTCGTTTAGCGGGGCCGCAACCGTTTGCAAAGGAATTTGTGAACACCGAAGCGTGATCCGGGCGCGAACATTTCTTGCGTCTGTCAGCTTGGGTCATTTTCTTGCTGCGGTGCAGCAGATGCAGCAGCCATCCAACTCCGGCCCGGTGCGGCTGGCGCGAAACGGCGCGGAACACTAGGTTCGCGCACCTCTCCCGCCCGCCCGGAGCCATCATCTTGCGCCTCTCCCGTGCCTTCCTGCCGACCCTCAAGGAAACCCCCGCCGAGGCGCAGATCGTCTCGCACCGCCTGATGCTGCGCGCGGGGCTCGTCCGGCAGACCTCCGCCGGCATCTATGCCTGGCTGCCGATGGGCCTGCGGGCGCTGCAGAAGGTCGGCCAGATCGTCCGGGAGGAGCAGGACCGCGCCGGCGCGCAGGAAATCCTGATGCCGACCATCCAGTCGGCCGAGCTCTGGCGCCAGTCCGGCCGCTACGATGCCTACGGGCCGGAGATGCTGCGCCTGAAGGACCGGCATGAGCGGGACATGCTGTTCGGCCCCACCAATGAGGAGATGGTGACCGACATCTTCCGCAGCTACGCGAAAAGCTACCGCGACCTGCCGCGCAACCTGTACCACATCCAGTGGAAGTTCCGTGACGAGGTGCGCCCCCGCTTCGGCGTGATGCGCGGGCGGGAATTCCTGATGAAGGATGCCTATTCCTTCGACCTGACGAAGGAAGGCGCCGAACATTCCTACCGGCAGATGTTCCTCGCCTATCTCCGCACCTTCGCTCGGATGGGGCTGAAGGCCATTCCGATGCGCGCCGACACCGGCCCCATCGGCGGCAACCTCTCCCATGAATTCATCATCCTGGCCGAGACCGGCGAGAGCCAGGTCTTCGTCAGCCGCACCCTGCTGGACATGGACCCGCTGGCCGAGGCGCCCGACTATGACGGCGACCTGAAGCCGCTGGTGGAGGCCTGGACCTCCCACTACGCCGCGACCGACGAGATGCACGAACCGCTGGCCTGGGAAAAGCTGCCGGAGGCCGAGCGCGTGTCCGCCCGCGGGATCGAGGTGGGGCACATCTTCTATTTCGGCACCAAGTATTCCGCGCCGATGGGCCTGTCCGTGCAGGGCGCTGACGGGCAGGCGGTGGTGCCGGAGATGGGCAGCTACGGCATCGGCGTCTCCCGCCTGGTCGGCGCGATCATCGAGGCGAACCACGACGAGGCCGGGATCAGGTGGCCCGACGCGGTGGCCCCCTTCCGTGCCGCCGTGCTGAACCTGAAGCCTGGCGACGGCGCCTGCGATGCGCTCTGCGACAAAATCTATGCGGCGCTCGGCGCCGATGCGGTCTATGACGACCGGGCCGATCGCGCCGGCGTGAAGTTCGCGGACGCGGACCTGATGGGGCATCCCTGGCAGGTCATCGTCGGCCCACGCGGCGCGGCTGCCAACAAGGTGGAGCTGAAGCGCCGCCAGACCGGGGAACGGCACGAGGTCTCGCCCGAGGACGCACTCGGGAAGATCAGGGGCTGACATGGGTCACATGGTTCTGGCGATGGTGGTTGTCGTGCTGCTGCTGGCCGGCGCGACGGGGCTGGAGGCGCTCGGCCTTGGCCAGTCGCTCTGGCTGACGGCGGTGGTGGGCGGGCTCGGCGGGCTCGGCGGCGGCGTCGTGCTCGAGCTGCTGAGCGAGGCTGCGAAGGGATAGCGATGTTCGACGCCTTCGAGCGGGCCGTCGCCTTCCGCTACCTGCGCGCGCGCAAGGGGGAACGCTTCGTCTCGGTCATCGCGATCTTCTCCCTCGTCGGCATCGCGCTCGGCGTGGCGACTCTGATCATCGTGATGAGCGTGATGAACGGCTTCCGGCAGGAACTGCTGGGCCGCATCCTCGGCCTCAACGGCCATCTCGGCGTCTACGGGATCGAGCGCAACATCACCGACTACGACGCCGTGGCAGGGCGCATCCGCGGCCTGCCCGGCGTGGTCAGCGCGACGCCGATCGTCGAAGGCCAGGTGCTGCTGACGAGCGAGCAGGGCGGCGCCTCGGGCGGGCTCGCGCGCGGGGTGAGGCCGGAGGATTTCCGCGCCCGCGGCCTGGTTGCGCAGAACATCCGCGCCGGCTCGCTCGACCGCTTCGCGGGAGAGGATGCGATCGTCATCGGCACCCGCCTTGCGCAGCGGTTGCGCATCACGGTGGGGGACCGCATCACGCTCGTCTCCCCGCAGGGGCGCACGACGGTGTTCGGCACGGTGCCGCGAGTGCGGGCCTACAACGTCGTGGCGCTGTTCGAAGTGGGGATGCACGAATACGACAGCAGCTTCGTCTTCCTGCCGATGCCCGCCGCGCAGGTCTTTTTCCAGACCGGCGACGCCGCGACGCAGGTGGAGGTCTTCGTCCAGGACCCGACCGAGGTGCGCCGCGTCTCCAACGCGATCCGCGGCGCGATGGGCGAGACTCCGGTGCGCATCCTGGACTGGCAGGACGCCAATTCCAGCTTCTTCGCCGCCGTCCAGGTGGAGCGGAACGTGATGTTCCTGATCCTGACGCTCATCATCCTGGTGGCCGCCTTCAACATCGTCTCCTCCCTTATCATGCTGGTGAAGGACAAGGGGCGGGACATCGCGGTGCTGCGGACCATGGGCGCGACGCGCGGCGCGATCCTGCGCATCTTCCTCCTCTGCGGCGCCTCCGTGGGGGTTGCGGGGACGCTGATCGGCTTCGGGATCGGCATCGTCTTCTGCTGGAACATCGAATCCATCCGGCAGCTGATCCAGGCGCTGTCGGGCACGCAGCTCTTCAGCCCGGAAGTCTACTTCCTGTCGCGCCTGCCCGCCGTGGTGGACCCGAAGGAAGTGGCGCAGGTGGTGGGAATGGGCCTCGGCCTGTCGCTGCTGGCCACGATCTACCCGAGCTGGCGCGCCGCGCGGACCGACCCGGTGGAGGCGCTCCGCAATGAGTGACGCGCCGCCCCTCGAACTCCGCGGGGTGGAGCGCCGGTTCCGCACGGAAGCCGGCGAGCTGCCCATCCTGCGCGGCGCGGCGCTGACGCTGCGGGCGGGCGAGATCGTGGCCCTCGTCGCACCGTCCGGCACCGGCAAGTCCACGCTGCTGCACCTGGCGGGCCTGCTGGAGCGGCCGGATGCCGGCGAGGTCTTCGTGGAGGGCCGCGCCGCCGGCACGCTGAACGACGACCAGCGCACCGCGATCCGCCGCGGCACCATCGGCTTCGTCTACCAGTTCCACCACCTGCTGCCGGAATTCACCGCGCTCGAGAACATCGCGCTGCCGCAGATGGCGGCCGGCATCGCGCGGGCGGAGGCCGATGCGCGGGGGATGGAGCTGCTTCGCGCCTTCGGCCTCGGGGGGCGGGAGGGGCACCGCCCCGGCAAGCTCTCGGGCGGCGAACAGCAGCGCGTCGCGATCGCGCGCGCGCTGGCCAACCGCCCGCGGGTGCTGCTGGCGGATGAGCCGACCGGGAACCTCGATGTCGCGACCTCGGACCGGGTCTTCCAGGAATTGCTGGACGCCGTGCGCGGGCATGGGCTTGCCGCGCTGATCGCCACCCACAATCCGGAGCTTGCGGCGCGGATGGACCGTATCGTCACGCTGCGGGACGGGATGGTGGTACCGGGATAGGCGGCGGGGGCGTCGCCGGAAGCACCGGCGTGCCGCCCCCGCAGCAGCATCCTTCCCCGATCGGGTGCCGCCCATGGTAGACTGGTCGGACATGACCGCGCCCTCCTTCATCCATCTCCACGCCCATTCCGCCTATTCGCTGTCGGAAGGCGCGATCAAGGCCGACAAGCTCGTCGCGCTCGCCGCCAAGGACGGGATGCCGGCGGTGGCGCTGACCGACACGGCGAACCTGTTCGGCGCCCTGGAATTCAGCCAGGCGGCGACGGGGAAGGGGGTGCAGCCGATCATCGGCTGCCAGTACTGGCTTGGCCGCGCCGCGACGGAGGAGCCGGGCCGCGGCCCGGAGCACCAGCGCAACCGACCCGACCCGGTGGTGGCGCTGGCGAAGAATGCGACCGGGCTCGACAACCTCCAGCGCCTGTCCTCCGCGGGCTTCCTCGGCAGCGATCCCTCCGGCCAGCCCTGCATCTCGGTCGAGACGCTGGCGGCGCATTCCTCCGGCCTCATCCTGTTGACGGGCGGCACGCTCGGGCCGCTCGGGCGGATGCTGGCGGAAGGGCGGCGCGACGCCGCGGCGCGGCTGCTGGCGCAGCTGCGGGAGGCATTCGGCCCCGACGACCTGGTGGTGGAGCTGCACCGCCACGGCCTGCCCGTGGAACGCGCGATCGAACCCGCGCTGCTCGCCCTCGCGGACGGGGCCGGGCTGCCCATCGTCGCCGCCAACGATGTCTATTTCGCCGAGGCCTCGATGCATGCGGCGCATGACGCGCTGCTCTGCATCGCGGAAGGCCGGGTGATCGCCGAGCCCGACCGCCGGCGCGTGACGGCGGAACACTGGTTCAAGCCCGCCCGGGTGATGCGGGAGCTGTTCGCCGACCTTCCGGATGCGTGCGACAACACGCTCGCCGTCGCGCGCCGCTGCGCGGTGATGGCGGAAGGCCGCAAGCCGGAACTGCCGATCTGCCCCAAGGTCACGCCCGGCATGACCGAGGCGGAGACGGTGGCGGACATGGCGCGCTCCGGCCTCGAATCCCGGCTCGACGCGCAGGGCACGCCGGCGGCGGAGCGGGCCAAGTACCGGGAACGCCTCGCCTATGAGCTTTCGGTCATCGAGAAGATGGGCTTCTCGGGCTACTTCCTGATCGTCGCGGACTTCATCCAGTGGGCGAAGGCGCACGACATCCCCGTCGGGCCCGGCCGCGGGTCGGGCGCGGGGTCGGTGGCGGCCTGGGCGCTGCTGATCACCGACCTCGACCCGATGCGCTTCGGCCTGCTGTTCGAGCGGTTCCTGAACCCCGAACGCGTGTCCATGCCGGACTTCGACATCGACTTCTGCCAGGACCGGCGCGACGAGGTGATCCGCTACGTGGTGGGCGAATACGGCGCCGATCGCGTGGCGCAGATCATCACCTTCGGCAAGCTCCAGGCCAAGGCGGCGGTGCGCGACGTGGGGCGCGTGATGGGCCTGCCCTACGGCCAGGTGGACCGCATTGCCAGCCTCATCCCCTTCAACCCCGCCAAGCCTGTGACGCTCGCCCAGGCGATCGAGGGCGAACCGAAGCTGCAGGAGATGCGCGACAACGACGAGCAGGTGAGCCGCCTGCTGGAAGTGGCGCAGCAGATCGAGGGGCTGTACCGCAACGCCTCCACCCATGCCGCGGGCGTGGTCATCGGGCGCAAGCCGCTGCTGGACATCGTGCCGCTCTACCGCGACCCGCGCAGCGACATGCTCATCACCCAGTATTCGATGAAGTATGTCGAGCAGGCGTCGCTGGTGAAGTTCGACTTCCTCGGCCTCAAGACGCTGACGGTGCTGCAGCGCGCGGTGCAGCTGCTGGCCAGCCAGGGGGTGGCGATCGACCTGGCGAAGATCCCGCTCGACGATGCGAAGACCTACCAGATGCTGGCGAGGGGCGATGCGGCCGGGGTGTTTCAGTTCGAAGGCCAGGGGATGCGCGACTGCCTGCGCATGATGCGCCCCGACCGGCTGGAGGACCTGATCGCCGCCGTCTCGCTCTACCGCCCCGGCCCGATGGCCAACATCCCCGCCTATTGCCAGCGCAAGCACGGCGAGCCGTGGGAGCCGCCGCACCCCGCCATCATGCACATCGTGGGCGAGACCTACGGCATCCTGGTCTACCAGGAGCAGGTGATGCAGATCGCGCAGGAACTGGCGGGCTACAGCCTGGGCGGCGCGGACCTGCTGCGGCGCGCCATGGGCAAGAAGATCCGCTCCGAGATGGAGGCGCAGCGGAAGATCTTCGTCGAGGGCGCCGTGAAGAACGGCGTGCCGGAGGCGAAGGCCGGCGAGATCTTCGACCTGATGGAGAAGTTCGCCGAATACGGCTTCAACAAGTCCCACGCCGCCGCCTATGCGCTGGTCAGCTACCAGACGGCCTACCTCAAGGCGAACCACCCCGTCGCCTTCCTCGCCGCCTCCATGTCGCTCGACCTCGGCAACACCGACAAGCTGGCGGGGCACATGCAGGAGGCCTCGCGCCTCGGCATCGCGGTGCTGCCGCCGGACGTGAACCGCTCCGGCGCGGAATTCGTGCTGGAGACGCGCGACGACGGCAGCATCGCCATCCGCTTCGCGCTCGCCGCCGTGAAGCGCGTGGGCCTCGGCGCGATGAAGGACCTGGTCGCGGCGCGCGACGCGGCTGGACCCTTCCGGTCGCTCTCGGACATGGCGGGCCGCGTCGACCCGAAGCTGCTGAACAAGATGGCGCTGGAGAACCTGGCCAAGGCCGGCGCCTTCGACAGCCTGGAAGGCAACCGCGCGCGGATGCTGGCCGGGGTCGAGGCCGTGCTGCGCGCGGCGCAGGAAGCCGCCGAGCGCCGCGCGAGCCCGACGCGGGACATGTTCGGCGCCGAGACCGCGCCCCCCCCGCTGCGCCTGCCCGAGGCGCAGGACTGGCCGATGCTGGAGAAGCTGTCCTACGAGGCGGAAGCGGTGGGTTTTCACCTTTCGGCCCACCCGCTCGACACCTACCGCAAGGCTCTCCAGAAGCTCGGCGTCGTCTCCTCGGCGCAGATGGCGGACAAGGCACGGGCGGGGGCGGCGCGGATGAAGCTGGCCGGCACCGTGGTCGCCGTGAAGTCCGGCCGCACCAAGACCGGCAACAGGATGGCCTGGGTCCGCTTCTCCGACGCGCAGGGCAGCTTCGAGATCACCTTCTTCAGCGAGACGCTGGTCCGCGCCGGTGACCAGCTGACCGAAGGCGCGGCCCTGGTCGTCACCACCGAGGTCCGGCTGGACGGCGACACCGTCCGCCTGACCGCGCAGGATGTGGAGCCGCTGGACAAGGCGGCGGCGAACCTGGCGGGCGGCGTCAAGCTGTGGCTCGAGCGGACCGACGCCATCGGCCACATCCGCGAGGTGCTGCTGCGGGAGGGCAAGGGCCGCAGCAAGGTCGTCGTCGTCCCCGTCACCGGCCCGGGGCAGGAGGTGGAGATCGCGCTGCCCGGCGGCTTCAACGTCTCGCCCCGGCTGATGCAGGCCATGAAGGTGCTGCCCGGCGTCGCCGAGGTGCAGGAGTTGTGATGCCGCCGGCCGCGGCGCTAGGAAGGCGGGCGTGACGCACCCCTTCCTCGACCTCTCGCCGGACCGCGCGGACGCGCTGCTCGATGCCGCGCTGGAACGCCGCCACGCCATCCGGCTGCGGGAAGCCGCGGCGCCCATCCTGGCGGGGCTGGAGCCGGGGGCGCGGCTGCTTGGCGAACACCTGGTCGAGGAGGTCGCGCGGCTGTCCGCGCGGGTCGATGCGCTGGCCCAGGCGCAGGCCGCCGCCGCGCTGTCGCGCGAGGAGCGGCTGCGGATCGACCCCCTCCGCACCATCCCCGCCGCCCGCCTGGCCGCCGCGGCAGGCGGGGTCGCCCCGCCGGAAGCCGGGCCTGCGGCGGTGGAGGCCGGGGATGACGCCTTCCTCGGTTTCGGCTGGTTCGCGGCGGAGCGGACGGAAGGCGGCTCGCTCCGCTGGTCGGGCGGTGCGCGCTGCGCCACGCTGCTGCTGCCGGCGCTGGGGGGCGGCGACGTCGTGCTGACGCTTGCGCTGCGTTCCCCCTTCGGCGTCCCGCTCGACCTCTCGGGCCAGGACTGGTTCCTCGATGGCGTGCCGCTGTCCTTCGCGACGGTCGGGAACGACGGCACGACCGGCATCTTCGAGGCGCGCGCGACGCTGCCTCCCATGCCCGCCGGCGCGCGCGTGACGCTGCTGCTGCACGGCGCGCAGCACGAGGACCCGGCGACCGGGCCGCGCCGCGACACCCGCCGGCTCGGCCTCGGCCTCGCCTGGGCGCGCATCGAGCGGGCGTGACGCGCATCCTCCTCACCGGCGACGTGCTGCGGCCGCAGGACGATGCCTTCCGCCCGGCGCAGGACGGCAACATTCTCTGGCTGCACCGGCTGCTGCGCCGGCCCGTCTCGGCCGCGACCGGGCTCGACGTCGTCCCGCTCACCTGGGGCGGCGGCTTCGACACGCGGCTGTTCTACGAACTCGCCGGGGTCGCGCCGGATATCGAGGGCTGGGCGGCGCTGTTCGACGCGCCGGACCTGCCGCGGGACGCGGCGGCGCTGCTGGCCGCGTCCTTCGACGGCGCGGCGGCGGTGATCGGGTTCGAACTGGCGGGGCTGCAGAAGCGGCTGCTGACGCGGCTCGGCATCCCGTGGATCGACCTCAACATCCACCCCGTCCGCTTCGGGCCGGACGTGCTGTTCGCCGTGCAGACGGACCACCCGGAGGTGCTGGACGCGCTGCGCCGCCACCACGCCGAGGACCACCTGTTCGAGCCATGGGCCGACCTGATGGCGGCGACCGCCATCAAGATGCCACCCACGCGCCCGGTCACGGAACGCTGCCTGGTGATCGGCCAGACGCGGGTGGACCGCGCGCTGATCGCCGATGGCCGGCTGGTGGACCTGCGGGATTTCGCCCGCCCGCTGCATGCCGCGATCGGGCGGGACGGGCCGGTGCTGTTCAAGCCGCATCCCTACAACCCGGACGGCTTCGGCCTGCACGACATTGGCCTGCCGCTGCGCCGCATCCGCGAAGCGGCGGAGAATGTCTACATCCTCCTCGCCCAGGACAGCGTGCAGCGGGTGGTGGGTGTCTCCTCCTCGGTGGTGGCGGAGGCGCGGTTCTTCGGGAAGGAGGGCCTGTTCCTCGGCACGCCCCCCTTCCAGGTCGCGCCGACCCGCGACGCGCTGGCGCCGGGGATGCATGCCAGCGTGGTCGATGCCTGGCTGTCCGCCGATTTCTGGCGCGACCTGCTGGCGCCGCTGGTGGCGGTGACGCCACGGGACGGGCGGCGCGTCGCGCTCGGCCCCGACGCGCTGCGCAATTCGCTGCGGCAGTACTGGGGACGGGACGAGATCGCTTTCCAGCTACCCTTCGACCTCGCGCAGCGCCGCGCGGCGGAGCGGGACGGCGCCTGAGGGACCGGGCGCAGCACCCGGCGCAAGGTTCTTTCCGATACCGTCATATACGCGACCTTAAGGCCATCCGGGCACAAGCGGTGCCGGCCGTGGCACCGGCCGCCACTTCGGCGGTTGGTGCGCGCGGCGCGCCCTGAGCCGGAGACGCCCGAATGTCCGCGACGACCACACCACCGCAACCCCGGTCCGGATTCAACCCGGCCGCCAATCTCGGCATCCTCGCGAAGATCCTGATCGCGCTCGGCGCGCTGGCCACCGCGGCCGTCATCGTCGGCGTGGTCGCGCTCAGCACGAAGCAGCGCATCGCCGACGACTTCGAGAAGGTGGTCGAGGAGATGATGCCGGGAACGCTCGCCCTGGCGCGGATGAACCGCAACACCAGCGAATTCGCCGCCCTGACCTATCGCGCCATCCTCGCCGCGCAGGACCCGGCGCAGCTGGCGCTGGTGGCCCAGCAGCGCGATGCCGCGGTGCGGACCTTCAACCAGCGCCTGACGGAGGCGCGGCAGCGCCTGCCGCGCAAGGCGGCCGAACTCACCCAGGTCGAGGCAAAGTTCCGCGAGGTCTCCGGCCATGCCGGGGCCGCGCTGGATGCGGCGCGTGACCCGAATGGCGGGCAGGATCGCGCCCGCTCAATTATGCGGGAACGCTTCATCCCCCCCTATGAGGCGCTGCGCGACGAACTCGTGCGCATGACCAACCTGGCCGTGGACGAGGCCGAGGCGGAGAGCGCGAATGCGCGCGCCGATGTCGCCGCGGCGACCTGGACCATCTCCGCGCTGCTCGGTGCGGGGCTGGTGCTGGCCGGCGCGCTTTCCGCCTGGCTGCTGCTGTTCGGCACGGCGCGCCCGGTCGGCGCCCTCGGCGCCGCCACCGCCCGCATCGCGGCCGGCGAGCTGGACGAGCCGGTGCCCGGCACGCAGCGCCGCGACGAGGCCGGCAGCCTCGCCCGTTCGCTGGAGGTCCTGCGCGAGACGGCGCGCCGCGCCCGCGCGCTGGAAGCCGAGGCGACGGCCGCGCGGGAACGTGCCGAGGCCGAACGCCGCGCCGCGGCTCTCGCCTCGGCCGATGGGGTGGAAGCCGCGATGGGCGGCGTGGTGCGCGCCCTCGCGGCCTCCGCGACGGAGCTGCAGGCCACGGCCGAAAGCCTGGACGGCACGGCGCGCCGCACGGCGGAACAGGCGGCCTCCGTCGCCGCCGGCGCGACGCAGGCCAGCGCCAATGTGCAGACGGTCGCCGCGGCGGCGGAGGAGATGAACTCCGCCATCGGCGAGATCACGCGCCAGGTCGGCCAGGCGGCCAACATGGCGCGGCGCGCGGTGGAGGACAGCCGCCGGACGGACGCGACGGTGCGCGGCCTGTCGGAATCCGCCGCCCGCATCGGCGACGTGGTGAAGCTGATCTCCGACATCGCCGGCCAGACCAACCTGCTCGCCCTCAACGCCACCATCGAGGCCGCGCGCGCCGGCGATGCCGGCAAGGGCTTCGCGGTGGTCGCCGGCGAGGTGAAGCAGCTCGCCGCCCAGACCGCCAAGGCGACGGAGGAGATCGGCCGCCAGATCGGCGAGATCCAGGGCGCCACCGAACAGGCGGTGGAGGCGATCCGCACCATCGGCACCCGTGTCGAGGAGGTGGACCAGATCGCCGCCGCCATCGCCGCCGCGGTCGAGGAACAGGGCGCCGCCACGCAGGAGATCGCCCGCAGCGTGGGCGAGGCCGCGCAGGGCACCAACGACGTCTCGGCCAGCGTCTCCCGCGTCACCGCCGGTGTCGAGGAGACGACGCAGGCCCTGGTCGGCCTGCGCGACGCCACCGGCGACGTGGCGCGCCAGGGCACCGCGCTGAAGGCGGCGCTGGACCAGGCGCTGCAGACCATGCGTGCGGCCTGAACCCCGGCGCCCCAGCCGAGGCTCCGGTCAACCGCCGCGGAGCACGCCCAGCGCGCGCTCCGCGGCGGCGTCGATCGCCCGCGGGCCGTGATGCGTCTCCACATGCCGCCGCGCCGCCCGGCCCATCCGCAGCCGCAGCGCCGGGTCGGCCAGCAGCAGCTCCGCCGCCGGGCGCAGCCCCTCGGGCGACACCAGAAGCCCCGCGGTGGGGGGAATGCCGCCATCGATGGTCGCATGCAGGGCCACCACCGGCAGGCCGCAGGCCATCGCCTCCACCGTCGCGCGCGGCAGGCCATCCATGGTGGAGGCATGGACCATGATCGCCGACCGCCGCAGCACGCCGAACACCTCCGGATGCGGCAGCCGGCCCAGGTAATGCGCCTTGTGGCGCCCGCGGGTCTGGCGCCGCTGCGCCGCCAGCAGCGGCCCGGCGCCCACGAAGGCGACGCTGTGGCGTTCCGCCAGCGGCAGCAGCGCCGCCTGGTTCTTCCGCGGCTCGGCGAAGGTGCCAACATTCACGATGTCGAATTCCGGCGCTTCCGGCGGCACGCCGCTGCCGGCCAGCGCCAGGTCGACATGCTTCGGCAGGACCAGCGCGCGCCCCGCCCGCCACAGCGGCAGGAAGCAGCGCGCCAGCTGTTCCCGGTACTCGCCGAGCACGAGCGACGCGCGCGGCAGCAGCGGATCCTGCACCGCCCCGCCGACGACGAGGCCGATGCGCACGCGCTCCGGCAGGCCGGCCTGGAGGTCGGCGTTCACCCGGTAGCCGAGGCCCTTGTACAGCACGGCGTCCGGCGCGAAGGCCGCCACCGCGGCCCGCAGCGCGGCGGAGGTCTGGCGGTGCGGGATCTCGTCCGGGTTGTCGCTGGGGCAGAAGGTCAGCGGGACGCCGAGCATCCTGTCCTCCTCGACCTCCGTGCCCGCATGGATGCGGTACAGCCGCGCATCCACCCCCCGCGCGCGGAAGCCGGCCGCGAGGTGCACGTCGCGCACCGCGCCGCCCATGGAGCGGCTGGCATGCGACATGACGATGGCGATCCGCTCCATCCCGGCGCGCGTCAGGCAGCGGCGCCGCGCGGCGCGAAGGCGGCATCGAGGGCGGCGAGGAAGGCGTCGCGCCCCGGAACGTCCCGCTGCGACGCGGCGATGCGGCCATGCAGCTCCGGCTGCGCGGCATCGACCAGCGCGCGCGCCAGGTCCACGGGCGAGCCGCGGCGGAAGTGCAGCCCGTCCACCCCGTGCTCCACCTTCTCCGCCATGCCGCCGATGTCGGAAACCAGCAGCGGCGTGCCGGCGCGCCGGGCTTCCTGGATCACCACGGGCGAGTTCTCCCACCAGATCGACGGCACCACCACCCAGCCCACCGACCGCATCAGCTCCACCGCATCGGCCGCGTCGTAGCGGCCGAGGAAGGCGAGGTTCTGCCCCGCCGCATCGATCACGCGGTCGATCCCCGGGAAGAGCCGCACCGCATCCTCCCGCTCGCAGCCGAAGACGCTCAGCGTGATGGCCGGGCTCTCGCGCAGGGCCAGGGGAAGGGCGCGCAGCAGCACGTCCAGCCCCTTGTGGGCGCCGGGCGTGCCGAAGAAGCCGAAGCGGGGCGCGAGCCGCGCCGAATCGCCCGCCGCGCGGGGCAGGGACAGTGCCTCGTCCCCCAGGTAGTTCTCGACCACCGCGGCGTGCGGGCCCGTCAGCCCCCATTCCTCGTAGCGGGCGCGGATGAACTCGCTCGGGTACAGCACGGCGTCGAAGCGGCGCAGGACGGAAATCAGCGCGGCCTTGCGGAAGGCGAAGCGTTCCAGCGACTGGTCGGGGAAGCAGGACAGGCAGCGCAGCGGCGATTCCCGCCGGCACAGCTCGCGCGACCGCGTGCGCACCATCTGGCCGTGGTTCAGGCAGATCGCCAGCATCTCGTGCATCGTCATCACGAAGGTCGCGTTCGGCCGCGCCTCCATCAGCTCCGCGATCAGGTCCACCCCGACGCGCCAGACGTGGTGCAGGTGGTAGACATCGCTGCCGAGCCCGGCGAGGAACTCCACCAGCGCGCGGCGCTGCTGCGGGTCGTCCCAGCCCAGGCGGTCCCCCGCCATGCCCGCGAAGGAATAGACGTATTCGTCCGGGCCGTGCGGCAGCACCGTCTCGATCGGGCGGGTGGCGGCGTATTGCGTACCGACTTCGCAGGCGCCGACATAGACCGCCCGCCGCCCGGCGGCGCGCAGCGCATGGAATTCCCGGTGCGCCGCCAGCTCCCCCCCACCCTTCGAGAAGTCGGGGTGGGAATGGGCGAGGATGCAGATGGAACGGCGGGCGGTGTCAGACATGAAGCGGGCGCTCCGCGGGGCGTGCGCCGGGCGCGGCGCCCGCGGCCCAGAGCCGTTCGAGATGGGTGCCCACCAGCTCCGCCGCCGCCCGGCCGCTCCAGGCGCGCGGGATTGGGGCGAATCCGGCCCCGCCGGGCCCGGGCCGCCGCGACCGCAGCAACCGCGCCAGGCTGTCCGAGAGCGCCGGCGCGCAGCCCGCCACGGCGTGCAGCGCCAGGAGCCGCGCGACCTCACCGGCCGGGAGGACATCGGCGAAGGCCTCGGCCGCGCGGTCCGCCGCGACGGACTGCGCGAAGACGGCGGCGTCCACCGCCACGAGGCCGCCGCGGCCGGCGGCTTCCTGCACGGCGCCCATCGCGGCCGCACCGGCAAGCGCCGCCACCCGGCCGCGGCGGGCGAAGACCTCGGCCGCCTCCTCCGCCGCCTCGCCCAGCAGCAGCAGCGTGTCGCAGCGCCGCTCGAACTCGGCCGCGGTGACCTGGAACATCCGCACAGCCGCCGGGTCGTCGATGCCGAGGACGAGGAGGAGGCGCGGCGCGCGCCCGGCGCCGGGCGGCGCGGCCAGCGCGGCGAGGGTGAGCGCGAAGGCGGCTTCCCGCCGGGCCAGCAGGTGGCGCAGCAGGTCGAGCCCCGGCGTCGCGGCGCCGGCCTGCGCGGCGGCGCGGGCGGGGGCGTCCAGCAGGTCCGGCACGGTGGCGGCGGCGGGGCGGATGCGCAGCCAGCCCCGTTCCTCCCCGCGCAGCCGCGCCTCCACCAGCAGCTCCACCCCGCCCAGCCGGTCGGCCCAGCCCGGCGCGATGCGGGCATAGGCCACCAGCGCCTGCGGCAGGCGCGCGGCGTGGCGGTCCGCGACCGGCAGCGCCAGGGGCAGGTCCAGCGCGCCGTCCCGGCCGCGGGGCGAGCCGAGCGGCACGATCGAGGCCTCCGCCTCGGCCGGAAGCGGCCCGCCGGCGCGCAGCACCGCCAGCACCTCGCCCGAGGGGGCGGCCAGCGCCTCGACCTCGGCGAAGGGGGCGTGTTCGGCGCGCCCGCGCAGCACCGGCAGGGCGGCCATCCAGTCCGCGAAGGCGCCGAAGGGGCGGTGCCCATGGCCGAGCAGCGGCGCGAGCGCCCGGTCCTCGGCCGCCGCGCGCAGCAGCGCCGCATTCGCCCGCCCGTCGCGCGCCGCCGTGGCCTTCGCAAGGTCGCTTCCGATGGCCGGGTCGCGCAGGTCCGCGCGCAGCACCGCGCCGCCGGCCGCAAGGGCGAGCGTGACCTCGGGCGCCGCATCGGGCGTCGCGACGACGAGGGTGAAGCCGTTCGCCACCGCACGCCGGGGATCGACCTGCACCGCCGCGGGGGCGGGATGGAAGCTCACATGCTCGATCGCGCAGTCGCCGGCGGCGCCCGCGGAGACGGACAGCCCCGTCTCCGCCCCGCGCGGCGTCACCGCCCAGCCATAGACCGCCATGCGGCGGGATGGCAGCGCGGCGGCGCAGTCCAGCCCCAGCTGCAGGGTTTCATCCACGAAGACGAACACGTCCTGCCTCCGGCATGCCGCAGCGGCCCTCTCTCAAGAGGCTTTGCCCCGGGGTGTCAACGCCCGGGCTCCCGCCCCCAGGCGACGAAGGGGCCGTTGCGGTAGCCCTGTGCGGCCTTGCCGTAGAGGAACGGCGCGCCGTCCGGCCGGGTCACGCGCCCGCCCGCCGCCTCCAGCACCGCCTGCCCCGCCGCGGTGTCCCATTCGCAGGTCGGGCCGAAGCGCGGATAGACATCGGCCTCCCCGTCCGCGACGAGGCAGAACTTCAGCGAGGAGCCGATCGAGCGGCTTTCCGCCACCGGCAGCCGCGCCAGGAAGTCCCGCGTTTCCGCATCGAGGTGGGAACGGCTCGCCACCGCCGTCCAGCCCTCGTCGGGGCGGGGGCGGGCGAGGCTCGGCGTCCACGCCGCCGCGCCGGCATCCGCGCCCGGCGGCAGCACGGCATGTTCCGCCCCATGCCCGACCGCGCCGCGCCAGATGCGCGACAGGGCAGGGGCGTAGACCACTCCGCAGACCGGGCGCCCGCCCTCGATCAGGGCGATGTTCACCGTGAACTCGCCGGATTGGCCGAGGAATTCGCGCGTGCCGTCCAGCGGGTCCACCAGCAGGAAGGCGCCGTCGCCCGGCGGCGCGGGCCGGTGCGCATCCTCCTCCGACACCACGGGGATGCCGGGCGCGACCTGCGCGAGCCCTGCGGCGATCACCGCCTCCGCCGCCAGGTCGGCCTCGGTCACGGGGCTGCCGTCGGCCTTCCCGGCCACCGCGTGCGGGCGCTGCCGGATGGCGATGATGCGGGCCCCGGCCTCGGCCGCGATGGCGACGAGGTGCGGAAGCAGGCTGGCGGGATCGGGCATCGTCGGCGGCGGGTCCGTGACCGGGGAAGGGGATGGCCCATCCGCCCATCTTGCGACGCCGAGCCCGATCATGTGATAGCCTGCCGCCAGGCGGGGTCCTACCCCCGTGACCGCCCTGGAACGGCGTCGCCGGCCTGCGGCGCCGCGGCGCAGGCCCGCCGGGCCGAGATGGAGTGAGACGGCCCGCGATGGACACCCACACGCCCGCCCCCGACCGCGCCGGAGAGGCCTCGTCCCGCAGCCTGCTGCGCTTCCTCACCTGCGGGTCGGTGGATGACGGCAAGTCGTCCCTGATCGGGCGGCTGCTGTACGACTCGCGGCTCATCATGGAGGACACGCTCGCCTCCATCGCGAAGGACAGCCGCAAGCACGGCACGCTGGGCGAGGAGATCGACCTGGCGCTGCTGGTGGACGGGCTGGAGGCGGAGCGCCAGCAGGGCATCACCATCGACGTCGCCTACCGCTTCTTCGCGACGCCGCGGCGCAGCTTCATCGTCGCCGACACGCCGGGGCACGAGCAGTACACGCGCAACATGGCCACCGGCGCGTCCAATTCCGACCTCGCCGTCATCCTGTGCGACGCGCGCAAGGGCGTGCTGACGCAGACCAAGCGGCACACCTTCATCTGCTCGCTGCTCGGCATCCGCCATGTCGTGCTCGCGGTGAACAAGATCGACCTGGTGAATTTCGACGAGGCGACCTTCGACCGCATCGTGGGCGATTGGGCGACCTTCGCCTCCGGCCTCGGCTTCACCACGCTGGTGCCGGTGCCGGTCTCGGCCCGCTTCGGCGACAACGTCACCGTGCGGTCCGGCAACACGCCCTGGTATCGCGGGCCGACGCTGCTGGCGCACATGGAGGCGGTGGACGTGGACCACGGGGCGGAGGACAAGCCGTTCCGCTTCCCCGTGCAGTGGGTGAACCGCCCGAACCAGGATTTCCGCGGCTTCTCCGGCACGGTGGCCAGCGGCCGCATCGCGGTGGGCGATGCGGTGGTGGTGGCGGCGTCGGGCCGGCAGAGCCGGCTGTCCCGCATCCTCGGCCCCGACGGCGACCAGGACCGCGCGGCGGCGGGGGAGGCGGTGACGCTCTGCCTCGCCGACGAGGTGGATGTCGCGCGCGGCGACGTGCTCGCCCCGCTCGCCGACCGGCCGGAGGTGGCGGACCAGTTCGCCGCCCACCTGCTGTGGATGGACGAGGAGCCGATGCTGCCCGGGCGGCAGTACCTCATGCGGATCGGCAACTTCTGGACCACCGCCTCCGTCACGCAGATCAAGCACCGCGTGGACGTCAACACGCTGGAACAGCAGCCGGCCAAGCGGCTCGACCTCAACGAGATCGCGGTCTGCAACCTGTCCTGCGCGCAGCGCGTGCCGATGGACGCCTATGCCGAGAACCGGCAGACCGGCGCCTTCGTCCTGGTGGACCGCTTCACCAACCGCACCGCCGGCGCGGGGATGATCGCCTTCCCGCTGCGCCGCGCCACCAACATCCATGCCGAGGAGTTCCTGGTGGACAAGCGGGCGCGCGCCGCGCTCGACCACCAGGTGCCGCTGGTGCTGTGGTTCACCGGCCTCTCGGGGTCCGGCAAGTCCACGGTGGCGAAGCTGGTCGAGCAGGCGCTGCACCGCGAGGGGCGGCACACCTACACGCTGGACGGCGACAACCTGCGCCACGGCCTGAACCGCGACCTCGGCTTCACCGATGCCGACCGGGTGGAGAACATCCGGCGCGTGGGGGAAGTGGCGAAGCTGTTCCTCGATGCCGGGCTGATCGTGCTGTGCTCCTTCATCTCGCCCTTCCGCGCCGAGCGCCGGATGGTGCGGGAGATGATGGGGAAGGGCGAGTTCATCGAGGTCTTCGTGGACACGCCGATCGAGGAATGCATGCGGCGTGACCCGAAGGGGCTCTACGCCAAGGCGCGGCGCGGCGCGATCCAGAACTTCACCGGCGTCAGCAGCCCCTACGAGGCGCCCGAGTCGCCGGAACTCCGCCTCGCCACCCTCGGCCGCACGCCGGAGGAGGCGGCGGAGGTGGTGCTGGCGCATCTGCGCCGGCTGCTCGGCGGCTGAAGGCCGGGCGTGCCGCCGGCGCTGCTTCTCTCCCGCGAAGTCGGGGCCCATCTGCGCGGGGCCCTCGCCGGGGCGGGGGTCGCCGCCATCCTGCTGCCCGACGCGCGTGTCGCGTTCGGCCGGGCGGCGGCGCCGTGACCGCCGGGCTGCTCCTCTCGGGCGACATTGCCGCCTGGCTCGCCCCCGCGCCGCCGCCGCCGCTCTGGCTGTTCGTGCATGTGCCGAAGACGGCCGGCAGTTCGCTCACCGCCGACATCGCCACGATGCTGCAACCCTATTGCAGCATCCACATCGACCACGCCGACCGCCGCACCCATGCGCTGGTCCGCTTCGACGCGGCGACCGAAGCCTTCCTCGCCGCCCGCCGCAGCGGCCCGCCGGCGCGCTTCGCCTCGGGCCACGTCGCCTGGCGCCATGTCGAGGCGGTGCTGGCGGAGGAACCCGCGACGAGGTTGTTCACCGTGCTGCGCGAGCCCGCCGCCCGGCTCGTCTCGGATTATCTCTACCAGCGTTCGGCGATGCACCCGCTGGCGGCCGAGGTGAAGGCACGCATCCCCGACTTCGACGCCTTCCTGGAACTGCCGGGCCAGCGCAACAGGGCGGCGCGGCACCTGGCGCCGGCGCCGATGGTGGCCGCGGGCGACGCCGCCGCCGTGCTGCGCCACCTGCGCACCCGCTATGCCTTCGTCGGTCTCCAGGAACGCCACGAGCTCGGCTTCCGCGCGCTGACCGCGCTGATCGGGCGGCAGATGCGGCCGCAGGCGCGGATCCGCGTGAACGAGGACGCGGCAGAGGAACGCGCGCGGGTGATGGCGCGGCTCGCCGAGCCCGCTGTGCGCGCGCGGATGGAGGAGCTGAACGCCCTCGACATCGCGGTCCACCGCGAGGTCGCGGCCGACTGGGACCGCATCGCCGCCCCGCTCGAGGCGTGGCTCGACCGGGCCGAGGCGCAGGGGTGAAGGCGCCGCGCCGCGCGCTGCTCGCGGCGGCGCTGGCGGCCGCGGGGCGGGACGGCGCGGCGCTGGGCGCCACGGATGCCGCTTCCATCCCCGCCGCCGCCTTCTTCAACCCGGGCGACGCCGAGCTTGCGCGCGCCTTCGCGGCGATCGCCCTCGGGGGCGATGCGCAGACCGGCTCTCCCCCGCGCGACCGGCTGCTGCGCTTCCGCATGCCGATGCGGATCGCGCTGGCCGGCGAGGATGCGGGCCGCTACGCGCCCTGGGTGGCGCGCCACGCCGCCGACCTCGCGGCGCTCACGGGCCGGCCGGTCGGCCTGGCGGAAGGCGGCGGCGCCAACGTGCTGATGGTGCTCTCCCCCGACCCGGTGGCGGCGTTGCGCGCCCCCGGGCCATGGGGTGTGCTGCGCCGCGTCTTCGCCGACACGGCGGCGCTGGAGCGCCTGCTGGCGGGCGTCACGCCGGAGACGCTGGCCTGGCTGGTACCCGGCCTTCCCGCGGATGGCGCGCCGGAGATCCCGTTCGGCCTGGTCGTCGTGCCGACGCGGGACGAGCCGGCCACGATCTGGGCCGGCATCGTCGAGGAGCTGTCCCAGCTGCTCGGCCTGCTCGGCGACGACGACGGCGTGCCATGGTCCATCTTCAACGACCACAGCCCCTGCATCGACCTGACCGGCCAGGACCGCTGGCTGATCCGCCTGCTGCACCATCCGTCGATCCACCCCGGAATGCGCCGGGCCGAGGCCGAGGCCGCGGCGCGCGCCGCCCTGCGGGGGATGCGCCGCGCCGCGCCGGCCGAAGGCCCGCCCGATGCCGAGGTCGCGGCCAACTTCCTCCGCATCGCCTTCGCCGGCCCGCCGCTGGCGCGCCTGGCCCGGTGGGAGGGCGCGGTGCGGATCGAGGTCGTGGCCGACCCGCCCGCGCTGGGCTACCGCCGCTGGGTTGCCTGGCACGCCGCGCAGCTCGGCTGGATGACGCGCCACAGCATCGACATGGCGCGGCCCGGGGAACCGGCGAACCTGGTCGTGGCGATCGCGGCCGACCCCGCGGCGGCGCTGCCGGCGCGGCTCGACCCGCGCTTCGACCGCGCCGCGCTGGCCGCGGCCATCCGCGCGGGGCTGCCGGGCCGGCCCTGCCTTCGCTTCACCGCCTTCGCCGATGCCGCGCGCAACCTGCCGGATGCCGCGGTGGTGGCGATCGGGGCGGGCCACCAGCCGGCCACCATCTGGCGCTGCATCGTCGCGCAGCTCTCGGCCGTGCTCGGCCTGCCTGGGCGCGACGATTCGGTCCCGGCGACGATCTTCAACGACACCCTGCCGCATGTGGACCTGACGCCGCAGGACGGGCGCTTCCTGCGGCTGCTCTACCATCCCTCGCTGCGCCCCGGCATGACCCGCCGGGAAGCCGCGCCGGTGGTGGCCGAGGCGATCCGCACCGTCCGTCTCGACCGCTGAGGCGCGCCACACCGGGGCGTGATGGCGGCGGGGCGCGGCCGTGGCGCGGGGCGCGCGGGAAGGTGGCGCGCCGGCCTTGCGTCGCGGCGCCAACGCATACATGAATGTGCGTGCGGCATGACGGGCATGCGGCGGCAGCAGAACCGCCTGCGACCGGCAAGGTTGCGACAGGGAAAGAGTTCTGGGGAGGCGTCCGGGGGTGTCAGACACGATCCTCGCGACCGAGGGGCTTACGAAGGAATTCCGCGGCTTCGTCGCGGTGTCCGACGTCGCGCTGCGGGTCCGCCGCGGCAGCATCCATGGGCTGATCGGACCGAACGGCGCCGGCAAGACCACCTGCTTCAACCTGCTGACCAAGTTCCTGCCGCCGACGCGCGGCACCATCCTCTACGACGGGCGGGACATCACGAAGCTGATGCCGGCGGAGGTGGCGCGGCTGGGCCTGGTGCGGTCCTTCCAGATCTCGGCGGTCTTCCCACACCTGACGGTGCTGGAGAATGTGCGCCTTGCGCTGCAGCGCGCGCGGGGCGGGTCCTTCGACTTCTGGCGGTCGGAATCGCTGCTGCGGGGCTATGACGACAGGGCGCTCGCGCTGCTGGAGGATGTCGGGCTGACCGACTACGCCCGCATCAATGCGGGCGAGCTGCCCTATGGCCGCAAGCGCGCGCTGGAGATCGCGACGACGCTCGCCCTCGATCCCGTGATGATGCTGCTGGACGAGCCGACGGCGGGCATGACGCATGAGGATGTCGGGCGCATCATGGCGCTGGTGCAGCGCGTGGCGCAGGGGCGGACGGTGCTGCTGGTGGAACACAACCTGACCGTGGTGTCGGGGCTCTGCGACACCATCACGGTGCTGACCCGCGGCCGCGTGCTGGCCGAGGGAAGCTATGCCGAGGTGAGCCGCAACCCCGAGGTCAGGGCCGCCTATCTCGGCACCGATCCGGGCATCTCGGGGGGCGAGGCGCATGGCTGAGGCGATGACCGAGGCGCGGGCGGCGGCGGCGCAGGGCGCCGCGATGCTGGAGATCCGCGACCTCGAGGCCTGGTACGGCGAAAGCCACATCCTGCACGGCGTCGGCTTCGACATCCGCCCGGGGGAGGTGGTGACGCTGCTCGGCCGCAACGGCGCGGGCAAGACGACGACGCTGCGCGCCATCATGGGGCTGACCGGCCGGCGCACCGGCTCGATCCGCTTCGAGGGGCGGGAGACGATCGGGCTGCGCCCCGACCTGATCGCGCGCGCCGGCATCGCCTATTGCCCGGAGGAGCGCGGCATCTTCGCCTCGCTCGACGTGACGGAGAACCTGATGCTGCCGCCGGTGATCGCGCCCGGCGGGCTTTCGGTGCAGGAGATCCACACCCTGTTCCCGAACCTGAAGGAACGCGCGCGCAGCCAGGGCACGAAGCTTTCGGGCGGCGAGCAGCAGATGCTCGCCATCGCCCGCATCCTGCGCACCGGCGCGCGGCTGCTGCTGCTGGACGAGCCGTCGGAGGGGCTCGCCCCGGTGATCGTGCAGCAGATCGGCGCCATGATCCGCAGCATCAAGCAGCGCGGCTTCACCGTGCTGCTGGTCGAGCAGAACTTCCGCTTCGCGCAGACGGTGGCGGACCGGCACTACGTCATGGAACACGGCCGCGTGGTGGACATGGTGCCGAACGGCGAACTGGCCGCCAGCATGGACCGGCTGCACGACTACCTCGGCGTCTGAACGCCGCGGGAAAGAGCCAACCCTTAGGGAGACCGCAAGAATGACCATCGACCGCCGCTCACTCCTCGCCGGCGCCGCGGCGCTGCCCGCGCTCGGTGGCCTGCCCTGGCGCAGCGCCCGCGCGCAGGCCGCGAACACCATCCGCATCGGCGTGCTGAACGACCAGTCCGGCCTCTACCGCGACATCTCCGGCCCCGGCTCCACCCATGCCGTGCAGATGGCGGTGCGCGAGAGCGGCATCACCCAGCGCGGCATCAACGTGGAAGTCGTCCAGGCGGACCACCAGAACCGGCCCGATGTCGGCTCCACCGTCGCGCGGCAGTGGTACGACCAGGCCGGCGTCGACGTGATCGTGGACGTTCCGACCTCCTCCGTCGCGCTCGCCGTCAGCACCATCACGCGGGAGAAGAACAAGCTCTTCATCAACTCGGGCGCCGCGACCTCGGACCTGACGGGAAGCGCCTGCTCGCCCAACACGATCCACTGGACCTACGACACCTACATGCTGGGCAAGGGCACCGGCGGCGCGATGGTGGCGGCGGGCGGCAACACCTGGTTCTTCATCACCGCCGACTACGCCTTCGGCCACGCGCTGGAACGCGACACCACGGCCTTCATCAACGCGGCCGGCGGGCGCGTGCTGGGCGGCGTGCGCACGCCATTCCCGGGCACCACGGACTTCTCCTCCTTCCTTCAGCAGGCGCAGCGGTCGCGCGCCCGCGTCATCGGCCTGGCGAATGCCGGCGGAGACACGATCAACTCCATCAAGCAGGCGGCCGAATTCCGCATCACCCGCGGCGGCACCAAGCTGGCGGGGCTGCTGGTCTTCGTGACCGACATCCACTCCCTCGGCCTCGAAGTGGCGCAGGGCCTGGTGGTGACGGAGAGCTTCTACTGGGACCTGAACGACCGCACCCGCGCCTTCACGCAGCGGCTCGGCCAGATGCCGGGCAACCTCCGCCCGTCGATGGTGCAGGCGGGCTGCTATTCGGGCGTCCTGCACTACCTGAAGGCGGTGGCCGAGATGGGCGTGGCGGCCGCCAAGGCCAGCGGCGCGGAAGCGGCGAACCGCATGAAGGCGATGCCGACCAGCGACGACGCCTTCGGCGAGGGCACCATCCGCCCCGATGGCCGCAAGATCCACCCCGCCTACCTGTTCGAGGTGAAGACCCCGGCCGAAAGCCGCGGCCCGTGGGACTACTACAAGCTGATCTCCACCATCCCGGCGAACGAGGCCTGGCGCCCGATCACCGAGGGCGGGTGCAGCCTGGTCCGTTCCTGACGTGACCTGAACCGGCCCCGGGGGAACGGACCTCCCCCGGGGCCGCGCGACCACGAGAACGGGGCGAGCGCGACGTGCTGGAAGACCTGCTGTTCGAAGTCCAACTGGCCATGCCGCAGGTCATCCTGGGCGTGATCAACGGCGCCTTCTACGCGCTGCTCTCGCTCGGCCTCGCCGTGATCTTCGGCATGCTCAACGTCATCAACTTCGCGCATGGCGCGCAGTTCACGCTGGGCGCCTTCGTGGCCTGGATGCTGCTGAGCTGGGCCGGGATCGGCTACTGGCCCGCGCTGCTGCTGGCGCCGCTCATCGTCGGCGCGCTCGGCGTGGTCATGGAACGGACCATGATCGCCCGATTGTACAGGATCGACCACCTCTACGGCCTCCTGCTGACCTTCGGCTGCGCGCTGGTGATCGAGGGGGTGCTGCGGAACAACTTCGGCTCCTCCGGCCAGCGCTACGCGCCGCCGCGGGAATTCGCGGCGCTCGACCTCGAACTCGGCGACTTCTTCCTGCCGGGCTACCGCGTCTGGGTGCTGGTCGCCGCCACCGCGATGTGCCTGGCCACCTGGCTGGTGATCGAGAAGACGAAGGTCGGCAGCTATCTCCGCGCCGCCACCGAACGGCCGCAGCTTGTGCAGGCCTTCGGCATCAACGTGCCCCTGATGATGACGCTGACCTATGGCGCGGGGGTCGCGCTGGCGGGGTTCGCGGGGGTGCTGGCGGCGCCGATCTACTCGGTCAGCCCCGCGATGGGGGCCAACTTCATCATCACCGTGTTCGCGGTGGTGGTGATCGGCGGGATGGGCTCCATCGCGGGCTCGATCGTCACGGGCTTCATGCTCGGCCTCGTGCAGGGCATCACCGAGGTGTTCTACCCGGAGGCCTCGCAGACGGTCGTCTTCGTCATCATGGCGGTCGTGCTGCTGACGCGGCCGGCCGGCCTGTTCGGGAGGGCCTGACCATGGCCGAGGGCAGCATCGCCACGACCGCCCCTTCCGGCGCCCCGTCCGGCAGCCCGTCCGCCGACAGGGACGTCTTCTTCGGCTTCACCCGCCCGCAGGCCGCCGCCTTCCTGGCGCTGGTCGTGGTCGTGGTGGCGAGCCCCTTCGTCGTCTACCCCTTCTTCCTGATGAAGCTGCTGTGCTTCGCGCTGTTCGCCTGCGCCTTCAACCTGCTGATCGGCTATGTCGGGCTGCTCAGCTTCGGCCATGCCGCCTATTTCGGCATGGGCGCCTATGTCAGCGGCTATGCGTCGAAGGCCTGGGGCGTGACGCCGGAGGTCGCGATCCTCATGGGCGGCGCGGTCGGCGCCGCGCTCGGCCTGCCCTTCGGCTGGCTGGCCATCCGGCGCACCGGCATCTACTTCGCCATGATCACCCTCGCGCTCGCGCAGATGGTCTATTTCTTCTGCGTCCAGGCGCCCTTCACCGGCGGCGAGGATGGGATCCAGGCCATCCCGCGGGGCCACCTGTTCGGGATCGTCGACCTCAATTCCGACTTCGCGATGTATTGGGTGGTCGCGGCGGTGTTCCTCGGCGGCTTCCTGCTGATCCACCGCATCGTCCATTCGCCCTTCGGCCAGGTGCTGAAGGCCATCCGGGACAACGAGCCCCGCGCCACCTCGCTCGGCTACCGGACGGACGACTACAAGCTGATGGCCTTCGTCCTCTCGGCCGGCATCGCCGGCCTGGCGGGAGGCGCGAAGGCGCTGGCCATGCGGATCGCGACGCTGACCGACGTGCTCTGGACCATGTCGGGCGAGGTGGTGCTGATGAGCCTGGTCGGAGGCCTCGGCACGGTGTTCGGGCCGGTGGTCGGCGCGGCGGTGATCGTCACCATGCAGACCTACCTGGCGGAATTCGGCGCCTGGGTGCTGGTGATCCAGGGCGTCATCTTCATCGCCGCCGTCCTCGCCTTCCGCCGCGGCATCGTGGGCGAGATCGGGAATCTGCTGAAGGTGAAGCTCTGATCCGCCCGTCCTGCCTGCCGCCTGGGCAGGCGGGACGGCGCGCCACCGCGAAACCGCGCGGGCATGGCTTGCAAGAACCCACGGACGTGGCAGTTCTGCGGCCATGACATGGTCCATCCTGGCGCGTGACCCGGCGACGGGCGAGATCGGGGTTGCGGTGGCGTCCCGCTTCCTCGCGGCCGGCGCACTCTGCCCGCTCGTCGAAGGCGGGGTCGGCGCGGCGGCGACGCAGGCGCTGGTGAACCCCTTCCTCGCACCCGACTCGCTGGCCCGGCTGCGTGGCGGGGAGGACCCGGCCCCGGCGCTTGCCGCCCTGGTCGCGGCAGATGCCGGCGCGGCCGTCCGCCAGGTGCATCTCCTCTCGGCCGATGGCCGGATCGCCCAGCACACGGGCGGCGGCTGCGTGGAATGGGCCGGCCATGTCGCGGGGCCGGATGTCTCGGTCGCCGGCAACATGCTGGCCGGCCCGGGGGTGGTGGAGGCGACGCGGGACGCCTTCCTCGCCGCCGCCGGCCTGCCGCTGGCCGAACGCCTGCTCGGCGCGATGGAGGCGGGGGAGGCGGCGGGCGGCGACAGGCGCGGCCGGCAATCCGCCGCCATCCGTGTCGCCTCGGCCGATCCTTACCCGGATCTCGACCTGCGGGTGGACGACCACTCGGACCCGCTTGCGGAACTACGGCGGCTGCATGCGGTCTGGCGCGGCTACCTGCGGCATTTCCGCCGCTTCCTGCCGGGGCGCGACCATCCGGGCGTGTTCGACCGCGCCGTCATCAATGCCGCCATCGCCGCGGCCACGGCCGAGGAGGCGTGATGGCCGATCCCATCCTCGAGGTCCGGGACCTCGGCGTCAGCTTCCCCACCGACCGCGGCCGGCTGCGCCCGGTGGACGGCGTCTCCCTCGCGGTCGAGGCGGGGAAGACCCTGGCCGTGGTGGGCGAAAGCGGCTGCGGCAAGTCGGTGACCGCGCTGGCGGTGATGGGGCTGCTGCCGCCGGGCGCGCAGATCACCGGTTCCATCCGCCTCGCGGGGCGTGAGTTGTCGACCCTCGATCAGGAGGATTGGCGGCTGAAGCGCGGCGGGGAGATGGCGATGATCTTCCAGGAGCCGATGACCAGCCTGAACCCCGCCTTCACCGCCGGGGAACAGGTTGCGGAGGCGCTGCGCCTGCACCAGGCCCTGTCGCCCGCCGCCGCCTTCGACCGCGCGGTGGAGATGCTGGGCCGGGTCCGCATCCCCGATGCCGCGCGCCGCGCGCGGCAGTATCCGCACCAGCTCTCGGGCGGGATGCGCCAGCGCGTGATGATCGCGATGGCGCTGGCCTGCCGCCCGCGCCTGCTGATCGCGGATGAGCCGACGACCGCGCTCGACGTGACGGTGCAGGCCCAGATCCTGGCGCTGATCGACGAGATGAAGCGGGAGACGGGGACGGCCGTGGTCCTCATCACCCACGACCTCGGCGTGGTCGCGGACCATGCGGACGAGGTGGTGGTGATGTATGCCGGCCGGGTCGCCGAACGCGGCCGTGCGGCCGATGTCTTCGCGCGCGCCCAGCATCCCTACACGATCGGCCTGCTCGGCGCCGCTCCGCGCCTGGAAGGCGGGGCGGAGCGTCTGGCCAGCATCGAGGGGACCGTGCCGGACCTGCTGGACCCGCCGCGCGGCTGCCGCTTCTCGCCCCGCTGCCCCTTCGCGATCGACCGCTGCGCTGCCCAGCCGCCGTTGGCCGAGGTGCTGCCCGGCCACCGCGCCGCCTGCTGGCGCGCGCCGCTCGACACCCTGCTGGAGAACGCGGCATGAGCGCGCCGCTGCTGGAACTCCGCGACGTCGTCCGCAGCTTCCCCGTGCGCGATGCGCTCGGCCGGGCCCGCGGTGCGGTGCGCGCGGTGGATGGCGTGTCGCTCTCGGTGCCGGAAGGCTCGGTGCTGGCCATCGTGGGCGAGAGCGGCTGCGGCAAGTCCACGCTCGGCCGGCTCGCGCTTCGCCTCATCGAGCCCGATTCGGGCACCATCCGCTTCATGGGGCAGGACCTGCGCGCGCTGTCGCCGGGCGCGCTGCGGCTGCGTCGGCGGGACATGCAGATCATCTTCCAGGACCCCTTCGCCAGCCTCGATCCCCGGATGACGGTGGAACAGGCGGTGGCGGAGCCGCTGCGCCTGCACGGCATCGTCCCGCGGCACGAGGAACGCGACGAGGTGGCGCGCCTGCTCGCCCGCGTCGGGCTGCGGCCGGAACAGGCGCGGCGCTGGCCGCACGAGTTCAGCGGCGGCCAGCGCCAGCGCATCGCCATCGCCCGCGCACTCGCCAGCCGCCCGAAGCTGGTGATCGGGGACGAGCCTGTCAGCGCGCTCGACGTCTCGGTGCAGGCGCAGGTGGTGAACCTGCTGTCGGACCTGATCGGCGACCTCGGCCTGACCTTCGTGCTCATCAGCCACGACCTCGGCGTGGTGCGCCACATCGCGGACCGGGTGGCGGTGATGTATCTCGGCCGCATCGTCGAGGAGGGCGCGACGGAGGAGGTGTTCCGCGCCCCGCGCCACCCCTACACCCGCGCGCTGCTCGCAGCCGTGCCGGGGCAGGGGGGCGGCCGCCCGGCGCTGCTGGAGGGCGACATCCCGAGCCCGATCGACCCGCCATCGGGCTGCCGCTTCCGCACCCGCTGCCCCTTCGCCGAGGCGGTCTGCGCCGAGCAGGCGCCCCCGATGGAAGGCGACGCCCACCGCGCCGCCTGCCACTTCCAGCACCGCCTGCCGCCCGCCCCCGCGGCCGCCGAGCACGATGCCGGGGGCGACCGCCTGCGGCGCCTGCAGGCCTTCTTCACCGACCGACCCAGCGCACGACACGTCACGGGAGCATCGACATGATCCGCAGGACCATCGCGGCCGCCTGCCTCGGCCTCGCGGCCGTCGCCGCCCTTCCGGCCGCCGCGCAGACGCCGGCGAATTTCCGCATCGGCCTGCGGGAGGACCCGGACATCCTCGACCCGACCCTGGCGCGCACCTTCGTCGGCCGCATCGTCTTCGCCGGGCTCTGCGACAAGCTGTTCGACATCAACGAGAGGCTGGAGATCGTCCCCCAGCTCGCCACCGCCCATCGCTGGGAGGATCCGCAGAGCCTGCTGGTCACGCTGCGGCCCGGCGTGCGCTTCCATGACGGCGACCCGATGACGGCGGACGCCGTCGCCTATTCCCTGAACCGCCACCTGACGATGCAGGGCAGCTTCCGCCGCGGCGAGATCAACTCGATGCAGTCGGTGGAGGTGGTGGACCCACAGACCGTCCGCATCCGCCTGCGCGAACCCTTCGCGCCCTTCGTCAGCCAGCTGACTGACCGCGCCGGCATGATCGTCAGCCCCCGCGCGGCGGAAGCCGCGGGCCGCAACTTCGGCAACCGGCCCGTCTGCGCCGGGCCGATGCGCTTCGTGGAGCGCGTGGCGCAGGACCGCATCGTGCTGGAACGCTTCCCCGAATACTGGGATGCCGGGCGCGTCCACCTGAACCGCGTCACCTACCTGCCCATCCCGGACAACACCGTGCGGCTGGCCAACCTGCAATCCGGCGCGCTGGAACTGGTGCAGACGATCGAGCCGGATGACCTGCGGCAGGTGCAGCGCAACACCCGCCTGCGGGTCAGCGTCTCCGACGAGCTCGGCTACCAGGGCATCACCTACAATGTCGGCAATGGCGCCCGCGCGCAGACGCCATTCGGCCAGAACCCGCGTGTGCGCGAAGCCTTCGAGCTGGCGATCGACCGCACGGCGATCAACCAGGTCGTCTATGAGGGCCAGTACAGCCCGACCGCCCAGGCCGTGCCCCCCTCCAACCCCTTCCATGTCCGCTCCATCCAGCCGGAGCCGCGCAACGTCGCCCGCGCGCGGCAGCTGCTGGCGGAAGCCGGGGTCCGCACGCCGGTCCAGGTGGAGATGACGGTCCCGAACAACCCCGACCTCCGCCAGGCGGCCGAGGTGATCCAGGCGATGGTCCGCGAAGCCGGGTTCGAGCTGCGGATCAACGCGATGGAATTCGCCTCCTCCCTCCAGGCCGCGACGCGGGGCGACTTCGAGACCTACCTGCTGGCCTGGTCCGGCCGCGCCGACCCCGACGGCAACACCTGGACCTTCATCCACAGCCAGGGCCCGCAGAACGACGGCAAGTACAGCAACGCAGAGGTGGACAGCCTGCTGAACCAGGCGCGCGTCGAGACGGACGCCGCCCGCCGCCTCTCCATGTATGAACGGATGTGGCAGGTCAGCCTGCGGCAGGACCGCCACCGGATGTATCTGTGGCACCGCAAGAACATCGTGGCGCACACGGCCCGCCTGCAGGGCTTCCGCGCCGTGCCGGACGGGCTGATCCGCCTGCAGGACCTGCGGGTCCAGTGATGCCGGTGCCGCCCGCGCCCCCCCGCTCCGTCCGCGCGTCCTCCCGAAGGGGCGGGGCGGTGACCGGGCACCGCGCATGATCGCCTTCCTCCTCCGCCGGCTCGGGCAGATCATCCCGACCCTGCTGATCCTGTCCTTCCTGATCTTCGGGCTGCAGCAGCTGATGCCCGGCGACCCCGCGCTGATCCTGGCGGGGGAGGAACGCGGCGACCCCGTGGTGCTGCAGCAGATCCGGGAGGAACTGCGCCTCGACCGCCCGATCTGGGAGCAGTACCTGTACTGGATCGGCAACGTGGTGCAGGGCGACTTCGGCTTCTCCTGGCGCATCCGCATGCCGGTCGGGCAGCTCATCCTCGAGAAGCTGCCCGTCACCGCCCAGCTCGCCTCCATGGCCTTCGTCATCGCCGTGCTGATCGGCGTGCCGGCCGGCATCCTCTCCGCCACCAACCGCGACCGGCCGGCGGACTGGGCGGCGAACGGCATCGCGCTGTTCGGCATCTCCATGCCGAACTTCTGGCTCGGCATCATGATGATCCTGCTGTTCAGCGTGCAGCTGGGCTGGCTCCCGCCTTCGGGCTACGTGCCGCTGTGGGAGGACCCGGTGCAGTCGCTCGCCACCACCATCATGCCGGCCTTCGTGCTGGGCACCGGGGTGGCGTCCGTGCTGATGCGCCACACGCGGGCGGCGATGCTGACGGCGCTGTCGCAGGACTATGTCCGCACCGCCCGCGCCAAGGGCCTGACGGAGAAGGTGGTGGTCTGGAAGCACGCGCTCCGCAACGCGCTCGTGCCCGTCGTCACGCTCGGCACCATCGAGTTCGGGCGCCTGCTGGCCGGCGCGGTGCTGACCGAGCAGATCTTCACCATCCCCGGCTTCGGCAAGCTGGTGGTGGATGCCGTCTTCAACCGCGACTACCCGGTGGTGCAGGGCGTGGTGCTGGCCACCGCACTGATCTTCGTGACGCTCTCCCTCGTCGCGGACCTGCTCTACATGGCGATCAACCCGAGGCTCCGCGCGGCATGAGCACGACCACCGCCCCCGCCGTGGCGGAACGCGGCGAAAGCCCTGGCCGCCGCGCGCTGCGCCGCTTCCTGCGCCACCGGCTTGCCGTCCTCGGCCTGGTGGTGGTGCTGGCCTTCGTGGCCATCGCGCTGCTGGCGCCCTGGATCGCGCCCCATGACCCCATCGCGACAAGCTGGTCGCGCATCCGCAAGCCGCCCTCGCTCGACTTCCCCTTCGGCACGGACGAGAACGGGCGCGACGTGCTGTCGCGCCTGATCTGGGGCGCCCGCGCGTCGCTGATGGCGGGCGTCGTCTCGGTGGTCGGCGCGATCGCCATCGGCGTGCCGATCGGGCTTCTCGCCGGCCTCGCGGGCGGCTGGGTGGATGCGCTGATCTCCCGCATCGCCGATGCCATGCTGTCGGTCCCCTTCCTGATCCTGGCGATCGCGCTCGCGGCCTTCCTCGGCCCCGCGCTCGAGAATGCGATGATCGCCATCGCGGTCACCGCGAGCCCGGTCTTCGTCCGGCTCGCCCGCGGCATGGCGCTGGAGGCGAAGGCGACGGATTGGTTCGAGGCGTCGCGCGCGCTCGGCAACCCGCCCTGGCGGTCGGCGCTGCTGCATGTCCTGCCGAACATCGTCCCCCCGCTGCTGGTGCAGGGCACGTTGGCGATCGCCGAGGCGATCATCGCCGAAGCGTCGCTGAGCTTCCTCGGCCTCGGCCAGCAGCCGCCGGCGCCGAGCTGGGGGTCGATGCTGAACAGCGCGCAGCGTTTCCTGGACAGCGCGCCCTGGCTCGCCGTCGCGCCGGGGCTCGCGATCTTCGTCGTCGTGCTCGCCTTCAACCTGGTGGGCGACGGGCTGCGCGACGCGCTCGACCCACGCTCCGACCGTCGCTGAGGGGCGGGGCGCCGCGCGTCACACCCGTTCCGCCATCGCCTGCTGGAGCGCGGCGTGGAGGTCATGCGGGCGGAAGGGCTTCGGCACCACCCCCGCGAAGCCGGCGGCGCGGAACCGCGCGCGGTCCGGCGCATCCGCCGCGCCGGAGAAGGCCAGCACCGGCAGCGCCCCCGCGCCGTCCGGCAGCCCGCGGATGCGCCGCAGCAGGTCGGGTCCGCCGCCCGGCATCTCGGTGTCGAGCAGGAGGGCGTCGAACCTGTCGCGGCGCAGCAGGTCGAACAGCCCCTCAACCTCTCCCACCGCCTCGACCTCGTGGCCGAGGCGGCGGAGGAAGGCGTTGGCGGCGGACCGCATGGAAGGCATCTCCTCCGCGACCAGCACGCGGATGCCGCGTGGCGGCGCGGCGGCACCCGTTTCGGCCTCCGTCTCCGACGGCACCGGCATCAGCGCGACCTCGAACCAGAACAGGCTACCGCGGCCGGGCTCGCTCTCGAAGCCGATGCGCCCGCCCATCAGCTCCGCAAGCTGGCTCGCGATCGCGAGGCCGAGGCCGCTGCCCCGGTGGCGCCGCCGGGACGAGGCGTCGGCCTGGCTGAACCGCTGGAACAGCCGGCCCGCGGCTTCCGGCGCGATGCCGATCCCGGTGTCCTGCACCTCGACCCGCAGGCGCCCGCCAGCCGGGCCCGGGACCCAGCGCGCCGCGACGGCGATGCTGCCCCGCTCGGTGAACTTCAGCGCGTTGCCCGCCAGGTTTAGCATCAGCTGCGCCACCCGCGTGCGGTCGGCCATCACGTCGCGCGGGAGGTCGGGCGCCAGTTCCACCCGCCATTCCAGCCCCTTGCGCCTCGCCTCCGCCGCGATCGGCGCAAGCGGCATCCCCAGCACCGACCGCAGGTCCACTCGCTCCGGCGCAAGCTCGAGCCGCCCGGCCTCCAGGCGGGAGAGGTCGAGGATGTCGTTGATGACCGCCAGCAGCAGCCGCCCCGAATCGACGATCACGCCCACCGCCTCGCGGTCGGCCTCGGACAGCTTGGAATCGGCCAGCATCTGCGCCATGCCGAGGATGCCGTTCAGCGGGGTGCGGACCTCGTGGCTGATATTGGCCAGGAACTCGCTTTTCGCGCGCATCGCCACCTCGGCGCGTTCCTTGGCGATGCGCAGCTGCGTCTCCCGCAGGCGCGCCTCCTCCAGCAGCGCGCGCTGCGCCGTCTCGCTCGCGGCAAGCGCCTGGAGGCGCGCCTGGAGGGCATCCGCCATTGCGACGAAGGCCGCGGAGAGCCGCGCGACATCGCCGCCACCCCGCCGCAACGCCTCGTGGCGGAGGAGGCTGAGCGAATCCTCATACCGGTCCTCGCCCAGCGCCTCCGCCGCGCGCTGGAGGCGCCGCAGCGGGCGGAACAGCCAGCGGGAGCCGATCTCCACGGCCGGCACCAGCAGCGCCAGCGCGATCAGCGCGACGACGAGGCTGCGGCGGAGCAGTTCCTGGTGGGCCTGTTCCACCGGTGCGCGGGACAGGCCGAACAGCACGGTGCCGAGCGGCTGGCCGGCCAGCGAGAGCGGCACGGCGTGGAGCAGCCGTTCCTCCCCATCCGGCATGCGGACCGGGCCCGGCCGGGGCAGGGGCAGTCCGTCGCGCCCGGCCGGCCAGCCGGCCTGTGCAACCGGCTCGCCGCGGGCATCGAGAAGGACCATGTGGGCGAAGCTGCCGGAGGCCACGCTCTCCCGCAGCACGGCCTCGACCGTCGCATAGTCGCGTTCCGCCGCCGGGGCGGCCAGCGCGGCTTGCAGGATGGGGCGCGCCGCGGCGGCCTGGTGGTCCAGCTGCGCGCCGAGCGCGCGCAGCAGCATCTGGTCGAACAGCAGCGTCAGCCCGCCCGCAAGGACGACGAGCGCGGCGGCCGCGAGGGCGAACAGCTTGATGCGGATCGGCAGCCGGTGGAACATCCGCGCGCCGCGATCAGGGCTGGCCGAGCAGCGCGCGGGTCTCGGCGACCACGGGATCGATCTCCTCCATCTCCGCCGGCGCGATCGGCCGGATGTCGCGGAAGCCGGTCGCGGCGAAGAAGGCTGCGCCCGCCTCGCTGCGCGGGAAGCGCGCCAGCGCGGCTTCCAGCCGGGCGGCCTCGGCCGCGGGCAGGTCCGGGTGCAGCAGCACCACGAAGCCGGGCACCTGCTCGAACTCGCGCCAGACCACCAGCGTCTCGCGCAGGTCGGGGCGGATGGCGTTCAGCTCCCCCCGGCTCATCACGGCCAGCGGGGTGTCGGGGCCGGTCAGCAGCTGCACCAGGCTGTCCTCGTTGCGGGCGTGCAGCGCCATGACGTCGCGCCCCACCTGCAGGCCGGCATTGACCGCAAGCCATCGCACGAAGCGCAGCGCGACCAGCGACTGGGGGTTGGTCATCGCCACCTGCCGGCCCCGCAATGCGCCGAGGTCCGCCGGCACGCGGTCCCGCCTGGCGACCAGCAGCCCGGGGATACGTGGCTCATAGATGGCGACCGGCCGCATCCCCGCATCCAGCTGTGCGACCCGCGCGAGATTGGCGGCCGTGACGACGACGCCGTAGGCACCTGCGAGGGTGCGCTGGTGGAAGGGCTGCAGGCCGGGCGCGGTCACCACCTCCACCGCCCGCCCCGACTCGGATTCCAGGAAGGCCCGGAAGTGCTGGTACTGGGCGAGGAGGATGCGGGTGCTGACATTCGGCATCACGCCGAACTGAAGCGGCGCGGGCTGCGCGCCGCTGCGGCGGGGCAGGGCGGCCGCCATTCCGCCCAGCATGGCCCGCGTGAGAGTGCGCCGACTGAAAGGCGAAATCACGACGCATCCTTTCACGCCAGGGTGGAGTTCCCGCCCGTTGTCGCACGCCTTCGACGGCGGTGCAGCAGGACAGATGCGACCTCGTTGCGTTTTCGCCCCGACCCGCCGCCCGATCCTGCACGGGGAGTGTTGCCGGAACCCGAGTGGCGGCCGCCATCGGCCGGCGTGGATCATGGCCGCCCCGGCCGCGATCCGGCCTTGATGGCGCCACCCGGAAGGGCGATCTGAGGGGCATCATGGAACGCCGCCCCGTCGCCCGCCGCCCGCTGCTCGACCTCCTGCCCGCGCCGGCGCGGCGCGCGGCCGGGCTCGGGATGCTCACGCTCACGCTCTGGCTCGCCAGCTTCCTGGCGATGATCCGCTGATGGCCGAACGCCCCTGGGGAGCCGGCCCGCCGCCGGATGCGCTGCGCGATGCCCGTGCCAGGCTGGAGCAGGGCTTCGGGCGGGTCCGCGCCGGCACGCGCGGCCTGCTGCTGCCGCTGTTCACCTGGCCGCTGTTCTTCGACGCGATCTGGGAGGTCTCGACCGGCGACGCGAAGGGCGTGGCCGCGGCAGGGCTCGGCATGGGGCTGACGTTCCTCGGGGTCCGCACGCTGCGGCGCGGCGGCCGGGGCGACACGCAGCGCGCCGCGGCGATGGTCGGCGTCGCGACAGGCCTCGTGGCCGGCCTCGGCGCCGCGACCGGCCCGCTGATCGCCGTGCTGCTCGGCGCGGGCGGCTGGCTCGGCACGCGCCTGCTCTATGACGGCGCGGTGGTCGAGACCGAGCCCGCGCCGCCCCCGCCGCCGCCCGGCCCGCTGGAGGAGGCGCGCACCCGGCTGGCCCGCATCGCCGGGGAGCCCCGGCTGGTCGGCGTCTCCGGCGCGATGGCCGGCGTGCTCGACGATCTCGCGGCGCGGCCGGAACGCCTGACCGAGGCCAGGCGCTTCCTCGTCGTGCATCTCGACGGGCTGGAGCGGATCGCGGAGCGGCTGCAGGCAGGGGCGGAGCCTCCGCCCGGCCTGCCGAAGCTCCTCGAAGACCTGCAATCGGCGGCGGACGAGCTGCGCGACAGGCTGCGCGCGGAGGAGAGCGCCGCGCTCGACATCCAGGTGAAGGTGCTGTCCGAGCGGCTGCGCCAGGAGGGCTACGCGTGAGCGACCAGATCCGCATCACCTTCGGCGACGAGGGCGCGCCGACCCGGCAGGCGGCGGAGGCGCCGGCGCCGAACCCGTCGCCCGCCCCGGTGTCCGAACGCGCCCTGCCCGTGGCCCAGCCGCGCGGCACGGCGGAGCTGACGCCGGAACACCAGGCGGCGATCGACAGCCTGGCGCAGCAGATCGACCTGTCCGATGTCGGCTCCATCCTGCGCTTCGGCCAGCAGACGCAGAGCCAGGCCCAGGCCGCGGCGGACGCCATGCTGGAAGGCGCCCGCAACCAGGAGACGGGCGAGGCCGGGCGCACGCTCTCCTCCCTGCTCACCGCGCTGCGCGGCTTCGACGTCTCGAAGCTGGACGAGCGGCCGGGCTTCCTCGCCCGCATGTTCACCAAGGCGGGGCACGAGATCAGCGGGATCATCAACAAGTATGATTCCGTGAAGGGCCAGATCGAGAAGATCGGCGACCGGCTGGACACCCACCGCACGCGGCTGCTTGAGGATGTGGAGCGGCTGGAGCGGCTCTACGGCGCGACGCTGGAGTGGTTCCACGCGCTCGGCGACCACATCGCGGCCGGCGAGGTGGTGCTGCGCCGGACCGAGGCGGAGCTGATCCCGGCGATGGAGAGGACCGTCGCCGAGAACCCGCATGACGACATGGCGCCGCAGCGCCTGCGCGACTTGCGCGGCGCGCGGGACGAGCTGGAGCGCCGCGTCCACGACCTGCGCCTGACGCGGCAGGTGGCAATGCAGGCGCTGCCCTCGATCCGTCTGATCCAGGAGAACGACAAGGCGCTGTCGTCCAAGATCCACTCGGTCCTGGCCAACACCGTCCCCCTGTGGCGCCAGCAGCTTGCCCAGGCGCTGGCGATCCACCGGATGCGGGAGGCAGGCGGCGCCGTGAAGCAGGCGACCGACCTGACCAACCGCCTGCTGACCGCCAATGCCGAGACGCTGCGCCGCGGCAACCTGGAAGCGCGGACCGAGCTGGAACGCGGCGTCTTCGACCTGGAAGCCGTGCAGAAGGCGAATGCCGCGCTGGTCGCCACCATCGAGGACAGCCTGCGCATCGCGGACGAGGCCCGCGGGCAGCGCGCGCGCGCAGCGGAGGAACTCGCCAAGCTCGAAGGCGACATCCGCACCGCGCTGATGCGCGCCAAGGCCGGTCCGGGGCAGGGCGGCCAGGCGCGGCGGGGCTGACCGGGGGCGGGCGGGTCAGACGCCAAAGCGTGGTCGCCGCAGGCTGGAACGGCCGGGGGCGTGAATCACGCGGCAAGACAAAAGCCTGGCCCATGATCCGCGCTGCAATCAGCGCGGATCATGGGCTATCCCAGCAGCCAGTCGTTGCCCAGCGCCGCCAGCGTCGTGTTCTCGAAGACCAGGGCGGTCCAGTGCGAGCCGGGATCGGTGGGCGACGTCACGCGCAGTGCGACGCGCGTGGCGGAAACCTGCACGAGTTCCATCTCCCATCCCGCGGCGAGGGCGCCGGGGTCGACGCGGTCGCCCTCCGCCGCCGAGAAATCCGCGATGACGTCGCGGCTGGGCCAGAGCGACCGGATGGCGAAGACATCCGCGCCCGCGCCGCCTTCCAGCGTGTCGCCGCCATCCCCGCCCGCGATCCAGTCGTCGCCGGCGCCGCCCCGCAGCAGGTCGTTGCCGAGACCGCCCCAAAGGGAATCGGCGCCCGCGCCGCCCTCCAGCAGGTCCTGCCCGCCATCGCCCCATAGCCGGTCGGCGCCGTCCTCCCCGCGCAGCGTGTCGTCGCCGAACCAGCCGGAGATCCGGTCGTCACCGCCGCGTCCTTCGGCAAGGTCGTCGCCATCCCCGGCCAGGATCCGGTCCTGCGCCGCGGCGCCCGCGATGGTGTCGTCGCCGCCGCCGCCGAAGGCGGTGCGGAGCGGGGCGCCGCCGTAATCAGGCGTCGCGGCCGTCAGCAGGTCGTCGCCCTCGCCGCCGGACAGGGTGTTGGCGGATTCGGTGCCGTCGTCGCCCAGCAGCGTGTCGTCCCCGGCGCCGCCCTCCAGCAGGTCGCCGCCCGCCGAGCCGAGGAGGGAATCGTCGCCATCCCCGCCCAGCAGCGTGTCGTTGCCGTCGCCGCCCCACAGCGTGTCGCCGCCGGCCCCGCCCTCCAGCAGGTCATCGCCGCGGTTGCCGAACAGCCGGTCATCGCCCCCGGCGCCGGAGAGCGAGTCGCCGCCGCTGCCGCCGCTGATCGAGTCCCCGCTGTCGCTTCCCACCCAGACGATGCCGGGCCGGTAGGGAAGATTGATGGCGCGCAGCGCACCGGGCACGGGCGAGGACATCGGGTGAAGGCTTCCGCAATCAGGGGTTGTGCAACCCTGGCACCGGCGGCGACCTCCGGGCAGCCTCGCCGGACAATTTGCGACGGCCGGCGCGGCCATTGCGCCCACAGCGGGCGCCGGCCAGTCTGGCGGAAAGACAGGGAGGGACGGGAATGCAGCGCATCACACGCCGGGGGCTGCTCGGCACCGCCGCGGCCATGCTGGCGGCGCCCGCCATCGCGCAGCCGGCCTGGCCCGCGGGGCCGATCCGCATCGTCGTGCCCTTCCCGCCAGGCGGGTCCACCGATGCGCTGTCGCGGCTGCTGCAGCCGGCGCTGCAACAGCAACTCGGCGTGCCGATCGTGGTGGAGAACCGCACCGGCGCCTCCGGCGCGCTCGGCACGGCGGCGGTGGCGCGCAGCACGCCGGACGGCAACACCTGGGTCCTGGTCTTCGACACCCATGCGGTGAACCCGGCGCTGATCCCGAATATCGGCTTCGACACCGAACGCGACCTGACGCCGCTGCTGCTGTTCGGCACCGCGCCGATGGTGCTGACGGTCCACCGCACGCGCCCCTGGCGCAGCTTCGCCGAGGTTGCGGCGGCCGCCCGCGCCCGGCCGGACACGGTCACCTTCGGCACCATCGGCAACGGGTCGCTCGCGCATCTCACCATGGCGCTGCTCGGCCGCGCGACCGGGCTGCAACTCGTCCACGTCCCCTATCGGGGCGGCGGCCCGCTGGCGGTGGCGGCCGTCGCGGGGGAGGTGGACCTGCCCATCGCCACCCGCCCGGCCATCGGCGCCCATATCGACAGCGGCGCGCTGATCCCCATCGCGCAGACCGGCGCGGCGCGCTCCCCCTCCATGCCCGACCTGCCGACCCTGGCCGAGCTTGCCGCGCCGGGGCTGGATGCGCGTGCCTTCTGGGGCTTCCTCGGCCCCGCCAACCTGCCCGCGCCGGTCAAGGCGCGCATGGAAGGCGCCATCCGCGCCGCGCTCGACCAGCCGGAGATCCGCGCGCGGGTCATCGGCCTCGGCATCGACCTCGACCCGCAGGGCGAGGCGGCGTTCCGCCCCTTCCTGTCGGCCCAGATCGCCACCTGGGGCCGCGTGGTGCGGGAGAACGGCATCCGGCCGGACTGACCGGCGCGGGCCGGGATCAGGGCGTGATCGCCACCTTCATCACGCCGTCGCGCTGGTGGCTGAACAGGTCATACGCCTCCTCGATCCGGTCGAGGGTGAAGCGGTGCGTCACCAGCGGGCCGAGATCGACCCGGCCCGAGGCGATGACCTCCATCAGCCGCCGCATCCTTTCCTTCCCGCCGGGGCAAAGGGTGGTGACGATCTTCAGGTCGCCGAGCCCCGCCGCGAAGGCGCCGAGCGGGATGGTCAGGTCGCCCGAATAGACGCCGAGCGAGGACAGGGTGCCGCCCGGCCGCAGCACGCGCAGCGCGGCCTCGAAGGTGGCCTGGGTGCCGAGCGCCTCGATCGAGACATCGACGCCGCGGCCATCGGTGATCCGCATCACCGCCTCGACCGGGTCCTCCTGGCTGAAGTCCACGACGTGGTCGGCGCCGAGCCGCCGCGCCATCGCAAGCCGCTCCGGCACGCGGTCCACCGCGATAATGGTGGAGGCGCCCTTCAGCTTCGCCCCCGCCGTCGCGCAGAGCCCGATCGGACCCTGTGCGAAGACCGCGACGGCATCGCCGATCCGCACCTCGCCGCTTTCCGCGCCGCTGAAGCCGGTGGACATGATGTCCGGGCACATCAGCACCTGCTCGTCGGTCAGCCCGTCCGGCACCGGGGCGAGGTTCGCCATGGCGTCCGGCACCAGAACGTAGTCGGCCTGGCAGCCATCGATGGTGTTGCCGAACTTCCAGCCACCGATGGCCTTCCAGCCATGCCGCGTCCCCGCGCCGTCCTGCGCGCCGCAGCCGCAGAGGCATGCATTCGACCAGCCGCTCGGCGTGATGGCGCCCGCGATGGCCCGCTGGCCCTCGCGCAGGCCGCGCACGCCGCTGCCGAGGCGATGGATCACGCCCACCGGCTCATGCCCCACGGTCAGGCCGGGCGCGACGGGATACTCGCCCTTCAGGATGTGAACATCGGTGCCGCAGATCGTGGTGGTGGTGATCTTCAGCAGCGCATCCTGCGGCCCGACCTCGGGCAGCTTCTTCTCCTGCAGCTCGATCTTCCCGGGCTTCACGAACACCGCGGCCCGCATCGTCTCGGCCATGATCCTGTCCCCTGCAATGGCGGCCGGATTAGGAGGGCAGGCGCGCCCCGCCCGCTTTGATCCCGCGCAAGACGCGGGATCGCCGTGCGGGCCGGGCCGCCGCCGCGCGCGCGGCCGGGCGGGTTCAGGTCCGGCGGGTCGGGCCGATGCCGAAGCCGCTCAGCAGGTCGCCCTCGTCATGGTCGTTCAGCTCGTCGTCGCGTTCGGGCAGGCGGCCCTGCGGCGTCAGGCGATCCACCATCCCCGGCAGGCCGCGGCTGAGCTGCGAGAGGATCTCGTCGCGGCCCATGCCGGTATGCTGCTGCACCTCGTCCAGCATCTCGGGCGGGATGGCGCGGGCCAGTTCCTCGGGCCGCACATCCTCGTTGCGGCCGGGGCCGATCCAGCTGTCCACCTGCGGCCCGAGGCCGGAGCCGCGGAGGTGGTCGGTCAGCGAGGACAGGCCCGACGCGCCGCCCCGGCCGCGCATCATGTAGGCGAGCAGGGCCATCAGGGCCATGCCCTTCACCCCGCCGAGCCCGCCCGCCAGCCCGCCGAGCGTACCGCCCATCGGCGACCTTCCCGCGCCGCCGAGCAACCCGCCCAGGATGCCGCCCAGGCCGCCGCCCATCCCGCCGCCCAGCGCACCGCTGAGGCCGCCCAGCCCGCCGCCCGGCGCCACCCCGCCGCCGAACATGCCGCCCGAGCGCCCGGCCTCGTCCCCCGGCAGGCGCGGGGTGCCGAGCGGGGATGAACCCCCGCCGCCCATCATCCCGCCGCCGGCACCGCCGCCCAGCACGCCGTTGAGAATCCGCGACAGCACGTCCGACATGACAGGTCTCCTTCGTCCAGCAGGTCCGAACGCCAGCGCGGCGGGAGGTTTCCGGCCGCGCGGCTTGACCCGACCGCCCGCGCCGCCTTCGATGCGCGACGGAACGTCGGGAAGGACTGCACGATGCGCGCCTGGGCCGTGGTGGAGACGCGCAAGCCGCTCCAGGAGATCGAGCTTCCGACGCCGGAGCCGACCGGCAGCCAGGTGCTGCTGGAGGTGACCCATGCCGGCGTCTGCCATTCCGACCTGCATATCTGGGAAGGCGAATACGACCTAGGCAGCCGGGGGAAGATGCTGCTGAGCGATCGCGGCGTGAAGCTGCCGCTCGCGATGGGGCACGAGACGGTGGGACGTGTCCTGAAATGGGGACCGGATGCCGAAGGACATGGGCTGGCGGTCGGCCAGACGCGCATCGTCTTCCCCTGGGTCGGCTGCGGCCGCTGCGCCCGTTGCCGGGCGGAGGAGGACAACATGTGCGCGCAGGGCCGCGCCATCGGCATCTTCCAGCATGGCGGCTACGCAACCCATGTGCTGGTGCCGGAGCCGCGGCACCTGGTGGACCCCGGCAACATCGACCACGCGCTTGCCGCGACCTATGCCTGTTCGGGCATCACCGTCTATTCCGCGATCAACAAGGTCATGCCCCTCGCGCCCGACGAGGCGATCGTGCTGGTCGGCGCGGGCGGGCTCGGCCTGCAGGCGATCAGCGTGTTGAAGGCGCTCGGCCATCGCCGCATCGTCTCGGTCGATCTCGGCGCGGGGAAGCTGGCCGCGGCGCGGGAGGCGGGGGCGAGCGACACGCTCGACGCCTCGATGGGCGACGTGACCCGGCGCCTCCTCGACCTGTGCGGCGGGCCGGTGATGGCGGTGATCGACCTGGTGAACGGGACCGAGACCGCGCGCTTCGCCTTCGACGCGCTGGCGAAGGGCGGCAGGCTGGTGCAGGTCGGCCTGTTCGGTGGGGAGCTGACGGTGCCGCTGCCCGTCATGGCGATGAAGGCGGTGACTGTGCAGGGGAGCTATGTGGGCAACCCGAAGGAGCTACGGGCCCTCGTCGCGCTCGGCCAGAGCGGCCGCCTGCCGGGCATCCCGATCACGCGGGAGCCGCTGGCGGCAGCCGACTCCGCCTTGCAGCGCCTGCGCGCCGGCAAGGTCACCGGGCGCATCGTGCTGACCGCGGGGTGATGGCGGGCCGCTTCGGCCCGATGGATCACGCCAGCGGGTAGGGGCCGCCCGTCACCGGGTCCGATGGCGGGTCGGGGGTGATGGGGATGCTCGACAGCGCCTCCGCCCGCTGGCCCGGCAGGCCGGTGAACTCCTCCGGCTCGGCGCCGGGCGGGTAGGCGCCCACCACCAGCAGGTCGTCCGTCTGGCCAAGGTTCTGGTGCCCGGTGCCGGCGGGCAGCACCACCACGTCGCCGGCCTTCAGCGCCACGACCACCCCGGCCTCGCCCCCCAGCCGCACCCGCACCTCGCCGCAGATGACGGCGAGCGCCTCATGCGCGTCGGGGTGGTAGTGGGGGTAGTCGTAGATGCCGTTCCGCCACGCGGGCGGCCAGCCGTTGCGGGCGAACAGTGCCTCGGCCGCCGCGGCATCGCCGGCGGCCACGGCGCCGCGGTGCAGCAGGACCGGCAGGCGCGGATTGTTCGGGATCTCGCCGATCGCGGCCTCGCCTGCGGGCAGCATCAGCCGTTCCGCCCCGTCGCGCCGGTGTTCGTGCATCGCCTCCTCCCTGACCATGGGAGGGAAGCTTGGTGCGGGCAGGGCCGGACTCCAAGCGGGCAGGCGGGACATGACCCTCGGCCGGCTGGCGGGCTGCCGTCCCAACCAGGGGTGTAACCGCTCTTGCAGCATCGTTGCGCCAGTCCCTAAGCTGGCGCGCGCACGAAAACGTGAGGAGAGCGCGATGCATTCCAGGATCTTGATGGCGGCTGGCGCCATGGCGACGCTGCTGGCCGGCGCAGCCGTGGCGCAGGACTTCAACCGGAACCCGTCCTTCGGCACGGTGAACCTGCGCGCCAACTTCGCCCCTGACCCCTATTCCGTGAATGTCACGGCCGGCGGGCAGCTTCCGGCCGAGCGCCTGGGGGGAGCGAGTTGCGTCGGCTCGATCGCCAATGCGCCGGATGTGCGGCTGAACTACCAGGCTGGCGGCCTGCCGCTCTACATCGCCGCGCGGTCACGGGCGGATGTGACGCTCGTCATCAACCTGCCGAATGGCCGGTGGCTGTGCAACGACGACTTCGAGGGCACCAATGCCGGCGTGGTGCTGAACACGCCGCAGTCGGGGCAGTACGACATCTGGGTCGGCCATTACGACCGGGGCTCCCGCGTGCCGGCGCAGGTGCTCTTCTCCGAAGTGCCGCCCCGGCGCTGAGGCGGCGCCGGCCCTGCCCCCGCCGGGGCGGGGCCGGTTCAGTTGCCGAACAGCTGCGCGGTCAGCCGCATGTGCTGCGCCGTGTGCGGCGAGGTCGCCTCCGCGACCTCCTCCATCGGCTGGCCGCGCACCATGATGGTGCGGCCATCGGTGGCCGAGCGGTTGTAGATGAAGCCATGGGTCGCGTAGGTGCGGCCGAAGCTGTCGCGGTCGAAGCCGACCTGGTGGCGGACGGCGGTCCAGTCGTTGCGGTCGGACACGTCCACCACCAAGGCCCCGCGTAGCACCTGGCCCCGCCGCAGGCCCGGGCCGCCCCAGTTGGCGTGGTCGACCTCGATCGTGCGGCTGTTCACCACGCGGCTGACCACCGCGACATGCCCGCGCGACATGCCACCGGTGCCGGCGAAGGCCAGGACGGAGCCGCGTTCCGGCGTCTGGCCGCGGGCGTAGACGCCAGCGGCGTTGTACCACCAGACATGCGCGTCGCCGCTGATGGCCATGCCGGTCGCCATGCGGGCGAAGGGCACGCAGGACAGGCCGGAGGTGACGGAGACCGGCAGGATCGGCGTGCCATGGCCCGAGGCATGGGCGCTGCGCATCACCGCCGGCATGGCGGCGGCCGCGCGTGCAGGCTCCTGCGGCGCGATCCTGCTGCCATGGCCGCGCTGGCCCGCAGGCATCGCCACGCGGGTCACGGCCGGGGCCTGAGGGCGGGCCGCCTGGCTGGCTGCCATGCGTGCCACCGGCGCCGCCGCAGCGGCCTGGCGGGCCTGCGGCTGGTTCGGCTTCGCGACGCTGCGCACCGGCGCGGCGGCAGGCCGGGCCTGGACAACGGGCTGTCCGGGGCGCGCCTGCTTCGTCACCTGTCTGGAACTGCGGTCCGCGGCCTCGGCCGACGGCATCAGCGCCGTCGCGCCGACAAGAACGCAGACAAGCGCAAGCGTGCCTTTTGCCCGCATCGATAGCCCCCCGTTCTGCCTCGCCCAACACGGCCTCGCGACCGTGCCCTGCTGCGGTATCCGGGGGTGGGGGGTAGGGGCAACCCGCCGCGGCGTTACACGGCGTAATCCGGCGTGATTCGTCCGGGCGGGCTGTGGAAGCGGACCCGTATGCGGTCGATCTTCCTAAAGTGAAGTTCGGCCCTGCTTCACGACACAGTGTTGCGACACAGATGCAACACCTGAAACACGAACGGCGCGAGGAGTCCCGCGCCGTTGCATGGCCGTCATGCGGCCGCGGAATGGACCATCCCGCCGGTGTGATGAAACCGGTCGCGGATCAGCGGCAGGCCGTCACCATGATCTCCACCAGGTGACGCGGATCGGCCATGTTGGCCTCCACGCAGGCACGAACCGGACGGCCTGCGTCGCCCAGCCATTCGATCCACACCTTGTTCATCGCGTCGCGGTCGCGGATGTCCTTCAGCCAGATCTGCGCCTGCAGCAGCCGCGTATGGTCGGTGCCGTTGGATTCGAGCGCGGCCGTGATCTTGGCGAGCACCTGGCGGGTCTGGCCGGTGATGTCCTGGCTCAGGTCATCCGCGGTCATGCCGGCGAGGTAGACGAAGTTGTGGTACTCGACCGAGCTCGACAGGATCTGGTTGCTGCCCTGGCGGGTGATCTTGGACATGCGTGCCTCCGTTGCGGACGCGCGCTTCTAGGGGAGGGGCCCGGAGGCCACAAGACGGGCCTGCGGCGCCATGCCCATCCTCCCGCGCTCAGCCGTCCCGCGCGGGCCGGGGCGCCTCGCCATGGTCCGCGGCCCCGGTCACCGCGCAGCCACAGAAGGGACAGCGCACCGCCGCGCTGCCGGCCGGGAGAGACGGCAGGGCAGGGTCCACGGGGACCGGCGGGGCTGCCCCTTGCAGGCCGGGGCCGGGGCAGGCGCCGCGATAGTCCCGCGCCACGACCGCCTCCGCCTCCTCCTGGCGGAAGGCGGCGGCAGGGCCGGGCAGGAGCGCGACGGGGAGGCAGGCGAGCAGGCGGCGGCGTGCGGTCGGCATGGGTGGCGCCTTACGCCACCGCGTAGCGGCTGCCGGATGTGGCGGCCCCGATCATCGCCTCGAAGACGGCGACGCCGTGGATCGCGTCCCCGACCGGCAAGGGATAGGCGGGCCCGCCGGCGACGGCGGAGGCGAATGCTTCAAGTTCAGCGGCTTCGATGTCGGTCTTCGGGTAGTCCCTTGTCCAACCCTCGCCCTCGCGCGGCGTGAAGGACAGGCGCTCATGCCCGTTCAGCTCCAGCATCCCCTCCGTCCCGAACAGCGCCACGCGCCACAGGCGCGGGGCGAGGGCGAGGGTGGAGAAGGTGACCGTCGCGCCGTTGCCGAGTTGCGCCAGCATGGCGGTCGTGTCGTCGATCGTCGTTGAGACGCGGGCGTGGCTCTGCACCGCAACCCACTGGAAATGGCCAGCGAGGTTGATGATCATGTCGATCATGTGGATGCCCATGCCGCCCATCCCGCCAAGCGGGCTTTCCGCCCGGTCGGCGCGCCACATGCCGGGCTTGTAGCCCAGCGCGCCGGGCCCGTTGAATGCGCCTTCGACATGCAGCAGCGTGCCGAGCCGCCCCCCGGACAGCATCGCCTTCATCTCCGCCACGGCCGGCAGGAAGCGCCGGTTGTGGCCGAGCGCCAGGACCACCCCCGCCTCACGGCAGGCCTCGACGGCCACCTCGGCGCTTGCCTTGCCCAACGTGAAGGGTTTCTCCACAAAGACATGCCGGCCGGCCTTCGCAGCCTGGATGACCTGTTCGGCATGCTGGGCATGGGGCGTGGCCAGCACCACCGCCCGGACCTGCGGGTCCGCCAGCACGGCGCGGTAATCGTCATGCAGCCGGATGCCCTTCTCCGCCGCGTAGTCGCGCGCCTTGTCCGGTGTGCCGGTGCAGCCGGCGACGAAGCGGATCCCCACCCCGTTCCGTCCCTGCACGCTGTCCACCAGGGTCCGTCCCCAGCGGCCCATCCCGACGATCGCCGCACCCAGCATCGCGCCATCCCCCATCATCGATTCGCGGCGGTGGAGGAGGAACCTTCCAGCTCCTCCTCCATCCGCCGCAGCTTTCCCCAGCCCCAGGCGAAGACGCCCAGGAACAGCACACCCGCCAGCAGGGTCGGAAGCCGCAGCCCGAATGCCTCCCCCGTGGCACCGAGCGCGAGGGCGCCGAGGGCAGGGCAGGCGCGGGTGATCAGGCCCCAGGTGCTGAGCATCCGCCCCCGCAACGCCGGCTCCGCCGCGCTCTGGATCAGGGTCTGGGCACTGATCCCGTGCATCGACGCGGTGGCGCCGATCAGCGCCGCGCAGACCATGCCGACGGCGAACCAGGGGGTCGCCACGAAGCCGGCCGTGGCGGCGGCCTGCACCAGCGCCGCCAGCACCGCGATGCGGGTGGTCCCCTCCAGCCGCCCGCGGCTGGCCACCCACAGCCCGCCCGCCAGGGCGCCGACGCCGAAGCAGGCGGTCAGCACCGCCAGGCTCTCCACCCCGCGGCCGAACAGCCGCTCGACGAACGGGGGCAGCACCTCCTGCACGCCGCGCAGCAGGATGGCGCCGAGCGCGGCATACAGCAGCAACGGGCCGAGGCCCGGGTGCCGCCAGGCGTAGCGCAGCCCCTCCACCACCTCGCCACCGAGGCTGGCGGAAGCCGCATGGCCGCGGCGTTCCCGCGCATCCACCCGCAGCAGCAGCACCGAAAGCCCCGCCACCAGGTAGCCGACGGCATTGGCCGCGATGGCCGGCACCACGCCGAACACCGCGATGATCGGCCCGGCCAGCGCCGGCCCGACGAAGCGCGCCACCGCGAAGACCAGCGAATTCGCGGCCACCGCCGCGGGCAGGTCGCTGCGCGGCACGATTCCCGGCATCAGCGTCTGCCGCGCCGGCTGCGCGAAGGACCCGGCGACGCCGCTCAGCACTTCCAGCACCAGCAGGATGCCGATGGTCATGTGGCCCGAGGCGGTGATGCCCGCGACCGCCGCGGCCTGGCAGGCGATGGCGATCTGCGTCCAGGTGGCCAGGCGCACCCGGTCCACCCGGTCCGCCACCGCGCCCGCGACCGGGCTGACGAAGACGGCGGGCGCCAGGTCGCAGAAGGCGACGACGCCCACCCAGAAGGCGCTGCCCGTCAGTTCCCAGGCGAGCCAGGAGACGGCGATGCGCTGCATCCAGAGGCCCGTCCAGGCCACCATGGAGCCGCCGAAGAAGATCCGGCTGTCACGATGCGACAGCGCCCGGCCGAGCGCCCCGAAGGAGGCCATCCCCCGGCCCGGTCAGCGCCGCCCTGCGCCCCCCGCCGCCGCCGGCTGGGCCAGGGCCTGCGGCGCCACCGGGTTGGCGTTGCGCATGCATTCGGCGATCAGCCGGTCGCGTTCCATCTGCGCGCCCATGCGGTCCGACTCGGTGCGGCTGAAGGGGGCGACCGTGGTGGTGCCGCGTCCGCTCTCGGTCTCATCCGTCCGCATCAACTGCCCGCGGTCGCGCCACTGCACCGCGCGGGTCGCCTGGTCCCGGCAGGCATCGAGCCGCGGGTCCCTCTCGCCCCGCGCCGCGACGGGCGGCGGCGGGCTGGCCTGCGCGCCGAAGCCGGAAAAGCCGCTGAATCCGGTGTTCACCGGGTTGGTGCAGGCCCCGAGCAGGAGCAGGGCGAAGCAGGCGGCAAGGCGGGGCATGGCGGGTCGGTCCGGGCGCTGTGGGGGCTCAGGCACGGGCCCGAGCCGTCAATCCGCGCGACAATAGCCGGCAAAGCGCCTCCGCGTCGAACCTCGCCCCGGAATCGAGCGGCATGGCCGCCGCGGCGCGCAGCAGCGCGGGGTGCAGGTCGATCCCCTCCGCCGTCACGTCGAACATCCCGGCGAGCCATCCGTGCCGCGCCAGCCCGTCCACCAGCGCCAGCAGCCGCAGGCAGAGCGCGAGGCCCGCGAGGGTGGACAGGTCGGCCCCGCGGTCCACCGCCTCGGCCCAGGCGCGGGCATCGCGGTCCGCGATGGCCAGCCGCGTGGCGCTGCCGTCGTCGCGGCGGAACAGCAGGTGCCGCGGCGGGCCCCAGTTGCCCGCCCGCGCACCCGCGCGCGCGGCCTCCCATGCCGCGAGCAGCGCGGCGGGGGGCACGGCGGGCAGCGCCTCGGGCGCGCAGGGGATGGCGTAGGCAAGGGCGCCGGACGCGTCCTCGGCCACCTGGATCGTCTCGGCGGGCATCAGGGCAATGTGGGACCGGGCCTCCGCGGCCGCCAGCCTGCGACCGGCTTCGCAACCAGCCCGGCCGGCGGCACACTCCCCCCATGGACCCGAACCGCATGACCGCCACCGAGGCCGCCGCGGCGATCGCCGCCGGGCGGCTGTCCGCCGCCGAACTGATGGAGGCCTGCCTGGCCCGCGCCGCGGAACGCGACGCCACGCTGCGCGCCTTCGTCCACCTCGACCCCGCCCTGGCGCGGCGCAACGCGGGGCGCGCCAGGCCGGGGCCGCTGCATGGCATTCCCTTCGGCGTGAAGGACGTGCTCGACACCGCCGACATGCCGACGCAGCACGGCTCCCCCATCTACGCGGGGCATCGCCCGCGCGGCGATTCGGCCGCCGTCGCGGCGGCGAAGGGCGCGGGCGGCGTGATCATGGGCAAGACGGTCACGACCGAATTCGCGACCCGCCATCCCGGCCTGACCACCAACCCGCACCATCCGGGCCACACGCCGGGCGGATCCTCCTCCGGTTCGGCCGCGGCGGTGGCGGCTGGCCTGCTGCCGCTCGCCTTCGGCACCCAGACCGCGGGCAGCATCGTGCGCCCGGCCTCCTATTGCGGCGTGGTCGGCTTCAAGCCGAGCTACGGGACCTTCCATCGCGGCGGCATGAAGGTCTGTTCGGAAAGCCTCGACACCATCGGCATCATGGCCCGCAGCGTCGCGGACTGCGCCTTCGCGATGGGCGCGATGACCGGCCGTGCCCATGGCGACCCGGAGGCGAAGCGGGACCGTCCGCCGCGGCTCGGCCTCACGCTCGGCCACGCGCCGGGGGACGCGACGCCGGAGATGGCGGCGCTGCTGCACGGGGTGGCCGATGCCGCGCGGCGGGCGGGGGCCGAGGTGGTGGACTTCGTCCTGCCGCAGCCCCTGCTGGACGCCGCCGCGCTGCACCCCTGGCTGATGGGGATGGAGACGCTGCAGGGCCTCGCCTGGGAATACGCCGAGGCGCGGCCGCAGCTCTCCGCCGCGCTGCTCGACCGGCTCGACTGGGCCGCGGGTTTCCCGGTGGCGAAGCTGCGCGAGGCGCGGCTCGCGCAGCATGCGGCGATCGAGGCCATCGCGCCGGCCATGGCCGGGCTCGACGCCCTCCTGACGCCCTCCGCCCCGGGCGAGGCCCCGGAGGGGCTGCACCACACGGGGGACGCCACCTTCAACCTGCTCTGGACCACGATCCGGGGGCCGAACGTCACCATCCCGGCGGGGCGGGGGCCGAAGGGGCTGCCGATGGGGGTGCAGCTCGTCGCCCTCGTCGGCCGCGATGCCGAGGTCCTTTCGGCCGCGCGCTGGGTGCAGGCGGCGCTGGGGTAGGGCGCGCGGGCTACTTCCGCGCGTCCTGGCCCTTGAGGCTCTCGGTCGTGTCGAAGTCCCGCAGCACCGCGTCGTCGGCCATCTCGACCTCGACCAGGCGCTCGGCGTGCTTGCCCGCCAGGTGGCGCGCGCCGACATCGCCGGTGATCTTCAGCATCTCCGGCAGGAATTCGCGCGACCACAGCATCGGGTTGCCCTGCTTGCCCCGGAAGGTGGGCTGCACGATGGCGCGGCCCTCCTCCGGGTCGAAGGCGGCCAGCAGGCGGTCGATCGTCGCCGCGGAGACCAGCGGCATGTCGCCGAGGCAGATCAGCACGCCTTCCGCATCGGGCGGGACCGCGGCGAGCCCCGCCTTCAGCGAGGCCGACAGGCCCTCCGCATAGCCATCCGCATGGGCAAGCAGCACCGGCCGCCCCGCCAGCGCCTCCTCGATCCGCTCCCGCTCATGCCCCGTGACGACGATCACGGGAGAGGCGTGGGACGCCAGCACGTTGTCCACCACGCGCAGGATCATCGGCAGGCCGCGCTGGTCCGGCACCAGCAGCTTGTTCAGCGGCGCCATGCGGCGGGACCGCCCGGCCGCCAGAACCAGCGCGCAGACCCGCCGCGCGCGCCGCGGCGCGGCGGAAGGCGGCGGCGTGCGCGGCGCATCTGCGCGGGGCAGGGGGCGCACCTCGATCTCCTTCAGAAGCCCGCCGACGCCCATCCCCATCACGTCCCGCGCGTTCACGCGCTGGCCGGCGAAGATGCGCTGCAGCACCCAGTCGAAGCCGTTGAGCTTCGGGCTGCGCGCGCAGCCGGGCAGGACCAGCGCCGGAACCTCCCCGACGCGGCCGAGGCAGATGAGGTTGCCGGGATCGACCGGCATGCCGAAATGCTCGATCGTGCCGCCCGCGCGCACGATGGCGGCCGGGCCGACGTCGCGCCGGTCCACCACGGCGGAAGCGCCGGCCACCAGCAGCAGGTCGGCGCCCGCGCGCTTCAGCCGGGCCAGCGCCTCGGCCGCCGGCCCCTCCTCGTGGCGCACGCGCTCCACCGGCAGCATGGTGCCGAGCAGCCCCTTGATCCGCGCCTCGGTCGCCTCGACCGCGCCCTCCATGACGCTTTCCTTCACGCCGGGCAGCTCGGTCAGCACCAGCCCGACCTTCAGCGGCCTGAAGGGATGCAGCGCCAGCGCGCCGCGGCCGCGGGCCATCGCCTCGATCACCGCGAGGATGCGGCCGGGGACGGCGAAGGGGATCACCTTGATCGTCGCCAGCATCTCCTTCGGCGCGACGACGCTGCGGTTCGGCAGGGTCGCGACGGTGATGCTCTCGTCCACCTCGTTGATGCGGTCGACGAGGGAGGCGTCGACGGTGAACAGCCCCGCGCTCTCGGCGAACAGGTTCACGCGCCCGGTCGCGGCGCGGGACCGCGCGACGAGCGGCGCCATCAGCGCATCCGCCACGCGGTCGGCGGCCTCGTCCTCGGGCACGTCGCCCGCCTCCATGCGCGCGGCCACCACCTCCCGACGGCCGGCATCGCGCAGGGCCGCGAGCGCGGCCTCGTCGAGCACCGTGCCCTTCTTGATGACCCGCCCGGGCAGGCGGACGGTGTGCGCGAGGACGGCGCCGCGCGCCTCCTCGAGCGGGGTGGGGCCGAAGATCATGCGCCTTGCCTCCGTGCCTGCACCACCTGCGCCAGGATCGACACCGCGATCTCGCCCGCCGTCACCGCGCCGATGTCGAGCCCGACGGGCGCCCGGATGCGGCCGATCTCGGCTTCCGTCAGCCCGGCCGCGGCAAGCCGCGCCACGCGCTTCGCATGGGTGCGGCGGCTGCCGAGCGAGCCGACATAGAAGGCCTGGCTGCGCAGCGCGACCTCGAGCGCGGGATCGTCGAGCTTCGGGTCATGCGTCAGCGTGACCACCGCGGTGCGCGCATCGGGCGCGAGCGCCGCCAGCGCCTCATCCGGCCAGTCGGTCGAGATGGCGACGCGCCCGCCCAGCCTCTCCTCGGTCGCGAAGGCGCGGCGCGGGTCGACCACGGTCACCGCGAAGCCCAGCGTCGCGGCCATCGGCACCAGCGCCTGTGCGATGTGGACCGCGCCCACCACGATCATGCGGAGCGGCGGGTTGTGGGGATGGATGAACCAGGTCGCGCCGTCCCCTTCCACGCTGCGCGCGGCATCCGCCGCCAGCGCGGCCGCCGCCTCCGCCGCCAGCGCGGGGGGCAGCGTGTCGTCCGGGAACAGGTGCTGCGCGCCGTCGGGCAGGCGGGTCAGCAGCGCCACGGGCCGCTTCGCGTCGCGCGCGGCGACCAGGCGCCGCAGGGTCTCCGGCGTCACCCGAGCTTCTCCACGAAGACCTTGAGCTTGCCGCCGCAGGCCAGCCCGACTTCCCAGGCGCGCTCGTCGCTGATGCCGAAGTCCAGGAGTTGCGGCGTGCCCGTCCCCATCACCTGCTTCGCGGCATCCGCGACCGCGCCCTCGATGCAGCCGCCCGATACGCTGCCGGCGAGCCGCCCGCCCGCCGTGACCGCGAGGCGCGACCCCGCGGGCCGCGGCGAGGACCCCCAGGTCTCCACGACCGTCGCGAGGGCCACCTCCTCGCCCGCCGCGCGCCAGCCGGCGGCGACGGCGAGGATATCCTCCGCTTCCGGGGTGTTCATGCCGCCCTCCTCACCTGGGTTCCGCGCGGGTCGGACAGCACGGCCACCAGCTCCTTCAGGCTGGCCAGGTTGTGCACCGGCCGGAACTCGTCGACATGCGGCAGCATCGCGCGGATGCCCTGGGATTTTGGCTGGAAGCCCGCGTAACGCAACAGCGGGTTCAGCCAGATCAGCCGCCGGCAGGACCTGCGCAGGCGGTCGGTGGCTTCCGCCAGGCCGCGCGCCCCTTCGCGGTCCAGCCCGTCGGTGATCAGCAGCACCACCGCGCCCTGGCCCAGCACGCGCCGCGCCCAGAGCCGGTTGAACTTCTCCAGGCTTTCCCCGATGCGCGTGCCTCCCGACCAGTCCGGCACGGCACGGCCCACCATCTCGAACGCGACCTCCGCATCGCGGTGCTTCAGCTGGCGCGTCACGTTGGTCAGCCGCGTGCCGAACAGGAAGGCGTGCACCCGGTCCCGGTCATTGGTCAGCGCATGGAGGAAATGCACCAGCACCTGCGCGTAGCGCGCCATGCTGCCCGAGATGTCGCAGAGCGCGACGAGCGGCGGCGGCCGCACCACACGGCGCCGCCGCGCGAGGTCCAGCACCTCGCCTCCCGTCCGCAGGCTGTCCCTGAGCGTGGCGCGCAGGTCGGTGCCGGGGCCGGCGGGGTCGGCGCGGAAGCGGCGCGTGGGGCGCGCATCCAGCGGCAGGACGAGCTTCCGTATCTCCTGCTTCGCCTGCGCGATCTCGGCCGCCGACATCGCCTCGAAGTCCATCGCCTGCAGCCGCTCGCGCTCGCTGACCGTGAAGGTCATGTCGATGCGGTCGTCTGGCTTCTCCTCGGGCGGCTTCGGGGGCGGGCGGTCGCCCTGCATCGCCTCGGCCATGCGGCGGGCGGCCGGTGGCGGCTTCACCTGGTCCTTGAAGCCGTCCATCAGCGCCATCGCGGCGGCGTGGCGCCCGGCTTCCGGGTCGCGCCAGAACAGGGCGAAGGCCTGGTCGAACAGCAGGAAATGCTCGTGCCGGTGGACCATCGTGGCGCGCAGCGCGGCATGCGCCTCCGCCCGGCTGCCGAGGTCGACTGATTGCAGCGCGGCGAGGCCGGCCAGGATCTCGGACGGCCCGACGGGGACGCCCGCGCGCCGCAGCAGCCGCCCGAAGGCGAGGAGGTTGGCCGCGAAGGCGCCGGAGGAGGCGGAGGAGGCGGGGAGGAGGGCGGCTTTCGGCGGGATCATGGCCGGTGCCGCGCGCGGGCGGAAGCCGCGCCCCGTCCCCCGCCGTGGCGGCCCCGCACCATCGTCACGCGGCCGCCTGCTTCGCGTCCGCCACCAGCCGCGCGGCTTCCGCCCCGCGGATCCGGGCGATGTCGTCCTGGTATTTCAGCAGCGCGCCCAGCGTCTCGTCCACCAGCGCGGGTTCCAGTTCGCGGGCGTCGAGCGCGGCGAGGGCGGCGGCCCAGTCGATCGTCTCGGCGACACCGGGGGGCTTGAAGGTGTCGGCGCCGCGCACGGCCTGGACGAAGGCGACCACCTGCGCCGACAGCCTCTCGGCCACCTGCGGCGCGCGGATCTTCAGGATGGCGCGTTCGCGCGCGGCGTCGGGGTAGTCCACCCAGTGGTACAGGCAGCGCCGACGGATCGCGTCATGCACTTCCCGCGTGCGGTTGGAGGTGATGACCACCACCGGCGGCACCACTGCCTTCACCGTGCCGAGTTCGGGGATGGAGAGCTGGAAGTCGGCCAGGATCTCCAGCAGGAAGGCCTCGAAGGGTTCGTCGGCGCGGTCCAGCTCATCGATCAGCAGGACGGCCGGCTCGCCCTCCAGCGCGTCGAGCAGGGGGCGGGACTGCAGGAAGCGGCGGTCGTAGATGCCGCGTTCCAGCGCCGCGCGGTCGCCCGCCGCGCCGGATGCCTCCGCCAGCCGGATCGCCATCAGCTGGCGGGCGTGGTTCCATTCATAGGCGGCGGAGGCGAGGTCCATCCCGTCATAGCATTGCAGCCGCACCAGCCGGCGCGGCAGGCGGGCGGCAAGGACCTTCGCGATCTCGGTCTTGCCGGTGCCGGGCTCCCCTTCCAGGAACAGCGGGCGGCCCATGCGCAGCGCCAGGTGGACCGTGGTGGAAAGCTGGCGGTCGGCGACATAGCCGCCTTCCGCCAGCAGGCGCTGCGTCGCGGGGACGTCTGCCGGCAGGCCCACGCGCTCAGCCCACCACGAACAGCAGCAGCAGGATCACCACCATGGCGCCGGCGCCGAGCCAGAACTGGATCGGCAGGCCCATGAAGTCCTGGGTCAGCAGCCGCAGCGGCCCGCCCATCGGGATGGCGCGCGGGTTCGGCCGGTGGACCGGGCCGCCGGGGGACATCCCCTCCGCATTGTGCTGCGTGACCGGGCCGGGGGCGTGGCGGTCGGCCATGTATTCGGTGTCGGTGCCGGATTGCGGGGCGGGGTTCGGGCCGGGGGTGGGTTCGCTGACGCTGACGGTGCGGGCCATGGGGGAGGGGGCTCCTTCGGTTGCGGAAGCCCCCTCAACGCCGGCGGGCGGCGCAAGCTGCGCGGCGAAGCGGTCGAAGAACTGGTCGGACATGGACTTGGCCGTGCTGTCGATCAGCCGGGCGCCGAGCTGCGCCATCTTGCCGCCGACCTGCGCCTTGACGTGGTAGCGCAGCAGCGTCTCGGCCGGCCCGACTTCCTCCAGCGCCACATCGGCGCCGCCCTTGGCGAAGCCCATGGCGCCGCCCTGGCCTTCCCCGGTGATGGTGTAGGACACCGGCGGGTTGATGTTGGTCAGCGTGACCTTGCCGCCGAAGCGCGCCGACATGGGGCCGAGCTTGAGCGCGACCCTGGCCTGGAACTGGTCCTCCGCCGTGCGCTCCACGCTCTCGCAGCCGGGGATGGCGGCCTGCAGCACGGCGGGGTCGTTCAGCGCCGCCCAGACAGCCTCGCGCGGGGCGTTGATGCGGCGCTCGCCGGTCATTTCCATCTTGCCACGACTCCCGTTCCTTCGGCGCGGACCCTAAGCCCTGGGGCGCCGGCCGGAAAGGGCGGGGGGCGCCATCGTGACGGCGCCGGGCGGAGAGGGTAAGGGCAGGGGACGGGACGATCGAAGCCGGAGGGACGATGCGGGTCGGGGGCGTGCTGGCCGCGGCGGGATGCGCGGCGCTGCTGCTGGCGCCGGGTGCGGCGTGGGCGGCGGGTGGCGTCCCGGGGGCGCAGCTGTCGCTCGCCTGGTCCGTGCCCTTCGTCGGCATCCTGCTGTCCATCGCGCTGATGCCGCTGTTCGCCGGGCATCTGTGGCACCACCACTACGGCAAGATCGCGGCCGGCTGGGCCGCGCTGTTCCTCGTGCCCTTCGCGCTGGCCTACGGGCCGGGCGCGGCCTGGTGGCAGTTCGCGCATGTGATGGTGCTGGAATACGTGCCCTTCATCGCGCTGCTCGCCGCGCTCTACACCGCGGGCGGGGGGGTGCTGCTGCGCGGGCGGCTGATCGGCACGCCGGCGGTGAACACCGCGCTGCTCGCCCTCGGCACCGTGCTGGCCAGCCTGATGGGCACGACCGGCGCCGCGATGGTGCTGATCCGCCCGGTGCTGCGCGCCAATTCCTTCCGCCGGACCAAGACCCACACCTTCGTCTTCTTCATCTTCCTCGTCGCCAATATCGGCGGCAGCCTGACGCCGGTTGGCGACCCGCCGCTGTATCTCGGCTTCCTGCGCGGCGTGTCCTTCTTCTGGCCGACCACCCACCTGTTCGGCGAGTTCCTGACCTGCGTGGTCATCCTTCTCGCGCTCTACTGGGTGCTCGACACCATCGCCTGGGCGCGGGAGAAGCCGGTGGTGCCGGCCTCCGAACGGCCGGAGCCGCTCTCGATCGAGGGATGGGTCAATGTCTGGCTGGTCGGCGCCATCGTCGCCGTCGTGATCGCCATGGGGTACGTGAAGCTCGGCACCCTCTCGATCCTCGGGCAGGAGATGGCGACGGAACGCGCCCTCGGCATCCTGCTGTTCGGCGCGATCACCCTCGCCTCGGTCAAGGCAACGCCGGCCGCCCTGCGGGAGGCGAACGGCTTCGCCTGGGGCGCGATCCTGGAGGTGGCGAAGCTCTTCGCCGCGATCTTCATCTGCATGGCGCCGGTGCTGGCCATCCTCGGCGCCGGGCGGGACGGCGCGGCGGCGGGGCTGGTGGCGCTGACCTCGGACGCGAACGGCGCGCCGGTGCCGTGGGTGTATTTCTGGCTGTCGGGGGTGCTGTCGTCCTTCCTCGACAACGCGCCGACCTACATCGTCTTCTTCGAGCTTGCCGGCGGCGATGCGGCGAAGCTGATGACCGACGGCGCGCTGGTGCTCGCCGCCATCTCCTGCGGGGCGGTCTTCATGGGCGCCAACAGCTACATCGGCAACGCGCCGAACTTCATGGTCAAGGCCATCGTGGAGGAGAACGGGGAGCGCATGCCCTCCTTCTTCGGCTACATGGCCTGGGCGGGCATCGTGCTGATCCCGCTTTTCGTCCTGGTCACCTTCCTGTTCTTCCGTTGAGCGAAGCGAGGCTGCCATGCCCTATGTGATTGGTTCCGACCTGCCCGACGCCCCCGCGGGCGTGCGCTTCCGCGCCATGCTGGACCGCCCCGCCATCCTGCAGATGCCGGGCGCCCATACCGGCATCGCCGCCCTGCTCGCGAAGAAGCAGGGGTTCGAGGCGCTCTACATGTCCGGCGCGGCGATGAGCGCGACGATGGGCCTGCCCGACCTCGGCATGATCACGGTGGACGAGGTCGCCTTCTACGTCCGCCAGGTGGCGCGCGCGGCGGGGCTGCCGATGCTGGTGGACGGCGACACCGGCTATGGCGAGGCGCTGAACGTCATGCACATGGTCCGCGTCTTCGAGGAGGCGGGCGCCGGCGCCGTCCACCTGGAGGACCAGCTGCTGCCGAAGAAGTGCGGCCACCTGAACGACAAGAAGCTGGCCGACGGGCGCGACATGGCGGCGAAGGTGGCGGCCGCGCGGAAGGCGCGGAAGAACCTCTACGTCATCGCCCGCACCGACGCCGTGGCGTCCGAGGGCATGGACGCCGCCGTGGACCGCGCGAAGCTGTACCTGGAAGCCGGTGCCGACGCGATCTTCCCCGAGGCGCTGCACTCGCGCGAGATGTTCGCGGAATTCGCGCGCCGCATGCCGGGCGTGAAGCTGCTGGCCAACATGACCGAATTCGGCCGCACGCCCTTCCTGACCGCGACCGAGTTCCAGGAACTGGGCTACGCCATGGTCATCTGGCCCGTCAGCCACCTGCGCGTCGCCAACCGCGCGATGGAGGAGCTCTACATCTCGATCCGGGAGAGCGGCGGCACGCAGCAGATGCTGGACCGCATGCAGACCCGCGCGCAGCTCTACGAGACGATCGGCTACCACGCCTACGAATCGCTGGATGCCAGCCTGGTCAGGACGGTCGTGCCCGAAGGCATGCCGCAGGGCTGAGGCGCCGCGCCCTTCCCCGTCGCCGCGGGGAGGGGCGAGCCCCTCCGCGCCTATCCGCCCCGCGCGCGCCGCAGCGCCGCCTGCGCCATCGCGTCGAGCGCGTTCAGGAAGCGCGACTTGTCGGCACCCGCCATCGGCGGCGGGCCACCGCCCATCCCCATCTCCCGCAGGTGGCGCGCCACCTCGCGCCCGGCGAGCGCGCTGCCGATGTTGTTCTCGGTCCAGGGATGGCCCTTGAAGTTCAGCGCGAAGGCGCCCTTCGCCAGGCAGCGCGCGGCCAGCGGGATGTCGGCCGTCAGGCAGACATCCACCGGCCGCGCCTCGTCCGCGATCCAGTCATCGGCCTTGTCGGCGCCTTCCGTCACCACCACCACCCGCGCCCAGGGCACGCCCGGCGGGCGGATGGGGCGGGACCCGTTGGTGACGAAGACCACCCCGAAGCCGAGGCGGCCGGCGACGCGCAGCACCTCCTCCCGCACGGGGCAGGCATCGGCGTCCACCAGCATACGGGGGGTCGGGTCATCCATCGCGCCAGCCTATCACCGCGCGGGCAGTTCCACCGCGTAGCTGTCGAGCGGGGGCACGGCGCGGATCAGGCGGCGGTCGGCCAGGAAGCGCGCCATGCGCTCGTAGCGGTTGCGGTCCAGCGCGCCGGGCGACAGCGAGAAGCGCCCCATCGTGCTGCCCCAGGCGCGGCGGTTCAGCTCGTTGTCGAGCTCCCGCCGCGGGCCGGCGATGAACATGCGCCACGATTCCTCGGGGTTGTTGGCCAGGAAATGGGTCGCGGCCTCGGTCGCGTCGATGAAGCGGCGCAGGACCGGGTCGCGGGCGCGGTCGCGATGGGCGATGTAGATCAGCTCGTCATAGGCGGGCAGGCCGTGCTGTTCGGGGTAGAAGGCGCGCCCCGGGCGCCCTTCGATGTCGAGCTGGTGCAGCTCGAAGTTGCGGTAGCCGCCGACGATGGCGTCGACCTGCCCGGACATGAGCGCCGAGGACAGGGCGAAGTTCACGTTGACCAGCCGGATGTCGGACAGGCCGAGGCCGACGCTTTCCAGCATCGCCCCCATGATCGCCTCCTCGAACCCCGCGACGGAAAAGCCGACGCGCCGGCCCCGCAGGTCCGACAGGCTGCGGATCGGCCCGTCCCGCAGCACGGTCAGGGTCGCCAGCGGGGTGGCCACCAGCGTGCCGATGCGCGCCAGCGGCAGCCCCTGGTCCACCGCCAGATGCAGGTTCTTCTGGTAGAACACCCCCACATCGCCGCGCCGCGCCGCCACCAGCCGCGGCGGGTCGTTCGGGTCCGCCGGCGCCACGATCCGCACATCGAGCCCGGCGCGCGCGAAGTCGCCGCGTTCCTGCGCCACGATGATCGGCGCGTGGTCGGGGTTCAGGAACCAGTCGAGCAGCAGCGTCACCTGGTCCCGCGCCGCCTGGGCGCGGGCGATGGCGGGCACGGCGAGGAGGGCGGCGGCAAGCGCCGCGCGGCGGGTCGTCATCGGTCGGTCTCCGGCGAGAGAAGGGAATCGGGCTGCCACGGGATGGCGCGTCGCAGCATCCGGTCCACGGCGAACCACAGCGCCAGCGCCATCAGCGCCAGCACGAACAGGGCGGCGAACATCACGTCGGTCTGGCTGCGGCCGTTGGCGTGCAGCATGAGGTAGCCGAGCCCGGCCGAGGCCCCGACCCATTCCCCCACCACGGCGCCGATCGGCGCGACCGCCGCCGCGACCCGCAGGCCGGAGGCCAGGGCCGGCAGCGCCGCCGGCACCCGCAGCCGCCACAGCAGCGCCGCGCGGGACGCGCCCATGGTCCGCGCCAGGTCGATCCAGCCGGGCTCCGTGCGGCGCAGCCCGTCATAGAAGGCGGTCGCGACGGGGAAGAAGATGATGAGCGTCGCCATCGCCACCTTGCTCGCGATGCCGAAGCCGAGCCAGAGCGTCAGCAGCGGCGCGATGGCGAAGACCGGCACCGCCTGGCTGATCAGCAGCAGCGGCAGCAGCCAGCGCCGCCCGCCCCGCCAGGCCGCAAGCGTCAGCGCCATCGCCCCCCCCAGCAGCGCGCCGAGCGCGAGGCCGAGCAGGATCTCCGCCCCCGTCACCAGCGCATGGCCGGCGATGACGTCCCACCGCGCCGCCAGCGCCGCGGCCACGCGCGCGGGGGAGGGCAGGAGGAAGGGCGGCACGCCGGTCACCCAGACGAAGCCCTGCCACAGCGCGACCAGCCCGGCCGCGGCGAGGAGGCCGCGCATCATGCCCCGGCCCCGCCGGCGGGGATCACGTCCGGCACCGCGCCGGCCAGGCGTTCCAGCAGCAGCCCCTGCGCGGCCAGCAGCGCCGCATCCCGCGCCGGCCGCGGCGGCGGGCCGGCAGGCACCGGCTGCGCCACCGGCACCGCCGGCGTGCCGGACAGCACCAGGATGCGGTCGGCAAGCCGCAGCGCCTCCAGCGGGTCGTGGGTGACGAGCAGCACGGTTCGCCCTGCCAGCAGCCGGGCCGCCAGGTCCTGCAGGCGGTGCCGGGTCGGTGCATCCACCGCGCTGAAGGGCTCGTCCATCAGCACGACGGGGCGGTCCTCCATCAGGGTGCGGGCCAGGGCGACGCGCTGGCGCATCCCGCCCGACAGGGCGGCAGGGGGCTTCGCATGGTCCGCCGCCGCAAGGCCGACCCGCCCCAGCAGGTCCCGGGCACGGCCGAGGTCCGGCGCCACGCCACGCAGATGCGCGCCCAGCGTGACGTTGCCGATCGCGTCGCGCCACGGCACCAGCAGGTCCTGCTGCGCCATCCAGGCGGTGCGGCCCGGCAGGGGAAGCCCGTCCGAGGCGGTGACCGCGGCACCTTGCGGCAGCGCCATCAGCCCCGCGGCCAGCCGGACCAGCGTGGACTTGCCCGACCCGGAAGGACCGAGCAGCGCCGTGATGCACCCCCCCTCCACCGCGAGGTCGAGCGGCCCGAGGACGGGGCGCCCGCCAAGCGCGAGGCCGAGCGGCAGCAGGATGCGGATTCCGGGCGAGGCCAAGGCGGACACCGTTCCCTTCGCCGGCATGACCCGGATCAGGTTCGTGGGGTCGCAGGGTTCCCCCCGCCTCTCAGCCCCCGATGGGCTCCCCCCGATGTGTGCCGCGTCTATGCGGCGGGCGCGGCGCACTTGCAAGTGGCCCGCCGGGTGGCATCTCGGGGGGCGTGACGCGCCCCTTCCTCATCGGCTCCGAGATCTACCGCGGCTCGACCTACGGCCCGAAGCATCCGCTGGCCATCCCACGCGTCTCCACCACGCTCGACCTGATCCGGGCGATGGGCTGGGTGGCGCCGGGGCAGTACATCGACAGCCCCCGCGCCACGCCTGCGGACCTCACGCGCTTCCACACGCCGGACTACGTCGCCGCCCTGATGCGCGCCGAGGCGGAGGGCGCCGTCGCGGCCGAGACGCGGGCGCGCCACCACATCGGCGCGCATGGCAACCCGGTGTACCGGGAGGTCTTCCGCCGCCCCGCCACCGGTGCGGGCGGGACGCTGCTGGCGGCGCGGCTGACCGCCGGGGGCGGGGTGGTGCATGTGCCCGGCGGCGGCACCCACCATGGCATGCCGGACCGGGCGAGCGGCTTCTGCTACCTGAACGACGCCGTGCTGGGCCTGCTGCGCTGGCTGGACGACGGGCTGGACAACATCCTGTATCTCGACATCGACGCCCATCACGGCGACGGCGTGGAACTTGCCTTCCACGACGACCCGCGGGTCTTCACCGTGTCGATCCACGAGGCCGGGCGCTGGCCCCATACCGGCCGCGCCACCGACCGCGCCGGCGGCCATGCCCGCAACCTGCCCGTGCCCGAGGGCTTTCACGACGGCGAGATGGACTGGCTGCTGCGCCACGCCATCCTGCCGCTGGTCCGCCACCTGCGGCCGCAGGCGGTCATGCTGCAATGCGGGGCGGATGCGGTGGAGGAGGACCCGCTGTCGCGGCTCGCGCTCACCAACGCCTCGCACCGGGCGGTGGCGGCGGCGCTGCTGCCGCTCTCGCCCCGGCTGATCGTGACGGGGGGAGGGGGCTACAACCCCTGGTCGGTCGCGCGCTGCTGGGCGGGGGTCTGGGCGGTGCTGAACGGCCACCCGATCCCGCCCCGCATCCCCGCGGCGGCCGAGGCGGTGCTGCGCGGCCTCGCCTGGTCGCGCGCCGCCGGGCGCGACCCGCCGGCGCACTGGTTCACCACCATCGCGGACGCACCCCGCCCCGGCCCCGTGCGCGCAGAGATCCGGGAGCTTGCGGCGCTGACCCTGCGCGACCTTCCGGACCCGGTCGGTGCCATGGCATCCTTCGCCCCATGACCCATCGCCGCCGCCTCCTCTCCGTCCTCGGCGCCCTCGCCGCCGCGCCCGCCCTCGCCCAGCCCGGGGTGGACAGGCCGCAGCCGCGGCTGCCGACGGAACGGCTGGCGGTGGTCGGCCGGGACGGGCGCCGCCACGAGTTCGAGGTGGAGATGGCGGTCAGCCCCGAGCACCAGATGATCGGCCTGATGTTCCGCCCCGACGTGCCGGCGAATGAGGGGATGCTGTTCGACTGGGGCGCCCCGCGGGAGAGCAGCATGTGGATGCGCAACACCATCGCGCCGCTCGACATGCTGTTCATCGCCGCCGACGGGCGCATCCACCGCATCGCGGAACGCACCGTCCCCCATTCCCTGACCCCGATCGAGAGCCGCGGGCCGGTGCGCGCCACGCTGGAACTGCGTGCGGGCATCGCGGAACGGCTCGACATCCGGGTGGGCGACCGCGTGCTGCACCGCATCTTCGGCACGGCGCCCTGAATCGGCGCCGCCGGCCGGCCCGCGCTTGCCGTGGCCGGGCGCCCCGCCTAGGTTCCGCCCCGTGTCGGGGTGTGGCGCAGCCTGGTAGCGCGCCTGTTTTGGGTACAGGAGGCCGTGGGTTCGAATCCCGCCGCCCCGATTCGTGTTGAGGAAAGTCAGGCCCCCATGCCGCGCGAGACGCAGACCGCACGCATCTACAGGACCCCGAAATCCGCCATGCAGTCGGGGCGGTCCCGCACCGATGACTGGGTTCTCCAGTTCGAACCGGGCGAGCCGAAGCGGATCGACCCGCTGACCGGCTGGTTCGGGTCGGGCGACATGCGCGCCCAGGTCCGGCTGCGCTTCCCCTCCGCCGAGGCGGCGGTGGCCTATGCCGAGGCGCAGGGCTGGCCCTATGAGGTCGAGGTCCCGCCCCCGGCGCGGGCCGAGGTGAAGCCCAAGTCCTATTCCGACAATTTCCGCTTCAACCGCTCCGAGAACTGGAGCCACTGACCCGCCTTCTCCTCCCCGGCGACGGGGTGGCGAGCCGTCCACCACCGGCCAGGCGCCCGTAGCTCAGCTGGATAGAGCGTCGGATTTCTACTCCGTAGGTCGGGGGTTCGAATCCCTCCGGGCGTGCCATTCCCCGCCGGGCGGTCAGCCGCCCCCCTCCAGGGCCAGCAGGGCGAAGCTGGCCAGCCAGTGCGACCCCATGTAGTGCGCGTCGAGATGCGGCAGCGCGGCCGCCAGGTGCGCCTCCGCCGCGGCCTCCATCCGGGGCCGGCGCGGGTCGCCCGCGTCCAGGCGCGCCGCCAGCCCCCGCCAGCACCAGGCCCGTGACAGGTTCAGCCCGTCCAGATGCGCGATGCGCCCGTCCGTGCGGTCCGCCACGACGGCGGGCGTGAACAGCGCCGCCGGCTTGCCCGCCGCGATGCGCGGCAGGAAGCGGCCGAGCCAGGGCAGGAAGGCCGCGCCCGGCAGCAGCCGCGCCATGCAGAGCGCCTCGGTCAGGGCAGGGGAGAGGAAGTCCTCGCCGCTCGGCTCCCAGCATTGCGCGTCGGCATCCGCCGCGTACCAGCGCAGCGCGGTCGCGCGCAGGAGCGCCATCAGCGCCGGGTCGCGCCGCCCTGCCCAGTCCGCCGCAAGGATCAGGGCGAAGGCGGTGTTGCCGTGCAGCCCGTGGCGCACCGGGTAGTCGGCGCGCGGCAGGTGGGCGGCGAAGCGGTCCGCGAAGTCCCGTGCGAGGGGCGCCAGCGCGGCATCCCAGGGCGGCCCGATCCCGGCATGGAGCTTCAGCAGCCATGCCCAGCCATAGGGCCGTTCGAACCCGCGCGAGGCGGGACGCGCAAGGTACGCGCGCTCGGCGGCGATGTTGGCCGCGGTGAAGGCCAGGTCGAAGCGCGCGGCGATGTCCGGCGCGCAGGGCAGGTTGGGCTCCAGCCGCAGCAGCCGCGCCAGCAGCCAATGCGCGTGGACGCAGGAATGCCAGTCGAAGCTGCCATGGAAGGCGGGGTGAAGCTCGGCCGGGCGCTTCAGGTCCTCCGGGCCCTCGAGGACGTGGTCCAGCTTCTGCGGCCATTCCCGCCCGACATGCGACAGCGCGATCCGCGCAAGCCGCTCGGCCATTGCGGCGCCGGGTGTCATAGCCGCCTCGGGCCGCGGCCGGGCGGGTAGGGCCAGGCAGGGTCGGTGAATTCCTGGATCTCCAGCCGGTAGCCCTCCGGGTCGGTGAAGAAGCAGGAATGGACGGTGCCGCCCGCGGTCCTGTCGGGCGGCCCGTCGAAGGCGACGCCGCGCGCCCTGAGGTGCTCGTATGCCGCCTCCACATCCTCGACGAGGAAGGTGAACATCATGCCCTTCGTCCCGCGCGGCCGCCCTGGCTTGTCGCAGACGCCGAGGAAGCCGGTGGGGCTGACCTGGAACACCCGGCAGACGCCCTGGTCCAGCACCTGAGGCAGTTGCAGCACGTCCCGGTAGAAGGCGGCGAGGCGGTCCAGATGGTCGGTGTAGAGCCAGACGATATTCTGCTCGGCGAAAATCCTTCCCTCCGTCGGCGTGCCGGCTGCCATCTTCCTCTCCGCTTCCTGGCGGCCGCGGAACGCAAGCGGCGCGGCCATGCGCGCGAAGCATGCACGATCCCCCGCACGGCTGGAACGGCGCCGCCGCGCGGGTGGAACGGCGCCGGAAAATCCCCTTATCTCGGGCTGGCGGGAGACGCACCCGCGCAGAGGAAGGGTTCAACGCATGACCATCCAGCTCGGCCAGGTCGCCCCCGATTTCGAGGCGGAGACCACCCAGGGCCGCATCCGCTTCCACGAATGGCTCGGCACGTCCTGGGGCGTCCTGTTCAGCCATCCGAAGGACTTCACCCCGGTCTGCACCACGGAACTCGGCGAGACGGCGCGGCTGAAGCCGGAATTCGACAGGCGGAACGTGAAGGTCATCGGCCTCAGCGTCGATCCTCTCGACGCGCATGGCCGCTGGGAGGCGGACATCGCGGAGACGCAGGGCCATGCGGTGAACTTTCCGATGATCGCCGACCCCGACCGCAAGGTCGCGGAGCTGTACGGCATGGTCCATCCGGAGGCCGACCCGTCGATCACGGTGCGCACCGTCTTCGTCATCGACCCGAACCGGAAGATCCGGCTGTTCCTGGTCTACCCGCCGAGCACCGGGCGCAACTTCGACGAGGTGCTGCGCGTGATCGACAGCCTCCAGCTCACCGACCGGGCGAAGGTCGCGACCCCGGTGAACTGGCGCCCGGGCGGCCGCGCGATCATCCCGCCCTCGATCCCGGACGAGCAGGCGAAGACCCTGTTCCCGCAGGGCTGGCAGGCGGACCGCCCGTACCTGCGCTGGGTGGAGGTGAAGTAGCGCCATGGACGCGCCCCTGACGACTTCCATCTCGGATGGCTTCTGGGGCGCGGTCGGCCGCACGCCGCTGATCCGCCTCAGGCGCGCTTCCGCCGCCACCGGCTGCGAGATCCTCGGCAAGGCGGAATTCATGAACCCCGGCGGCAGCGTGAAGGACCGCGCGGCGCTCGGCATCCTCCAGGATGCGGTCGCGCGGGGGCTGCTGGTGCCGGGCCGGCCGGGGACGGTCGTGGAGGGCACGGCGGGCAACACCGGCATCGGCATCGCGCTCGCCGCCAACGCGATGGGCTGGCGCAGCGTGATCGTCGTGCCGGAGACGCAGGCGAGGGAGAAGCTCGACTACCTGCGGATGATCGGCGCCGACCTGCGGCTGGTGCAGGCGAAGCCGTTCAGCGATCCGGGCAACTACGTCCATGTGTCGCGCCGGATCGCGGAGGAGACGGGCGCGGTCTGGGCCAACCAGTTCGACAACCTCGCCAATGCCGCGGCGCATGAGGCGACGACGGGCCCCGAGATCTGGGACCAGACAGGCGGGCGGATCGACGCCTTCACCTGCGCCTGCGGCACCGGCGGCACGCTGGCGGGCGTCGCGCGCGCGCTGAAGGCGCGGCGGCGGGATGTGCGGATCGTGCTGGCCGACCCGGGTGGCAGCGGCCTGCATGACTGGGTGAAGACCGGGACCGTGAAGGCCGAGGGCGGCTCCATCACCGAGGGCATCGGCCAGGCGGCCCGCGCGCCGGGGAACCTGGCGCAGGCGCGCGACCTGATCGACGACGCCGTCCGCGTGCTGGACCCCGAGGCGCTGGAACAGGTCTTCGACCTGCAACTGCACGAGGGCATCTCGGTCGGCGGCAGCGCCGGGCTGAACGTCGCGGCCGCCATCCGCGTGGCGCGCGACCTCGGGCCCGGCCACACGGTCGTCACCGTGCTGTGCGACGGCGCGGCGCGCTACCAGTCCAAGCTGTTCAACCCGGCCTTCCTGCGGGAACGCGGGCTGCCGGTGCCGTCCTGGCTGGAGTAGGCCCGATGGAACTGCTCGAACTCGCGCGCGCCATCCGCTCCCGCGATCCCGCGCGGCCGGGCTGGGCGGAGGCGATCTTCTGCTATGCCGGGCTGCATGCGGTGCTGTGGCACCGCCTGTCGCATGCGCTGTGGGGGCTCGGGCTGCACGCGCTCGGGCGGCTGTCGTCGCATGTCGCGCGGATGCTGACGGGGATCGAGATCCACCCCGGCGCGCGGATCGGGCGGCGGCTGTTCATCGACCACGGGATGGGCGTGGTGATCGGCGAGACTGCGGAGATCGGCGACGACGTGCTGATCTACCACGGCGTCACGCTCGGCGGCCTCAGCGGCCAGCCGGGCAAGCGCCACCCGACGATCGAGGACCATGTGACGATCGGCGCGGGGGCGCAGGTGCTCGGCCCCATCCGCATCGGGCGCGGCGCGCGGATCGGCGCGAATGCGGTGGTGGTGAACGCGGTGGCACCGGGCTGCACCGTGGTCGGCATCCCCGCCCGCCCGCCGAAGGGAAGCCAGCCCTGCGACGATGCGGGCATCGGCTACGGCCTGCGCGGCGTGGACGAGGACCCGGTGGGCGAGCAGATCGGCGCGCTGCGCGCCGAGATCGCCGGCCTGCGCGCCGAGGTCGAGGCCCTGCGCGCCGCCAGCCGCGAACGGGTCTGACCGCCGCCGCGCCCGGGGGGCGGGGCACCCCGCCCGCTTGACGCCCCCTGCCGCGCATCGGACCCTTCCGGGGCGGGGGGGCGGGCGGCCGCCATCGTGGCGTCCCGGCCCCCATCCTGGCACGGATACCGGATCGTGAGCGACGACAACCCCCTCCTCGTGCAGCGCGACGGCGCCGTGGTGCGCGCCATCCTGAACCGCCCGCAGCGCCGCAACGCGATGAGCGAGGCGATGGTCGCGCGGCTCGACGACCTGCTCGGCGAACTGCGCGGCGACGCGAGCGCGCGCATCCTCGTCATCTCCGGCGCGGGCGGGCATTTCTGCGCCGGGCTCGACCTGACCGAGGTGGGCGCGCCCGAGACGCCGGAGGAGAAGCTGGCGAAGCAGCAGGCCCGCAACCGCCGCACCGGCGCGCGCTTCCAGGCCATCGCGGACCTGCCGCAGGTGGTGATCGCGGCGGTGGAGGGCAGCGCCTTCGCCGGCGGGCTCGGCTTCGTCTGCGCCGCCGACATCGCCATCGCCGCGCCGAATGCCCGCTTCTGCGCGCCCGAGGTCCGGCGCGGCCTGGTGCCGGCGCAGATCCTGCCCTGGCTGGCGCGCCGCATGGGCCGCAGCCACGCGGCGCGCATGTCGCTCCAGGGCCAGGTGGCCGACGCGCAGGAGGCGCTGCGGATCGGCCTGGTGCATGCGCTGGCCGAGGACGGCACGAGCTTCGACGCGCTGCTCGCCGCGACGATCGCCGACATCCTGGAAGGCGCGCCCGGCGCGCTGGCCGAGACCAAGGGGCTGATCGCCGCGCTCGGCGCCACGGTGCCGCCCGACTACGCGGCGGCCGGGGCCGAGGCCTTCGCCCGCCGCGCCGCGAGCGCGGAGGCGGCGGAGGGCATCGCAAGCTTCAAGGCCCGCCGCCGGCCCGCTTGGTCCCCGGGCTGACCCGCCCCATCTGCACCCCGACCAGGAAGGACGCACGCCATGACCGCCTGCATCGTCGGCTGGGCCCACACGCCCTTCGGCAAGCTCGAGGACCCGGACATCGAGAGCCTGTTCGGCCGCGTCGCCCGTGCCGCGATCGAGGATGCGGGGATCGAGGCGGATGAGGTCGATGCCGCCTTCGTCGGCGTCTTCAACGGCGGCTTCAGCGACCAGGACTTCTTCGCCTCCCTCCTGCTGCAGACCGTGCCGGAGCTGCGCTTCAAGCCGACGACGCGCTACGAGAACGCCTGCGCCACCGGCTCGGCCGCCATCCATGGCGCGATCGACTTCCTCGCCGCCCGGCGCGGGCGCTTCGCGCTCGTGGTGGGCGCGGAGAAGATGACCGCGACCCCGAACCCGCGCATCGGCGAGATCCTGCTCAGCGCATCCTACCGCAAGACGGAAGGGGAGATCCCGGCGGGCTTCGCCGGCGTTTTCGGCCGCATCGCGGAGGCCTATTTCCAGCGCCATGGCGACCAGTCCGATGCGCTGGCGGCGATCGCGGCGAAGAACCACCGCAACGGCGTGGCGAACCCCTATGCCCAGATGCGCAAGGACCTGGGCTTCGACTTCTGCCGCGCGGAGAGCGAGCGGAACCCCTTCGTCGCGCGGCCGCTGAAGCGCACCGACTGCTCCCTGGTTTCGGACGGCGCCGCGGCGCTGATCCTGACCGACGAGGAGACGGCCCGCGGCATGGTGGCGCGGGGCGGCAGGGCGGTGCGCTTCCGGGCGGCGGCGCAGGCGACCGATTCCATGCCCATCGCCGGGCGCGACATCACCCGCTTCGAGGGCGCGCGCGCCGCCTGGAGCCGGGCGCTGGCCGAGGCGCGGCTTTCGCTCGCGGACCTGTCCTTCGTCGAGACGCATGACTGCTTCACCATCGCCGAGCTCATCGAATACGAGGCGATGGGCCTCACGCCCGAAGGGCAGGGGGCGAGGGCGGCGCTGGAGGGCTGGACCGCGAAGGACGGGCGGCTGCCGGTGAACCCCTCGGGCGGGCTGAAGTCGAAGGGCCACCCGATCGGCGCGACCGGGGTGTCGATGCATGCCATGACGGCCATGCAGCTGACCGGCACGGCGGGGGAGATGCAACTACCGCGGGCCGATGTGGCGGGCGTGTTCAACATGGGCGGCGCGGCGGTGGCCAACTACTGCTCCATCCTGGAGCGGGTCGGGTAGGGGCCGCGGCGTTTGGCATGAGGCTTGCTCAGTAGGATTCCGTCAAGCGACGGGATATCCCGTCCCTGGCAGCTTAGCCTTCCTCAACCTTGCCTCGGGGCCGGTCCGCAAGGACCGGCCCTCTTCTTTTTCGGCGGTCCTGGCTGTTCGCCCATGCCTCGACGCAGCGACGGCCGGTCGGAAAGGACAGGCACTCCGCGCGATTCCCATTTTGCGAAGCATGTTGCTTCGCGTTCCAAGCCCTGCTCAGGAAGGCAGCAGCACCGAAACGGCCGCCTGCGCTGCGATCCCCTCCCCACGGCCCGGAAAGCCCAGCCTTTCCGTCGTCGTCGCCTTCACGGACACGCGGTCGACCGGCACGTCCAGCAACGCCGCCAGACGGTCCCGCATGGCCGGCGCATGGGGGGTGATCTTCGGCCTTTCGCAGATCAACGTCACATCGGCATTGGCCAGCATCCCGCCCCGCGCGGCGACGCGCCCCGCGGCGTGGCGGAGGAAGCGGGCGCTGTCGGCGTCCTTCCACTCCGCCTCGCTCGGCGGGAACCAGCGGCCGATATCGCCCTCGGCCAGCGCCCCGTAGATGGCATCGCAGAGCGCATGGATGCCGACATCGGCATCCGAATGCCCGTCGAGCCCGAGGGGGAAGGGCACGACCACCCCGCAGAGCACCATCGGCCGGCCCTCCACCAGGCGGTGGACGTCGAAGCCCGTGCCGGTGCGCGGGATCATGCGGGCGAGCATCATGGCCTCCACCCTGGCCAGGTCCTCGGGCCAAGTGATCTTCAGGTTGGATTCGCCGCCCGGCACCAGCGCGACGGGAAGTCCCGCCGCTTCCAGCAGCTGCGCGTCGTCGGTCGCCTCGCCCGTCGCGGCGCGGTGCGCGGCCAGGAGCGGTGCGAAGCGGAAACCCTGCGGGGTCTGCGCGCGGTACAGGCCGGCGCGCGGCACCGTCGCCGCGATCAGCCCGCCCTCGCCGCGTTTCAGCGTGTCGCTCACCGGCTGGGCCGGGATGGCGCCGGGGTGCAGGGCGAGCGCGGCGAGCAAGGCCGGGACCGTGCCGGCCGGCACCACCGGCCGCGCGCCGTCATGCACCAGCACGAGGTCGGGCGGGTCCGCCGCCAGCGCCTCGAGCCCGGCCCGCACGCTCTCCTGGCGGGTCGCGCCGCCGGCGACGGGGGCGTGGATGGGCAACCCGGCGAGCATGGCGGCCACCGCCGCTTCCTCCCCCGGCGCGACCACGGGCAGGACATCGGCGACCCCGCCCTCGCGCAGCAGCGCCTCGGCGGCGTGGCGCAGCACGGGGCGGCCGAGCAGCGGCAGGTATTGCTTCGGCGTCTCGGCCCCGAAGCGGCTGCCCCGCCCCGCGGCCACCAGCAGGGCGGTGATCCTCATCCACCCAGGCTAGCCTGCCTGTACCCTGCGCGGGAGGCCTGCAGCCCGCCCGCGTGGCCCCTGGCGGCGGTCGGCTCGCCGATGCGGGCAGGCTTGGGGGCAGGCACCTGCCGTGAAAAGCGGCAGGTGTCCCGTTGAACCCTTTTCGGCTGTTGCCGGGTCGCCGCACTGCGGCTAATTTGCCCAAATCATGAGCATGACCGCCGCCCTTGCAATGCCGCCCCGCCTCCGCCCGATCGATCTCGGCGGGACGGTGATCGACACGCCCGTCATCCTCGCCCCGATGTCGGGCGTCACGGACCTGCCCTTCCGGCGTCTGGCGCGCGCGCAGGGCACCGGCCTCGTCGTGTCGGAGATGATCGCATCCAACGCGATGGTGCGGGAGAACCGGACGACCCTGAAGATGGCCGAGGTCGACGGCTTCGGGGCGCCTTCCTCCGTCCAGCTCGCCGGCTGCGACCCGGTGGTGATGGCGGAGGCCGCGCGCCTGGTCGCCGACCGCGGCGCGGCGATCGTCGACATCAATTTCGGCTGCCCGGTGAAGAAGGTGGCCGTCGGCCAGTCCGCCGGCTCCGCCCTGATGCGGGATGAGGTCCAGGCCGCCCGCATCCTGGAAGCCACGGTGAAGGCCGTCTCCGTCCCCGTCACGCTGAAGATGCGGATGGGCTGGGACCATGCCAGCCTGAATGCCCCGCGGCTGGCGAGGATCGCCGAGGAATGCGGGATCCGCATGGTCACGGTCCATGGCCGCACGCGGCAGATGTTCTACACCGGCACCGCCGACTGGGCCTTCGTCGCCGGCGTGAAGGCGGCGGTGTCGATCCCCGTCATCGTCAACGGCGACATCCTGGGCCCGGAGGACGCGGCCGAGGCGCTGCGCCGGTCCGGCGCGGATGGCGTGATGATCGGCCGCGGCTGCTACGGGCGGCCCTGGCTGCCGAAGCAGGTGGCGGACTACCTCGCCACCGGCATCCTGCCGGAGGACCCGCCGCTGGCCGACCAGCTTGCGACGCTGCTGTCCCACTACCGGGCCATGCTGGACCATCACGGGCGCGACCCGGGCGTCCGGCTCGCCCGCAAGCATGTGGCCTGGTATTCGAAGGGCCTGCCCGGATCGGCCGAGTTCCGCGCCGAGGTCAACCGCCTCGACTCAGCCGAGGCGGTGGAGGCCCATATCCGCCGCTTCTACGAACCCCTGGTCGAACGCGGCGTGATGCCCGGCCGCGCCGCGCGGGACGAGGATGGCGGGGACGGGAAGCTGGCGGCGTGAAGCTCCGCAGCCTCGCCCCCCGCGCATCGGCGCCCCCCGCCGCGCCACCGCCGGCCCCGCTGGCGGCCGTGACCCCGGATGCGGCGGCGATGCTCGCGGCCCTGCCGCTGCCGGCCGTCGTGCTCGACGCCGAGGACCGCTTCCGCTTCGCCAACCCGGCGGCGGAGATCTTCTTCCAGCTCTCCGCGGGATCGCTGCGGGCCCATTCGCTGCGCGACCTGCTGCCGCCCGACAACCGCGTGTTCGGCCTGCTCGCGCAGGTCCGCGCGCATGACGCGCCCGTGGCCGACCACGACCTCGCGCTCGAAAGCCCCCGCTTGCACCGCACCGGCGTGTCGGTCCAGGGCGCGCCGCTGCCCGAACTGCCCGGCGGGGTCGTGGTGACGCTGCAGGACGGCTCGACCGCGCAGATGCTGGACCGGCAGCTGAACTTCCGCGGCGCCGCGCGCGGCGCCTCCGCCATGGCGGAGATGCTGGCGCATGAGGTGAAGAACCCGCTGTCGGGCATCCGCGGCGCGGCGCAGCTGCTGGAACAGGGCGCGAGCGAGGGCGACCGGGAGCTTTGCCAGCTCATCCAGGACGAGGTGGACCGCATCCGCAAGCTGGTGGAGCGGATGGACATGTTCTCCGACCGCCCGATCGACCGGGGGGAGGTGAACATCCACGAGGTGCTGGACCATGTGCGCCGCATCGCGCTGTCCGGCTTCGCGGCGCATCTGCGCATCGTCCAGGACTACGACCCGTCGCTGCCGCCGGTCTGGGGCAACCGCGACCAGCTCGTGCAGGTCCTGCTGAACCTGGTGAAGAACGCGGCCGAGGCGGTGGACCCGCGGGAGGGCGAGATCCTGCTCTCCACCTCCTACCACCACGGGGTGCGCATCGCCGTCCCCGGCTCCCTCGAACGCGTGCACCTGCCGTTGCAGGTGGTGGTGCGCGACAACGGCCCCGGCATCCCCGAGGCTATCCGCGCCACCCTGTTCGAGCCCTTCGTCACCACCAAGCGGGGCGGGCAGGGGCTCGGCCTCGCGCTCGTCGCGAAACTGGTCGCCGACCAGGGGGGGCTGATCGAATGCGACAGCCGCCCGGGCCGCACGATCTTCCGCCTCTCCCTCCCGCAGCCCCCGCGGCGCGCGGACAACGGAGCCGCCGCATGAGCGATGTCGCCGCCGCCCCCGCCTCCGCCACCACGCGCACCATCCTGATCGCCGACGACGACCGCGCGATCCGCACCGTGCTGAGCCAGGCGCTCGGCCGGTCGGGCTACCATGTCCGCGCCACCTCCTCCGCCGCCACGCTCTGGCGCTGGGTGGAGGACGGGGAGGGGGACCTGGTCATCACCGACGTGGTGATGCCGGACGAGAACGGGCTCGACCTCGTGCCCCGCATCCGGCGCGTGCGGCCGGACCTGCGGGTGGTGGTGATGTCGGCGCAGTCCACCTTCTCCACCGCGCTGAAGGCGACGCAGCGCGGCGCCTTCGACTACCTGCCGAAGCCCTTCGACCTGAAGGAGCTGCTGGCCGTGGTCGGCCGCGCGCTCGCCGCCCCCAACCTCGCCGCCGCGGCCGAGGGCGAGGAGCAGGAGGAGCGCCTGCCGCTGGTCGGCCGCAGCCCGGCGATGCAGGAGATCTACCGGACGGTCGCGCGGCTCACGACCACCGACCTGACGGTGATGATCACCGGCGAGTCGGGCACCGGCAAGGAACTGGTGGCGCGCGCGCTGCACGACTACGGCCGCCGCCGCGGTGGCCCTTTCGTGGCCATCAACATGGCCGCCATCCCGCGCGAGCTGATCGAGAGCGAGCTGTTCGGGCATGAGCGCGGCGCCTTCACCGGCGCGCTGAACCGCGGCGTCGGCCGGTTCGAGCAGGCGGCCGGCGGCACGCTGTTCCTCGACGAGATCGGCGACATGCCGCCCGAGGCCCAGACGCGCCTGCTGCGCGTTCTGCAGGAAGGCGAATTCACGACCGTCGGCGGCCGCCAGCCCATCAAGGCCAATGTCCGCATCGTCGCCGCCACCCATCGCGACCTGCGCCAGGCGATCCGCGGCGGGATGTTCCGCGAGGACCTGTTCTACCGCCTGAACGTCGTCCCCATCCGCCTGCCGCCGCTGCGCGAGCGGCTGGAGGACATCCCGCTGCTGGCGCGGCACTTCCTGGAACGCGCGCGCGCCGCCGGCCTGCCCGCGAAGCAGCTCGACCCCGGCGCGATGGACCGGCTGCGCCAGCATCCCTGGCCCGGCAATGCACGGGAGCTAGAGAACCTCATGCGGCGCATGGCCGCGCTCTACCCGCAGGAGATCATCGGAGAGGATGCGGTGGCCGCCGAACTGGCCGAGGCCGCGGCCCCGGCGGAGGAAGGCCCCCGCGCGCCGGAGACGCTGGAACAGGCGGTGGAACGGCACCTCGGCGGCTTCATGGCCGCACACAGGGACGGCATGCCGATCCGCGACCTCTATGACCGCGTGCTGGCCGAGGTGGAGCGGCCGCTGCTGCGGCTTGCGCTGTCGGCCACCCGCGGCAACCAGATCAAGGCCGCGGCGATGCTGGGGCTGAACCGGAACACGCTGCGGAAGAAGCTGCGGGAGCTGGACCTGCCGGTGGTGCGCGGCCTGCCATAGTGCTACCCCCGGCGCCCGATGCGCGCCGCGGCTGACATGCCCCCCACCCGACCCCTTCCCATGCTGGCGAAGCAGCGGCGGGCGGGGACGCCTTCCCCATGCGCCCGCCCATGACCGCCACCGGGAAGCGCCGCCTCGCCGACATCCTGTTCGGGCGCGTCGCCACGCTCGGCCTCGCCCTCACGGCCGTGCTGCTCGGGCTGGCCACCTTCGTCCTGCTCGCCGGCGGGTCGCCCTTCGGACCCACCCGGCCGGGGCAGATCGTGGCCGTCGTGCTGGCCAATGCCTGCGTGCTGGTGCTGCTCGGCGCCTCGCTCGCCGCGCGGCTGGTGCGGGTCTGGGCGGAACGGCGGCGCGGCAGCGCCGGGGCGCGGCTGCATGTGCGGCTGGTGCTGCTGTTCGGCGGCGTCGCCGTGGTGCCGGCGCTGACGGTCGGCGCCTTCTCGGCGGTGTTCTTCAACCTCGGCATCCAGGCCTGGTTCAGCGACCGCGTGCGTACCACGCTCGAAGCCTCGCTGGTCGCCTCCCGCGCATGGCTCGACCAGCACCGCGACGAGATCCGGGTCGATGCCCTGGCCATGGCCGCCGACCTGACCCGCGCCGCGCAGCTCTACCTGCCCGAGAACCCGGACGCGTTCGAGCGCCTGCTGGTCACCCAGTCCTCGATCCGCGGCCTGACGGAGGCGGTGGTGTTCGAGCCGGCGACGGGCCGCCTCGTCGCCCAGGCCGGCTTCCTCGCCGGCGGCGCCATAGAACCCCCGCCCGCCTGGGCGGTGGAGCTGGTGCGCAACGGCGACGTCGCGGTGATCCCGAGCGAGACGGATGCGCGCGTCCGCGCCCTGGCCAACGTGGACAGCCCGCCCGGGCTCGCGCTGCTGATCGGCCGCCCCCTCGATGCCGGCGTGCTGGAGCACATGCGCCGGACGGAGCTCGCCTTCCTCGAATACGAACAGCAGGACCGCAACCGCGGCAGCCTGCAGGTGACTTTCGCGCTCATCTTCGCCTGCGCGGCGCTGCTCGTGCTGCTGGCCGCCGTGTCGGTCGGGCTGACCTTCGCCAACCAGATGGCGCGGCCGATCAGCCGGCTCATCACAGCGGCGGAACGGGTCCGCGGCGGCGACCTCTCGACCCGGGTGGAGGAGGGGACGCAGGACGACGAGCTTGCCACCCTGTCGCGCGCCTTCAACCGCATGACCAACCAGCTCTCCGCCCAGCGCGGCGAGCTGATGGAGGCATACCGCCAGATCGACGAGCGGCGGCGCTTCACGGAAACCGTGCTGGCCGGCGTCTCGGCCGGGGTGATCGGCCTCGACGCCGCGGGCCGGATCAACCTGCCCAACCGCAGCGCGAGCGAGCTGCTGGAGATCGACCTCGACGCCGGCATCGGCCTGCCGCTGGCGAAGGTGGTGCCGGAATTCGCCGCCCTGGTGCAGGACGCGGCCGAACAGCCCGAACGGCCCCGCATGGCGGAGATCCCGATCGGGCCGCCCGCGCGCCGCCGCACCCTGATCGCCCGCATCGGCGCCGAGACGCGCAGCGGCAGCGTAACCGGCTTCGTGCTGACCTTCGACGACATCACCGAGCTGCAATCCGCCCAGCGCAAGGCCGCCTGGGCCGACGTGGCGCGCCGCATCGCGCATGAGATCAAGAACCCGCTGACCCCGATCCAGCTCTCGGCCGAGCGTCTGAAGCGGAAATACCTGAAGGAGATCGCGAGCGACCCCGACACCTTCCGCTCGCTGACCGACACGATCGTCCGCCAGGTCGGCGACATCGGGCGGATGGTCGATGAGTTCTCCGCCTTCGCTCGGATGCCCCAGCCGGTGATCCGGCCCGAGAACCTGGGCGTGGTCCTTCGGGAGGCGCTGGTGCTGCAGACCGCGGCGCATCCCGAGATCCGCTACGAGACGGCGATCCCCGACCCCGCGCCGGTGGTCCCCGTGGACCGCCGGCTGATCGGCCAGGCGCTGACAAACCTGCTGCAGAACGCCGCCGATGCCTGCGCCGCGGTGCCCCGCGCCGAGGGCGAGCAGGGCCGCATCGCCCTCCGGCTGGAGCCCGCCGCCGAGGGCTGGGCGGTGGTGGTGGAGGATGACGGGATCGGCCTTCCGGAGGGGGAGGAAAGGGCCCGCCTGACCGAGCCCTATGTCACGCACAAGGCGAAAGGGACCGGGCTTGGCCTTGCCATCGTCAAGAAGATCATGGAGGACCATGGCGGACGGCTCGTCCTGGAGGACCGGGGGGATGGCCGCGGGGCACGGGCCGTGCTGATCCTGCCCCCCGTCGAAGGGGGCGCGGCGCCCCGGCGTGAGGAGATGGGCTTGGGACGGGTCGGCCATGGCGCATGACATCCTGATCGTCGACGACGAGCCGGACATCCGCGCCCTGATCGAGGGCATCCTGGCGGATGAGGGCTACGGGACACGCCAGGCGGCCAATTCGGACCAGGCGCTGGCTGCCTTCCGGCTGCGCCGGCCTTCGCTGGTGATCCTCGACATCTGGTTGCAGAACTCGAAGCTCGACGGGCTCGGCATCCTCGCCGCCCTCCACCAGGAGGAACCCCGCGTCCCCTGCGTGATGATCTCCGGCCACGGCACGATCGAGACGGCGGTGCAGGCGATCCAGCAGGGCGCCTACGACTTCATCGAGAAGCCCTTCAAGTCCGACCGGATGCTGCTGGTGGTGGCGCGCGCGCTGGAAGCCGCACGCCTCCAGCGGGAGAACAGCGAGCTGCGCCTGCGCGCGGGCGCCGAGACCGAGCTGGTCGGCGTCTCCGCCCCCCTCGCGCAGCTCCGCGCGGCGATCGAGCGGGTGGCGCCCACGGGCTCGCGCGTGCTCATCACCGGGCCGGCGGGGGCGGGCAAGGAAGTGGCGGCGCGGATGCTGCACGCGCGCTCGCGCCGCGCCGACGGCCCCTTCGTCGCCCTGAACTGCGCGACCCTGGCGCCGGCCCGCTTCGAGGAGGAGCTGTTCGGCGTGGAGGCAGGCGCCGACCCGACCGGCCAGCCCCGCCGCGCGGGCGTGCTGGAACGCGCCCATGGCGGGACGCTGCTGCTGGACGAGGTGGCGGACATGCCGATGGAGACGCAGGGCAAGATCGTCCGCGCGCTCCAGGAACAGGGCTTCGTCCGCATGGGCGGCGCGCAGCGCGTGCAGGTGGATGTGCGGGTGATCGCCACCACCAGCCGCGACCTACAGGGGGAGATCGCGGCCGGCCGCTTCCGGGAGGACCTGTACTACCGTCTTGCCGTCGTGCCGCTGCGCATCCCCCCGCTGCGGGAACGGCGCGAGGACATCCCGGCGCTGGCGCGGCACTTCATGGCGCGGTCCGGCGAGACCTCCGGCATGGCCCCGCGGGAGCTGAGCGAGGACGCGCTGGCGGCCATGCAGGCCTATGAATGGCCCGGCAACGTGCGGGAACTGCGGAACCTCATCGACTGGCTGCTGATCATGGCGCCGGGCGATGCGAGGGAGCCGATCCGCCCCGACATGCTGCCCCCCCAGGTGGGCGCCGCGGCCCCCGCCGTCCTCAAGCTCGACCGGTCGAGCGAGATCATGACCCTGCCGCTGCGCGAGGCGCGGGAGCTGTTCGAGCGCCAGTACCTCGAAGCCCAGCTGCTGCGCTTCGGCGGCAACATCAGCCGCACCGCCGCCTTCGTGGGCATGGAGCGCAGCGCGCTGCACCGGAAGCTGAAGTTCCTCGGCGTCCATGCCGAGGACCGTGCCCCCGCGCCGGCCGCGCCACAGGGCTGACCGCCGCGGGCCGCCGCGCCCCGCCCCCCCCCTTGCCGGAAGGGGTGGGGCCGGGGCCAACATCCGCCCACCCCTCCACCGCCAACAGGCACGCCCCGATGTCCCGCATCGCCTATGTCAACGGCCGCTACCTTCCCCAGTCCGAGGCCTCGGTGAACATCGAGGACCGCGGCTACCAGTTCGGCGACGGCATCTACGAGGTCGTCCACCTGCATGACGGCCGCTACGTCGACGAGGACCTGCACCTCGCCCGGCTCGAGCGCAGCCTGCGGGAGATCCGGCTGCCCATGCCGATGTCGCGCGCCGCGTTGTCGGTGGTGCTGCGGGAGGTGGCGGCGAGGAACCGGGTGACGGAAGGCCTGCTCTACATGCAGGTCACGCGCGGCGTCGCGCGGCGCGACCACGCCTTCCCGGCGAAGCCGGTGCCGCCGGCGCTGGTCGTCACCGTCCGGCGCATCGCGCCCTATCCGACCGACGTGGACCGCTGGGCCGCGTCCTGCATCACCCTGCCGGACCTTCGCTGGGCGCGGCGCGACATCAAGTCCGTCAACCTGCTGCCGAACTGCCTGGCGCGCCAGGCCGCGAAGGAACGCGGCGCGATCGAGGCGATCCTCTACGACGAGGCGACGGGGATGGTGACGGAAGGCGCCGCCACCACCTTCTGGATCGTCGATGAGCAGGGGGCGATCCGCACCCGCCACCTGGACCAGGTGATCCTGCCCGGCTGCACCCGCGGCGCGCTGATGGCGGAGTTGCGCCAGGCCGGCATCGCCTATGACGAGCGCGCCTTCACGCTGGACGAGATGCGCCGCGCGCGGGAGGCCTTCATCACCTCCGCCACCTCCTTCGTGAAGCCGATCATCCGCATCGACGGCGCGCCGGTGGGGGACGGGCAGGTGGGGCCGGTGGTCCGGCGGCTGTTCGACATCTTCGCCCGCCACGTCAAGGGCGCGCAGAAGAACGCGGCGTGAGCGACCTTGCCGCCCCCCGCTGCGTGCTCTGGGACTGGGACAACACCCTGGTCGATGGCTGGGCGGCGATCGAGCGCGGGCTGAACGCGACCTTCCGTGCCTTCGGCATGCCGGAATGGGACCGCGCGGAGGTGCTGGCGCGCGTCCGCGGGTCGCTGCGGGACACCTTCCCCGGCATGTTCGGCGCGGAGTGGGAAAGGGCGCGGGACATCTTCTACGCCGAGGTGCGCGCCTGCCACCTCGGCGTGCTGTCGCCCATGCCGGGCGCGCGGGCGGCGCTGGAAGCGGCGGCGCTCTGCGGGCCGCAGGGTGTCGTCTCTAACAAGGGGGGCGCGCTGCTGCGCGCGGAGGCGGCGCATCTCGGCTGGGGCCCCTTCTTCGCCACGCTGGTCGGCGCGGGCGATGCGGCGGCGGACAAGCCGGATGCGGCGCCGATCCTGCTGGCGCTGGCCGCCTGCGGCGTCCCGCCCGGCCCGGATGTCTGGTATGTGGGCGACACGGCGCTCGACATGCAGGCGGCGCGGGCGGCGGGGTGCCGGGCCGTGCTGCTGGGGGACGCGGCCCATGACGGCGGGGCGGCGAACGCAGCGCCGGATGCCGCGTTCGGAAGCGCGACCGCGCTCTGCCATGCACTCGCGTCACTTGCCAGATCGCCTGCGCCTGGGAGAAGGTGAGGCATTCGGCCCTGCGGGCGATGCCCGAGCAGGCCACCAACAAGAAGGATCCACCCTCCGTGGCCGCCGAGAAGTCCCAGAACGTTCAGGACGTCTTCCTGAACCATGTCCGCAAGTCGAAGACGCCGGTGACGATCTTCCTGGTCAACGGCGTGAAGCTGCAGGGCATCATCACCTGGTTCGACAACTTTTCCGTCCTGTTGCGCCGGGACGGGCACACCCAGCTTGTCTACAAGCACGCGATCAGCACGGTGATGCCGGGCGCCCCGATCATGCTGTTCGACGCGACGGCCCAGGCCGGCGCGCAGGGCACGGCGGGCGCCGCCGGCGCGGCGCCGGCCGAAGGCGCGGCGCCGTCCCGCGAAGGCCGCCTGACCCTTGGGCGCGAGGTGAACCCGGTTGGCCGCGGAGACTGAGGCCGCGGGCGGCCCCCGCCCGACCGAGCCCGGCCCGACCCGCGCGGCGGTCATCCTGCCGCATGAACGCCACTCCGTCCGCGGGGAGGGCGCGGCCCACCGCGCGGCCGAGGCGCGGCTGGCCGAGGCGGTCGGCCTGACGGCCTCGATCGGCCTCACGGTGGTCCATACCGGGATCCACCCGCTGCGCAGCACCCGGCCCTCCACGCTGCTCGGCGAAGGCCAGGTCGCAATGGTGAAGGAAGCTTGCGACCGCCACGGTGTGGCGGTCGTGGTGGTCGATGCCGCGCTGTCGCCGGTGCAGCAGCGCAACCTTGAACGCGCCTGGGGCGCCAAGGTCATCGACCGCACCGGCCTCATCCTCGAGATCTTCGGGGAACGCGCGCGCACGAAGGAAGGCACGCTGCAGGTCGAACTCGCGCACCTGGAATACCAGCGCACACGCCTGGTGCGGTCCTGGACCCACCTGGAACGCCAGCGCGGCGGCTTCGGCTTCCTCGGCGGTCCCGGCGAGTCCCAGATCGAGATCGACCGCCGCCTGATCGGCGAGCGGATCGTCAAGCTGAAGAAGGAGCTGGAGCAGGTGCGCCGCACCCGCGGCCTGCACCGCAAGGCGCGCGAACGCGTGCCCTACCCGGTGGTCGCGCTGGTCGGCTACACCAATGCCGGCAAGTCCACGCTGTTCAACGCGCTGACAGGCGCGGGCGTCTATGCGCAGGACCAGCTCTTCGCCACGCTCGATCCCACGATGCGCGCCATCAAGCTGCCGAGCGGCCGCACCGTGATCCTCTCCGACACGGTGGGCTTCATCAGCGAGTTGCCGACGCAGCTGGTCGAGGCCTTCCGCGCCACGCTGGAGGAGGTGGCGGCGGCCGACATCATCCTCCATGTCCGCGACGCCGCCCATCCCGACAGCGCAGCCCAGCGCGCCGACGTGCTCGGCGTGCTGACCGACATGGCCGAGGGCCCCGACGCCGCCCTCGACGAGGGCTGGCCGGCCCGCGTGGTGGAGGTGCTGAACAAGGCCGACCTGATGGGCGGGGTGGATGCGGTGCCGGAGATCCCGGGCGCCATCGCCGCCTCCGCGCTGACCGGCGCCGGGCTCGACCGGCTCCGCGCCGTGCTGGACGAACGCCTGGCGGCGGGGATGGAGACGATGGAGGTCAGCGTCCCCACCAGCGACGGCGCCACCCTCGCCTGGCTCTACGAGCATGGCGAGGTGGTCCGGCGCGAGGATTCGGAGGACGCGATCCGGCTGACGGTCCGCCTCTCCCGCGCCGACCGGGCGCGCTACGCGCAGCGCGGCGCGTGAACCGGCTCGACGCGCGGGCGGTGGGCGAGGTGGCGGCGCTGCTGCGCGATGCCGCGCGGGCCGAGATCATGCCCCGCTTCCGCCGGCTCGCGCCCGCGGCGGTGCGGGTCAAGTCCGGCCCGCTCGACCTGGTCACGGAAGCCGATGAGGCGGCCGAGCGGGTGATCGAGGCCGGCCTTCGCCGCATCTTTCCCGGCTGCGTGGTGGTGGGGGAGGAGGGGACGGCCGCCGATGCCTCGCTGCTCTCGCGCATCGCAGGCGCGGACCTCGCCTTCGTGGTGGACCCTGTGGACGGCACGGCGAATTTCGCGGCCGGCGTGCCGCTGTTCGGCTGCATGGCCGCAGCCTTCGTGCGGGGCGAGGTGGTGGCGGGCTGGATCCACGACCCGCTCGGCGACGACACCGCCGTGGCGCTGCGCGGGCAGGGGGCCTGGGTGGAGGATGCGGAGGGCCGCCGCATCGGCGACCTGCGCGTCGCGCCGCCGGCCCCGGTCGCCCGCATGGTGGGCGCCGTGTCCTGGGGGTGGATGCCGGAGCCGCTGAAGTCGCGCGTCGCCTCGCGCCTGCCGCGGCTGGCGGCGACCGTGAACTACCGCTGCGCCGCGCACGAATACCGCCTGGCGGCCGGCGGCCACGCGCATCTGCTGGTCTACAACAAGCTGATGCCCTGGGACCACGCGCCGGGCTGGCTGATCCACCGCGAGGCCGGCGGCCATGCCGCGCGCTTCGACGGCAGCCCCTATGAGGCCGGGCACCAGACCGGCGGCGGGCTGCTCTGCGCCCCCGACCGCGCCAGCTGGGAGGCCGCCCGCGCCGCCCTGCTCGGCGAGGATTGAGCCGCCAACCCCCGTGCCGAGCCCCGCCGAAGACGAGGAGGATGACGAAGGCCCGCCCGGCCTGCCGCCCGGCACCCCCTTCTACATGACACCCGCCGGCGCCGCGGCGCTGCGGGCGGAACTCCGCCGGCTCTGGGACGAGGAGCGACCGAAGGTGGTGGAGGTGGTGTCCTGGGCCGCCGCGCTCGGCGACCGGTCCGAGAATGCCGACTACCAGTACGGCAAGCGCCGCCTGCGCGAGATCGACCGCCGGGTGCGCTTCCTGCACAAGCGCCTGGAACGCGTGCAGGTGGTGGACCCGGCCGCCCAGGCGAGGCGCGACCAGGTGTTCTTCGGTGCGACCGTCACCTATGCGCGCCTGTCCGACGATGCCGAGGTGACGGTGACCATTGTCGGCGTGGACGAGGCCGATGCCGAGGCCGGCCGCATCTCCTGGGTGGCGCCCGTCGCCCGCGCGCTGCTCGGCGCCCGCGTGGGGGACACGCGGAAGCTGCGGACCCCGGCCGGGGCCGAGGAGGTCGAGGTGGTGGCGATCGCCTATCCCGCCGCCTGACCGGCCGGCCGGCGGCAGCGTCATCCGCCCTTTGGATGAGGCCGATCGCCCGGCGTGATTCGCGGCCTGCGCCGGCCCTCCCATCTCCTGTTGGCCACCCAAAGGAGAGCGCCCGATGAATGCCGCCGACCCGACCGATCCGCTGCCGCCCGGCATCGAGACGGTGCTGCTGCCGCGCGTCCACGACATCGGCGGCTTCGAGGTGCGCCGCGCACTGCCCGCCACCGGGCGGCAGATGGTCGGGCCCTTCATCTTCTTCGACCAGATGGGCCCGGGCGAGTTCCTCGCCGGCCGCGGCCTCGATGTGCGGCCGCACCCGCATATCGGCCTGGCCACGGTGACTTACCTGTTCCGGGGCGAGATCCTGCACCGCGACAGCCTCGGCACCCGGCAGCCGATCGCGCCGGGCGACGTGAACTGGATGACCGCGGGCCGCGGCATCGTCCATTCCGAGCGCACGGCACCGGAACGCCGCGCCGCGCCGCACCGGCTGTTCGGCATCCAGTCCTGGGTCGCCCTGCCGCGCGCGGAGGAGGAGACGGCGCCCGGCTTCGCCCACCACCCCGCGGCGAGCTTGCCGGTGGTCCAGGAAACCGGGCTGCGGCTGCGGCTGATCGCCGGCACCGGCTGGGGCGAGCGGGCGCCCGTCGCGGCCGGGTCCGACCTGTTCTACGCGGATGCGGCGCTCGCCCCGGGCGCCGCCCTGCCGCTGCCCGATGGGCATGAGGAGCGCGCGGCCTATGTGCTGGAGGGCGAGGTGGACGTCGCCGGAGACCGCTTCGGCCCGGGCCAGATGCTGGTGTTCCGTGCCGGGGACCGCTTGGCGCTGACCGCGGGTCCGCTCGGCGCGCGGCTGCTGCTGTTGGGCGGGGCCGCGATGGACGGGCCGCGCTTCCTCTACTGGAACTTCGTCTCCTCCTCCCGCGAGCGGATCGAGCAGGCCAAGGCCGACTGGGCGCGCGACCGCTTTGGCGCGCCGGTGCCGGGGGACGAACGGGACTGGATCCCGCTGCCCGCGCGGCGATCCGTGCCGGCGGGGACCGTTACGGCGCTGTCCGAGGGTTCGCCGACAAGCTGAGAGCCCAACGCGGCCGCGGTGGGCCTGGCTGCATGGAGGGCAGGAAGACGGGAAGGGGGTTCGCGCCGGCTGCGCCGCGTCCAGGCGATATGTTCCCGTTTTTCCCCACAGGCCCCCAGCGGGAAGCAGCACTACGACAGTGGGATGTAGTGCTACTACAGGAAGCAGCCCTCAGGTCCTAAGTTGTAAATTCGATTTACAACCTCGGCGTCAGCCTGCCTCGCCAGCCTTCGCCGCCTGCCACGCGGCCTCCATCTCCCCGAGCGTGGCATCGCCCGGTGCGCGGCCCTCGGCGGCGAGTGCCGCCTCCACAGCGCCGAAGCGCCGCTCGAACTTTGTGTTGGCGGCCCGCAGGCAGGCCTCGGGGTCCAGGTCCAGCTTGCGGGCCAGGTTCACGACCACGAAAAGAAGGTCGCCCAGCTCATCCGCCTGCCGCGCCTTGTCCTGGCCGGGCAGCTCCGCCCGCAGCTCCGCCGCCTCCTCCTCCAGCTTGTCGAGCACGGCGCCGGCATCCGGCCAGTCGAAGCCGACGCGGGCGGCCCGGCGGGCGAGCTTGTTGGCGCGGGTCAGGGCAGGGAGGTTGAGGGGGATGCCGGCCAGCACGCCCGCTTCCGCCCGCGCCGCCCGCTCGGCGGCCTTCTGGACCTCCCAGGCGGCGACCTGGCCCTCGGCGCTGCGCTGCTCCGCCTCGCCGAAGACATGGGGATGGCGGCGGATCATCTTGGCGGAGATGGCCTGCGCGACCTCGGCGAAGCCGAAATGACCCAGTTCGGCCGCCATCTGCGCGTGGTAGACCACCTGGAACAGCAGGTCGCCCAGCTCGTCCAGCAAGGCGGCGAAGTCCGGGCCGCGGGCGATCGCGTCGGCGACCTCGTAGGCTTCCTCGACCGTGTAGGGCGCGATTGTCGCGAAGTCCTGCGCCTGGTCCCAGGCGCAGCCATCCGGCGCCCGCAGCCGGGCCATGATGTCCAGCAGGCGGTTCAGCGCGGTCGCGGGGTCGGGCATCGGGAAGCTCCTGATCTTGCGGACCCGGTCTCCCGCGCGGCGGCGACTTCGGCAAGCAGGGCGGGCGGGCGACGCGATGCACCGCGGCACGCCATCGACACCGGTCATCCACAGCCGTAGATATCGCATAAGATATATTATGGAAAATATCGGGGTGTGGAAAAGCCGGGGGAAACCGCGGCCTGGCCGGACGCCTGCTCAGGCGGCCGGAACCTCCAGCACCATCCCGTCGGCGCCCGGCTCCACCCCGGGCGGCAGGTTCGCGCGCAGCCAGGCACAGTCCATGTCGTTGCCCATATGGGTCAGCACGGTCCGCCGCGGCCTCAGGCGGGCCACCCAGTCCAGGACCTGCGCCACATGGGCGTGGACCGGGTGCGGCCGGCGCTGAAAGCAGCCGACCACCCAGGTGTCGAGTCCCTGGAGCGCCGCCAGGCTCTCCTCGGGGAATGCCACCACGTCGGTGCAATAGGCGAAGCTGCCGATGCGGAAGCCCAGCGTCTCCATCACCTTGTGGTCCTGCCGCAGCACCCTGACCGGCAGGCCCGCCATGGGCACCACCTCCCCCGGCGCCACGGCGCGGGGGGCGAGCGCCGGGCGGTAGAAGCCGGGCGGGGTCGGCGGGCGGAATGCGTATTCGAAGCGCCCCTTCAGCTCGGCGAGCGTGACATAGGTGCCGAACAGCTCGATTGCCGTTCCCCGGATCCGGTTGACCATGCGAAGGTCGTCGAGCCCCATGATGTGGTCGGCATGGGTATGCGTGATCGCCACCGCCTCCACCTGGTCGATTCCGTTGGCCAGCATCTGCGCCCGCAGGTCCGGCCCCGCATCCACCAGCAGCCGTCGCCCGCCGCTCTCCACCAGCGCCGCGCTGCGGGTGCGGCGGTTGCGCGGCTCCGCCGGGTCGCAGGCGCCCCAGTCGCCGCGTCCGCCCGGGCCGCCCAGCAGGGGCACGCCGCCGCTGCCGCCGCAGCCCAGCAGGGTCACGGTCAGGCCCGGCGCCCGCGGCCCGGCTTCGGCCGCTGGGATCATCGGGACCGCTGGAACAGACGGTGAAAATTCGCCGTCGTCAGCTCCGCCAGCGCCGCCATGCCGAGGCCGCGGGCCTCGGCCAGCCTTGCCGCGGTATGCGCCACATAGGCGGGCTCGCACCGCTTTCCCCGCAAGGGCACGGGGGCGAGGTAGGGGCTGTCCGTCTCCACCAGCAGCCGCTCCGCCGGCAGTTCCGCCGCGATGGCGCGGATCGCGTCCGATTTCGGGAAGGTCAGCATCCCTGAGAAGGAGACATACCCCCCGATCGCCACCGCCCTACGCGCCAGTTCGGCGCCCGAGGAGAAGCAATGCAGCACGAAGGGGAAGTCGCCCTTCGCATGCTCATCCTCCAGGATCGCGGCGATGTCCTCGTCGGCGTCGCGCGCATGCACCACCAGCGGCAGGCGGGATTCGCGCGCGGCGGCGATATGGGCACGGAAGCCCTCCGCCTGCGCCGGGCGCGGCGCCTTGTCGTAGAAGTAGTCGAGCCCCGACTCGCCGAGCCCGATCACCTTGGGATGGTCTGCCTCCCGCAGCAATTCCGCGACCGTCGGTGCGTCTCGTTCGCCGGCATTGTGGGGGTGGATGCCGACGGTGGCGAAGACCTGCGCGTGGCGGTCGGCGATGGCGCGAACCGTCGCCGCCTGTTCGCCTAACCTCGTGCCGATCGTCACCATCCGCCCGATGCCCGCCGCCGCCGCGCGGGCCACCACCGCATCCTGCTCCTCGCCCGCCTGGAAATGGTCCAGGTGGCAATGGGAATCGACGATGTAGGTGCTCACGCGGCCGGCGCCTCGATCTTCCGGAACAGCGGTTCGGGCGGCGGCAGCGCCAGGCCGCCCGGCAGCGGGGTGGCGAGCGCGCCGAGCCCCCTCGCCTCCTCCGGCACGCCGAGCTGGTCCAGCAGCTTCGCCATGCTGCCCGGCATGAAGGGCTGCAACACGGTGGCGAAGGCACGCAGCGCGTCATGCAAGATGCGCAGCACGGCGGCCATGCGGACCGGGTCCGTCTTCTTCAGCGCCCAGGGCTGCTCGACCGTGACATAGCCATTGGCTTCCCGCACCGCGGCCAGCACGACGTCGAGCGCCAGGTGGAATTCCTGGCGCTCGAGATGCCCGCCCACCGTCGCCGCCAGCCCGTCCACCAGCGCGCCGAGCGTCGCGTCGGAGGCGCCGCGCACCGCCGGTCCGGGCAGGGTCGCGTCGCAGTTCCGCTGGATCAGCGACAGGGTGCGGTTCGCGAGGTTGCCGAGCGCGTTCGCCAATTCCCCGTTGTTGCGCGCGACCAGCGCGGCGCGGCTGAAATCGCCGTCCTGGCCGAAGGGCACTTCCCGCAGCAGGAAGTAGCGCACCGGGTCCAGGCCGAACTCCTCCACCAGCCGCACCGGGTCGATCACGTTGCCCAGCGACTTCGAGATCTTCTGCCCCTCATTCGTCCACCAGCCATGCGCGAAGACGCGCCCCGGCGGCGCCAGGCCGGCCGCCATCAGGAAGGCCGGCCAGTAGATCGCGTGGAAGCGCAGGATGTCCTTGCCGACGAAGTGGAGCTCGGCCGGCCACCAGGTCGCAAATCTTGCAGAATCAGTGGGATAGCCGGCGGCGGTGATGTAGTTCGTCAGCGCATCCAGCCACACATACATCACATGCGCATCGTCGCCCGGCACCGGAACCCCCCAGCGGAAGGAGGTGCGGGAGACGGACAGGTCGCCCAGCCCCGACTTTACGAAGGCGATCACCTCATTCCGCCGCCCTGCGGGCAGGATGAAGTCCGGATTCGCCTCGTAGAAGGCCAGCAGCCGCTCGCCCCAGGCCGAGAGACGGAAGAAGTAGGACGGCTCCCTCACCCACTCCACCGGTGCGCCGCTCGGCGCGTATTTCACGCCGTCCCGCTCGGTCAGCTCGTCCGGGCCGTAGAAGGCTTCGTCGCGCACCGCGTACCAGCCCTCGTAGTCGCCAAGGTAGATCTCGCCCCGCCGGACCAGCTCGTCCCACAGCGCGGCGCAGGCGACCTTGTGGCGCGGCTCCGTGGTGCGGATGAAGTCGTCGACCGACAGGGCCATGGTGGCCGTCAGGTCGCGGAAATGGCGGCTGACCTGGTCGCAGAAGGCTTGCGGGTCCATCCCCGCGTCACGCGCCGCCTTCTCCACCTTCTGGCCGTGCTCGTCGGTGCCGGTCAGGAAGAAGACCGGGCGCCCCTCCAGCCGCCGCCACCGCGCCAGCACGTCGGCAGCCAGCGAGGTGTAGGCATGCCCGATATGGGGCCGGTCGTTCACGTAGTAGATCGGGGTGGTGATGAAGCAGGGCCGCTGTTCGGCGTCGCCAGTCACGGGATGTCTTCCGGTCGGCCCCGGCGCCCTCAGCGCCGCGGCGGGGTGAGCCAGCCGAGCATCGTGAGCACCGCCTGCTTGCGGTCCAGGCTGAGCGCATCCGTCTCGGCGGCAAGGCGGCCGAGGCTATCCCACAGGGTGGACCACTCGGCAAGCGGACGGATCGCGAGCCAGCCGGGCGCAGCCCCCTCCCCGCCCCGCGCCGCATGCCGCACCGCGCCCGAGATGGCGCGCCGCAGCAGCGCGACGAAGGTGACGAAGGACGACCCGTCGCGCTTGGCGGCGACGGTCTCGGCCAGCTGGTGCCAGCGGCGGCGGTCTCCTGCCGGCAACCCCTCCAGCACGCCCTCGACCAGTTGCTGCAAGGCGAGCCCCTCGTCTTCCGCCAACTGCACCGCCCGGCCCGGCGAGCCTTCCGCCAGCCGGGCCAGGGTCTGCCGTTCGGCCGCGGGCAAGGCCGGCAGCAGGGTGTCCAGCACCCGTGCCGTCTCGGCCGCGGCAAGCGGCGCCAGGTCCAGCCGGCGGCAGCGGCTGCGGATGGTGACGAGCAGCCGGTCCGGCGCGGCAGAGGTCAGCAGCAGCACGCTGCGCGGCGGCGGTTCCTCCAGCGTCTTCAGCAGCGCGTTCGCCGCCTCGGTCCGCAGCAGCTCGGCCCCGTCCACCAGCACGACGCGCCAGCCCCCCTCGGCCGGCGTCATCGCCATGAAACGCAGCGCCGCGCGCACCTCCTCCACGCGGATCACGCGCTTCACCCCGCCCTCGGCGGTCGGCCGCAGCACCCGCAGATCGGCATGCGCGCCGGCCGCGATGCGCCGGAAGGTCGGCTCGCCGGGGTCGAGATGCAGCGGCGCCGGCCCCGGCGGCCGCGCCGCGCCGTCGGAAAGCAGCCAGCGCGCGAAGCGGTAGGCGAGCGTCGCCTTCCCGATCCCCGGCGGCCCCGCCAGCAGCCAGGCATGGGGCAGACGGCCCGACCGGGCCGCGGCTTCCAGCGTGGCCGCGGCGGCCGCGTGCCCGTGCAGGTCGGGGTTGGCGCGGACCGCCCGGTCCTCGTCCTCCTCGACCACCACCGCCTTCGGCGCGCGCGCCATCAGGCGGGCCCGAGGCGGCGGGCGACCGCCTCCCGCACGGCGGCAGCCACCGCCTCCTCCTCCGCCGCCGCGTCGATCACCGCGCAGCGTCCGGGTTCGGCGGCGGCGATAGCGAGGAAGCCGGTCCGGACCCGGGCGTGGAAGCCGGCGTCCAGCCGCTCATACCGGTCAGCCGCCAGGCCGCGCCCTGCGGCACGGGCCATCCCGGTCGCGGGCGGCAGGTCCAGCACCAGCGTCAGGTCCGGCGCCAGCCCTTCGAGCGCGAGGTCGGCGAGACGCCGATACGCCTCCTCCGGCACGCCCTGGCCGTGGCACTGGTAGGCGCGGGTCGAATCGGCGAAGCGGTCGCAGACCACCCACATGCCCGCGCCCAGCGCCGGCCGGATGCTGGCCACCAGGTGGTCCCGCCGGGCGGCAAACATCAGCATCGCCTCGGCCACCGGGTCGAAGCCGCGGCCGCCTAGCAGAAGGGTGCGGATGCTCTCCGCCCCGGCGGAGCCGCCGGGCTCGCGCGTCAGCAGAACCGGCAGGCCGAGTTCGCAGAGATGCGCGGCGAGCCGCCGGGCCTGGGTCGATTTCCCCCCGCCCTCTCCGCCTTCGAAGGTGATGAAGCGGCCCCGGCTCAAGCGCGGCTCACGACCCGAACCAGCGCCCGATCACCGCCGGGATACGCGGCAGCAGGCCGAGACGGTCCACATCCGCCCCCGCGATCAGCGGCACCTCCATCTCCGGCACGCCCTGGCCGGAGACGAGCAGGCGCCCGATCTCCTGCCCCTTGCTGATCGGCGCCGGCACCGGCGCCTCGTAGCGGACGCGCGCCTGGAGGTTGCGGCGCCACTGCCGCGGCAGCGTCAGCACCAGGTCACGGCCCGAGACGAGCGGCACCGTGGCGCGGTCGCCGAGGTAGACGGGCACTTCCTCCACCGTGTCGGCGGCGCGGAAGATCACCACGTTGTCGAATTCGCGGAAGCCCCATTCCATCAGCCGCTCGCTCTCCTCCGCGCGGACGCGCATGGAGGGCAGGCCGTTCACCACAAGGATCAGCCGGCGCCCGCCGCGGATCGCGCTGGCGGTCAGGCCGTAGCCGGCTTCCTCCGTGTGCCCGGTCTTCAGGCCGTCGGCGCCCGGCACCCGCGCCAGCGTCGGGTTGCGGTTCTCCTGCGTGATGTCGTTCCAGCGGAAGCTGCGCTCGTTGTAGAAGCGGTAGTATTCGGGATGGTCGGCGACGATGCGCCGGGCCAGCGTCGCCAGGTCGCGCGCCGTCATGCGGTGCTCGGGGTCGGGCCAGCCGGTCGCGTTGCGGAAGTTGCTGTTCCGCAGGCCGATCCGGCGCCCCGTCTCGTTCATCAATTCGGCGAATTGCTGTTCGCTGCCGCTGATCCCCTCGGCCAGCACGATGCAGGCGTCGTTGCCCGACTGCACGATGACGCCGCGGGCCAGGTTCTCCACGCTGACCTGCGTGCCGATCTGGACGAACATCTTGCTGCCGCCCATGCGCCAGGCGCGTTCGCTGACCGGCAGCATCTGGTCCAGCCGCAGCCGGCCCTGCTTCAGCATCTCGAAGACGACGTACATCGTCATCAGCTTCGACATGGAGGACGGCGGCATCCGTTCGTCCGGGTTCTTCTCCAGCAGCACCGCGCCGGTGTCGAAATCGATCAGGATCACCTGCCGCGCCAGCGTGTCCACCGGGCCGAGCGGCGAACTGGCCGGGGTGGAGGGCGGCGGCGCGGGCTGGCGCGGCTGGCGCTGGGCGGGCGGCTGCGCGGGGCGCTGCTGCGCGGCGGCGTCCCCCGCGACGAGGGTGACGCCGGCAGCGGCGGCCATCAGGTCTCGACGGCGCATGGCGATGGTCCCCCTTCGGTGGTCCAGCCGGGGCCCGGCCCCCGCCGGGCACCCCGGCGGCGCCCGGTGTCCCGGACTCCCTCAGTCAACGATGATCCGTGCGTCGGATACGCCGGCGCGGAGGCTTCCCTCAAGCGCCCTGTCGGCCTCCGCCACCGAATTCAGCGGCCCGATCCGAACCCGGAAGGTCTGCCGGTTGCGTGGGCCGATCGCATCCACCCGCCCGCCGATGCGCGCCGCCTGCCGTTCCGCCAGGTCGCGGCGGGAAAAGCTTGCGGCCTCCACATACAGCCGCCCGGGCGCGGGGGCGGTGCGGGTGACGCGTTCCGGCAGGCGGTCCGGCGGTGCGGCGGCACTGCCCGCGGCCACGACCTCGGCCCGGGCGCCCGGCAGGGGCCGCGCCTCGCGCAGTCGGGCGGCCTGGCTGGCGCCGGGGGGCGGGGCCAGGTCCTCGCGCCCGACCGCGCCCACCGGTGCGGCCGCAACCTGCAGGGCCTGCGCTTCGGGCTGCGGCAGCCCGGCGGCAAGCGCGCGGCTCGCCTCGGCCTGGACCGCGATCCGGATCTGCGCCGCCGCGCCGGGGCGGAGGCCCAGCAGCTCCGCCGCGCGGCGCGACACCTCCAGCACCCGGCCGGGGTTCTGCGGCCCGCGGTCATTCACGCGGAGGTCGAGCTCCAGCCCCGTCTCCAGGTTGGTCACGCGCAGGATGGCGGGCAATTGCAGCGTGCGGTGCGCCGCCATCAGCGCGGCAGGGTCGTGGATCTCGCCATTCGCGGTGCGGCGGCCGGCGCGCTGGTCGGTGGCGACCGCGCCGAGGCCGGTCTGCACCAGCCCGAAATCCTCCCGCGGGTAGGACCAGACGCCGCCCATCTGGTACGGCTCCCCCACCACCACCCGCGGCTGGGCCTGCGGCAGCGGCGGCGTGCGCGCGCAGCCCGCGAGCGCAGCCAGCGCCAGCGCGCCGAGGGCGCGCCGCCCGGTCGGCCAGCCCCCCCTCACGCGACCCGGTCGGACAGCATCCCGACGGCAAGCGCGTAGAAGTTCGACGGGTTGTAGCGGCGGATGACGTTGAAGTTCGGATAGACCGCGAAGGCCTGCCCCCCCGCGCCGCCCGGCAGCAGGATGGCGGCTTCCACGTCGGCGACGGGCAGCGCGCCTCCATCCGGCCTGCGCACGCCCATCCTGGCCCAGTCGCGCAACGGGCGCGTGTTCTCCCGCCGGGCGTCGTTCGGGTCGAAGCCGGCCGGCAGCGCCACTTCCCGCCCCCACAGCTCCTCCTCCCGCCAGCCGGACCGGGCGAGGTAGTTGGCGATGGAGCCGAGCGCGTCGGCCCGGCTTTCCCAGATGTCGCGGCGGCCGTCGCCGTCCATGTCCACCGCAAGCCGGTCGAAGTTGGACGGCATGAATTGCGGATGGCCCATCGCGCCCGCCCAGCTTCCCCGCATGCGGTCCGGCGCGACATGCCCGGCATCGAGGATGCGGAGCGCCGCGAGCAGCTCGCGGCGGAAGTAGTCGGCCCGCCGGCCGTCCCAGGCCAGCGTCGCCAGGGCCTCGATGACGTTGAAGTTGCCGGTGAAGCCGCCGTAGTTGGTCTCCAGCCCCCAGATCGCCACGATGACGCGCGGGCTGACGCGGAAGCGCGCCTGCACCGCCTCCAGCGTCGCGCGGTTGTCGGCGAAGGCGCGACGGCCGGCGTCGATCCGCGTCTGGGACAGGCGCGCGTCGCGGTACTGTTCCCAGGTCTGGGTGAATTCCGGCTGGCGGCGATCGAGTTCCAGCACGCGGTCGCTGGGACGGATGCCGGACAGCGCGCGCGACAGCGTCGCGGACGAGATGCCGGCGCGCCGCGCCTCGGCGCGCAGGCCTTCCAGGAAGGCCTCGAAGCTCTGGGTCGCGGCCTGGGACGGGCTGGCCAGGCCGGCCAGGACAGCGGAAAGGGCGAGTCGCCGGGTCAGGGACATGCCGCGCTGGATGCCACAGCCGGGGCCGCGTCGGCAACGCGGCGCCGCTTGGCGGAACGTCAGAACCGTGCGGTGAGGCCGAGCGAGCCGAAGCTCTGCGCGCCGCCGCGCTGGCCGTAGAACTCCTCGGAGCGGAAGACCTGGCTGTAGGCGAGCCGCAGCCCCCGCCAATGCACCACCAGCCCGGCCGACAGGTCGCCGAGGAGGGGCCGCCGGTCGACCGAGGGCGTTCCGTCGCGGAAGCTGTTGCCGTCGAGGAAGATGTCGCGCGCCACCGCGCGGCCCTGCGCCCCGGCGAAGACATACCAGCCGAAGTCGCGCCCCGCCGTGGGCGGGTCCACGAAGGCCGATCCCACCAGGGCGGGCCGGATGCGCGGCGGGCCGAAATCCGCATCCAGCCCCTGCCCCAGCCGCAGCGTCACCCCGGCGCCGGCATAGGTCGCGACATTGCCGAGGCTGAGCGTGACCGCCGGCAGCAGGTCCGCCTCCAGCCGCCCGAGCCGCGCAGGCGGCAGGCGGTGGATGCGCTCGAACACCAGGTTCACGGCCGGCTCGTCCTTCAGCTGCCGGTCCCAGCCATTGGCCGAGTAGTCCTTGATGAGGTCGTGGATGTTGTTCTGCACGAATTCGCCAAGCGCCGAGGGACCGACCACGCCGAGCTGGAATTCGAATGTGTTCAGCGCGTCCCTCTCCTGCCGCTGGAGCACCAGCGCGCCGTAGAGGAAGGAGGCATAGGGGCGGTCGCGCGGATCGGGGCGCGGGGTCAGCGTGTCGCGCGGCGTATAGATCTGGTGGCCGAGGCCGAAGCCCCAGCGCACATCGCCGCCCCACCCCCAGGCGTCGAGCCGGTCGTCCAGCCAACGCAGCAGGCCGGGCGGCTCGCTGGTCGGCGAACGCGCGGCGATCTGGAGGCCCGAGGTGTAGTAGCGATCGGTGCCGCCGAGCGTGTCGTTCTCGTAGGAGAGCGTGAGGTTCCACCCGCCGAGCGGCCCCGCCGGGGCCTGAGCATGGCCGGTCGCGCCGGACAAATGAAGCAGGCAGGCCGCCAGCAGCAGCATGTGGGTTGCGCGCATGATGCCCCATCTGGCACGGGCCGGCCGGCGCGGTCCACCAGCCGCGGCGGCACGCGCCGTCACGTCTGCGCCGGCACGATCCGCTCTGGACCCGGGCAGCCGGCCCCGGCATGGTCCACCCGGCCGCGCCCTGCGCGCCAGCCCTGGACAGGTGGCCGAGTGGTTTAAGGCAGCGGTCTTGAAAACCGCCGTGGGTGCAAGCCCACCGTGGGTTCGAATCCCACCCTGTCCGCCAGTTCCTCGGGGGGGCGTGGCGGGAAACGCCGGCCCACTCCGCGTCGGGGAATGGGTGGCGTCCCGCTGCGGCGGTCGCTCACCCCTGCCCCCGCCAGCGACGGATCAGCCAGGCCAGCACCATCAGCACCAGCCCGAGGGCGACGAGGCCGTAGGTCGCCGGGTCCGCCTCCACGGCCCGCATCGCGGCTTCGGGCAGCCAGAGCAGCGCATCCCAGCCGAAGGCCCGCGCGGCGAGGCCGAGCGTGACGAGCAGAACACCGGTGGTCCACAGCAACCGCGCCATCCTGCACGCCCTTCCCGATCCGCCGCCCGATGGCGTCCGGCCTTCAACTCGATACGAGCGCGTGCGTTTCCCGGTTGGTGGCGTCTGCCCCGGGGCGACAGGATGCCCCGTGCCTGCTATCCGTCATGGGAAGGTCGCGCGCCCGGTCAAATGCACGCAATTCGGGCATTGGCGATTCTGACACAACCTTCAGTAGACTTCGGCTCGGGCCGGCGGCATTCTCCGCCCATGGAGTCGATGTCGAACCATGAGGCGCCGCGCCCGTCCCGGGGTCGGTGGCTGCTGCTCTATGCGGCGGTGGCGGTCCTGCTCGCCACCGCGGGCGTGGGCTATGCCGTCCATGCCGAATGGCGGCCGGCGCCGACCATCAAGCCCTACGACCCGCTTCCGACCTGGTAGGCGGCGCGCGCGCAACCCCGCGCCGCCCGCATCCCCTCGCGAAGCCGAGGCACCCCATGCCCCCCGCCCCGGACCCCGTACGCGACGTCGTGACCGGGGTGCATCGCAGGCGGTGGTGGTGCTAGGTTCACGGGCGTGAACGTCCTTGCCCCGCCCCGCGCCCGGCTGCAGATCGAGGTGGTCTTCGACCTCGTCTGCCCCTGGTGCTTCCTCGGCACCCGCCGCCTGCAGCGCACGCTGCGCGCGCGCCCGGACGTGGCGGCCGACATCAGCTGGCGCCCTTTCCTGCTGAACCCGGACATCGCCCCGGGTGGCGTGCCGCGGCAGGACTACATGACCCGCAAGTTCGGCGGGGAGGAACGCGCCCGGCGGCTGCATGCCACCATCGCCGAACTTGGCCGGGCCGAGGGCGTGGCCTTCCGGTTCGAGCAGATCCGCCGGATTCCCCCCTCCCTCGACGCGCATCGCCTGGTGCGCATGGCCGCCCGGCAGGGCCTGGCCGACGAAGCGGTGGATGCGCTGTTCGATGCCTATTTCTGCGACGGCCAGGACATCGGCGACCACGCCGCCCTCGGCTCCATCGCGGCCGCGCTCGGCATGGACCCGCTGGCCACCCGCCGCGCGCTGGCCGGGCCGCAGGAGGCGGAGGCGGTGCATGCCGACAACCTCCGCGCCCACCGCCTTGGCATCAATGGCGTGCCCTGCTTCGTCGTGCAGGGCCGCCACGCCATCGCCGGCGCGCAGGAGCCGGAGGTGCTGGAACGCCTGTTAGACGTCGCCGTGGTCGAGGGCTGACCCTCAGCTGCCGAACATCCAGGCCGCGATCTGGGAGAAGGTCAGCTCCCCCTGGCCGGTCTCGGCCCATTTGATGCAGGCCTCCTTCTCGGTGCGGGACACGCCGAGGGAGATGTCGAGGATCTTCGGCGCGGTCATCCCCGGCAGCAGGTAGTGCTTCGGCTCCGCCCCCGCGGCGGGTGCCCGCACCTCCCGCCCGCCCAGCATGTCGCCCGCGCCGCCATGCACCTCATGCGCTGCGTGCAGCATCTCCATCGCGCTGTGCGCGTGCTCGAAGGCGCCAGCGGGCATGAAGGCGCCGGCGACGCTGCCGGTGACGCCCGACACCATCTCGTGCCAGGTCTTCTGCGGGCGGTGCAGCGTCAGCGCCAGGTGGTGCGCGCCGGCGAAGCCGCGGCCGACGCGCACCCGCTGCGTGCCATGCGCCACCATCCAGTTCACGATCGCGCCCTTGGGCCCGAAGATGCGGTACGTCCTCTCCCCGATGTTGATCGGCCGCATGGCGCCCGACCGGTCGGCGAGGAACATCACCTCCTCCCCGGGGCGGACGACGGAGCCCAGATGGGCGTCGAAGACCTGGTAGCCGTAGTGCAAGCCGTGCGACATGGCGCGCCTCCCTGCCGGTGATGCGCCCCATGCTGCCCGGTCCGCGTAACAGACCCATGAATCGACCGGTCAGCGTTTCCAGCGGCCCGGCAGCGGGATGGGCCGGGTCGCGGCCCCCTTCGGCGCGGGCGGGATGGCGGGCCGCCCGAACACGTTCTTCTTGGGGGCGGCGGGCTTCTGCGCGGGGGCGGCCGGCTTCGGCGGCGGGGCCGCCTGCTTCGGCGCGGCCGGCACGCGGCCCTGCACGACCTCGGACAGCGCCGTCAGCAGGCGCCGCGCCTCCCGCATCCGCGCCTCGTAGGGCATCTCCTGCGCGAGGGCGAGCTTGTGGTCCGGCCGCAGCTTCACCGCCCCCCCCTGCCCCGCCACCCACTGGATCAGCCCGGCCGGGTTCGCGAAGCGGTTGCCCCGGAAGGCAAGGACGATGCCCTTCGGGCCGACATCCAGCTTCTCCGCCCCCACCTGCCGGCAGAGCGCCTTCAGCCACACCACCTGCAGCAGCGTCTCCGCCTCGGCCGGCAGCGGCCCGAAGCGGTCGGCGAGTTCGGCGGCCATGGCCTCGATCTCGGCTTCCGTCTGGAGGGCGCCGATGCGGCGGTAGAGGCCGAGCCGCACGGGAAGGTCGCGGACATAGGCCTCGGGCAGCATGACCGGCAGGCCGAGATTGATCTGCGGCGTCCAGTCCCGGCTGTCCTCCTCGGCCTTGTCGCGCCCCGCGCCCGCCCGCAGGTCGGAAACCGCATCCTCCAGCATCTGCTGGTACAGCTCGATGCCGACCTCGCGGATGTGGCCACTCTGCTCGTCGCCCAGCAGGTTGCCCGCGCCGCGGATGTCGAGGTCGTGGGAGGCGAGCGTGAAGCCGGCGCCGAGGTTGTCGAGCGTCTGCATCACTTCCAGCCGCTTCTCGGCAGCCGCGCTCAGCCGGTGGGTCTGCGGCCAGGTGAGGTAGGCATAGCCCCGCTGCTTGCCGCGCCCGACGCGCCCGCGCAGCTGGTACAGCTGCGCCAGGCCGAACATGTCCGCGCGGTGGATCAGCAGCGTGTTCACCGCCGGCATGTCGAGCCCGCTCTCCACGATGTTGGTGGACAGCAGGATGTCGTATTTCTGGTCGCCGAACTCCGTCATCACGCGCTCGAGCTCGGTGGGCGCAAGCCGGCCGTGGGCGTCGGCCACGCGTGCTTCCGGCACGATCTCCGCCAGGCGCTCGCGCACCTTCGGCAGGTCCTCCAGCCGGGGGACCACGCAGAAGACCTGCCCGCCGCGGAAGCGTTCGCGCTGGATCGCCTCCCGGATCACCACGCCGTCCCAGGGCATGATGAAGGTGCGGACCGCGAGCCGGTCCACCGGCGGCGTCGCGATCACGCTCATCTCCCGCACGCCGGTCAGCGCAAGCTGGAGCGTGCGGGGGATCGGCGTCGCGGTCAGCGTCAGCACATGCACATCGGCCTTGAACTGCTTCAGCCGTTCCTTGTGCGCGACGCCGAAATGCTGCTCCTCGTCCACGATGACGAGGCCGAGGTCGGCGAATTCCACCGCCTTGGCCAGCAGCGCGTGGGTGCCGACGACGATGTTGATGTCGCCGGACTTCAGCCCTTCCCGCACCGCCTGGGCTTCCTTCGCGGTGACCATGCGGGACAGCTGGGCGACCTTCACGGGCAGCCCCTCGAAGCGGGCGGTGAAGGTGCGGGCGTGCTGGCGGGACAGCAGCGTGGTCGGCACCACGACCGCCACCTGCGACCCCGACATGGCCACGCAGAAGGCGGCGCGCAGCGCGACTTCCGTCTTGCCGAAGCCGACATCGCCGCAGACCAGCCGGTCCATCGGCCGTCCGGCGGACAGGTCCTCCAGCACGTCGGCGATGGCGCGCTGCTGGTCCTCGGTCTCGGCGAAGGGGAAGCGGGCGCAGAACTCGTCCCACGCGCCCTCCGGCGGGATGGCGGACACCGCGTCCTTCATCCGCCGTTCCGCCGCCACCCGGATCAGCGCCGCCGCCATGTCGGCGATGCGCGACTTCGCCTTGGCCTTGCGCGCCTGCCAGGACGACCCGCCGAGCTTGTCGAGCGCGACGCCCGCCTGGTCCGAGCCGAAGCGGGACAGCACCTCGATGTTCTCGACCGGCAGGAACAGCTTGTCGCCGCCGTCGTAGATCAGCCGCAGGCATTCATGCGGCGCGCCGTTCACGTCGATGGTGGCAAGCCCGTCGTAGCGGCCGATGCCGTGGTCCTGGTGCACCACCAGGTCGCCCTCCGCCATCTCGGTCGCGTCGGCGATGAACTGGTCGGCGCGCTTGCGCCGCCGCGGCGGCCGCGCGATGCGCTCGCCCAGCAGGTCCTGCTCGCCCACCAGCGCGATGCCGTCGGAGACGAAGCCGCGTTCCACGCCGATGACGGCCAGCGCGACCACGCCCTGCGGCAGGCGCTGCACGCCCGCGAAGTCGTCCACCGTCTCGCAGGCGACGTCGTTCTCCCGCAGCAGGTTCGCCAGCCTCTCGCGCGAACCCCGCGTCCAGGCGGCCAGCACCGGCCGCATCCCGCGCCGCGCCAGCGCCTGCGCGTGCTCGCCATAGGCGGCGAAGACGTTGCGGCCTTCCGCGCGCACATCGGTGAACAGCCGCCCCGCGCGGCCGCCCGCATCCACCGCGCCCTGCGATTCCGGCGCGTTGAAGGGGGAGAAGCGGAAGACCTGCGCGGGCTCCAGCATCCCTTCCCAGGCATCGAGGTCGAGGTACAGCCGGTCCGGCGGCGCGGGGCGGTACGGCGTCTCGCCTTCCCGCGCGGGCATCCGCCGCGCCTCGTAGTGGTCGGCGATCATCTCCATCCGCACCGCCAGCGCGTCCTCCGACTGGTAGTCGAAGGAGACCGAGACCTGGTCGCCGAGATGGTCGAGCAACGTCTCCATCGCGTCGTGGAACAGCCCCGCCCAGTGCTCCATCCCCGGATGCCTGCGGCCGGCGCTGACCGACACGTAGAGCGGGTCGTCCCCCGCCGCATTGCCGAACAGGTCGCGATAGGCGGTGCGGAAGCGGCTGATGCTGGCGGGGTCGAGGAACATCTCCCCCACCGGGCGCAGCACCAGGGCCTGCAAAGCCTCGCCGCTGCGCTGCGTGGCGGTGTCGAAGCGCCGGATCGTCTCGATCTCGTCGCCGAACAGGTCGAGCCGCACGGGGTCGCCCTCGCCCGCCGGGAACAGGTCCACGATGCCGCCGCGCATCGCGTATTCGCCATGCTCCATCACCGTGCCGGTGCGGTGGTAGCCGTTCGCCTCCAGGAATTCCGCCAGCTTCAACGGGTCCTGCCGGCCGCCCTTGCGCAGCGCCAGCGTCGCGCCCGCGAAGGCGGCGCGCGGCGGCACCTTCTGCACCAGGGCATTCACCGTGGTCAGCAGGATGCGCGGCGCGGCCGCCGGCTCCGCCAGGCGCGTCAGCGTGGCGACGCGCTCCGCCACGATCTCAGGGTTGGGGGAGACGCGGTCATAGGGCAGGCAGTCCCAGGCGGGGAAGCGCAGCACCTCCACCCCCGGCGCGAAGAAGCCGAGCGCATCGGCCATCCGCGCCATCCGCGCATCGTCGCGGCAGACATGCACCACGGCGCCCGCCGCCTCCGCACGGCGCCGGGCGAGCAGCAGGGCGTCGAAGCCCTCCGGCGCGCCATGGACCGTGATGTCGGCCATCAGCGCCCGGCCCCGTCCAGGATGCGGGTCAGCATCGGGGTGCGGAGTTCCACCGGCACGGGGCGGCGGCCGCTGATCCAGTCGGCCAGGTCCACGTCGGACAGTTCCAGCACGGCTTCCAGCTCGTCCAGTTCCGCTTCGTCGAAGGCGGCGATGTGGCGGTCCACGAAGGCGCCGATGATCAGGTCGGCTTCCTTCGTGCCCCGGTGCCAGGCGCGGTAGCGCAGGCGGCGGCGGCGGGGGTCGAGGGTCGGTTCGGCTGCGTCGGGCATGTCGGCAACTGCGGTTGGGGCTGGCATATAGAGCCGCATGGGAATCCTGTCAGCCCAGCCCCGGGCCGGGGCATGATGCGCGACCTCGCCACCCAGGACGCGCCGGCCCTCGCCGGGTTGCTCGCGCCCTTCGACAGCCTCGAAGGGGTGGGCCCGACCCTGGCCGCCCTGCTGAGGGACGCGACGGACGGCAGCCGCGTGCTCGACCTGCTGCTGCACCTGCCGGAACGGGTGGTCATCCGCCGGAGGGTGGCGAGCCCGGAGGAGGCGCCGCTCGACCAGGACTGCGTGCTGGAGGTGGAGGTGAAGTCGCTCCGCGCGGCCCGCGCCCGCTCCACCGGCCGGCCCTATGTGGAGGTGAAGGCGACCGCAGGCGGCTGGCCGCTGACCATCCGCTACATGAATGGCCGCCTGCCCTGGATCCAGAAGCTGCTGCCACCAGGATCGTTCCGCTTCCTGGCCGGGCGGGTGCTGGCGGAGGGCTCGCGCGGCTGGGCGATGCTCAACCCGATGAGCGCCGAGCGCGAATCGGCCCTGCCGCTGGTGGAGCCGGTCTGGCCGCTGGTGCGCGACCTGACGCCGAAGCGGCTCAACGCCGCCATGGCCGCGGCGTTGGAACGCCTGACGCCGCTGCCCGAATGGGCCGACGCCGCGCTGCTGAAGCGCGAGGGCTGGCCCGCTTTCCACGAGGCGATCCGCGCCCTGCAACGCCCCTCCGGCCCGCTGCCCCAGCTGCCGCGCCGCCGGCTCGCCTATGACGAGCTGCTGGCAGGCCAGGTCGCCACCGCGCTGGTCCGCCGCCGCCAGCGGAACCGCCCCGGCCGCGCCCTGCCCGGCACCGGGGAATTGCAGGCGAAGGCGCTGGCCGCCTTCGGCCACCCCATGACCCAAGGCCAGGCCGGGGCGCTGGCCGAGATCGGCGGCGACATGGCTGCCCCGCGCCGGATGCTGCGCCTGGTGCAGGGCGATGTCGGTTCGGGCAAGACGCTGGTGGCGGTGATGGCGATGCTGCGCGCCGTCGAATCGGGCGCGCAGGCCGCGCTGATGGCACCGACCGAGCTGCTGGCGCGACAGCACCTGCGGACGCTCGCGAAGCTCTGCCTGCCGGCCGGCGTGCGGGTCGAGCTGCTGACCGGCAGCGTGAAGGGGGCTGAGCGCAAGCGCGTGCTGGCGGGGCTGGCCAGCGGCGCGGTGCAGGTCGTGGTGGGCACCCATGCGCTGTTCCAGGAAGGCGTCGCCTTCCGCGACCTCGGCCTTGCCGTGGTGGACGAACAGCACCGCTTCGGCGTCCACCAGCGCCTGATGCTTGCCGCCAAGGGCCGCGACGCGGACATGCTGGTGATGACCGCCACCCCCATCCCCCGCACCCTGCTGCTGACGCAATGGGGCGAGATGGCGGTCAGCCGCCTGGAGGGAAAGCCCGCCGGCCGCCAGCCCATCGCCACCCGCATCGCCAGCCAGGAACGCCTGCCCGAGGTGATCGACCGCCTGGGCGAGGCGCTGGCCCGCGGGGAGCGCGCCTACTGGGTGGTCCGCGCCATCTCCGGCGGCGAATCGGATGACAGCGTGGCGGCCGAGGACCGCTACGCCGAACTCGCGATGCGCTTCCCCGGCAAGGTCGGCATGGCGCACGGGTTGCAGGACCTGGCGGTGCGGGAGGCCGCGCTGGCCGATTTCGCCGCCGGCCGCACCCAGCTCCTGGTCGCGACGACGGTGGTGGAGGTGGGCGTCGACGTGCCGGAGGCGACGATCATGCTGATCGAGCAGGCCGAACGCTTCGGCCTCGCCGCCCTGCACCAGCTGCGCGGGCGGGTCGGGCGCGGATCGAAGCCGTCCTCCTGCCTGCTGGTCCATTCCGAGGGGCTATCGGAAGGCGAGAAGCGCCGCCTGCTGGTCCTGCGCGACACCGAGGACGGCTTCCGCATCGCCGAGGAGGACCTGCTGACCCGCGGCGGTGGCGATGCACTCGGCGCCCGCCAGTCCGGCCAGCCCGGCGCACGCCTGCTCGACCCGCAGGAGGAGCCGGAGGAATATGCGCGGCTGATCAACATCGCCCATCGCGACGCCCAGCTCCTGCTCGACCGGGACCCGGACCTGGCGGGCGAACGCGGGCGTGCGGCGCTGGCGCTTCTCGCCCTGTTCGACCATGACCCGACGCTGGCCCGGCTCGACGCGGGGTGACCGCCGCGGCAGGGCGCCGCGGGGGCTTGCATCCGCCCCCCCGCCTCCTTAATCGCCTCTCCCGGGAATTCCGGGGGCCTTCACCTTGACCGCGCTGATCGAGATCGAGCGCCTCACGAAGCGCTTCGGCGCCTTCACGGCCGTGGACGACGTGTCCTTCACCGTCTCGCGCGGGGAGGTTCTTGGCTTCCTCGGGCCGAACGGGGCGGGCAAGTCCACCACCATGCGGATGCTGGCCGGCTTCATGACGCCCACCGCCGGCACCGCGCGCATCTGCGGCGACGACGTGGTGGAGAAGCCGGTGGCCGCGCGGCGCCATCTCGGCTTCCTGCCGGAAGGCGCGCCGACCTACCCGGAGATGACGGTGACCGGCTTCCTCGGCTTCTGCGCCCGCGCGCGCGGCTTCCGCGGCGCCGCGCTGGACGGCCGGGTGGCGCATGCGATGGGGCTGACGCAGCTGGAAGGCGTGCGGCTGCAGCCGGTGGAGACGCTGTCGAAGGGCTTCAAGCGCCGCGTCGGCCTTGCCGCGGCCCTGCTGCACGACCCGCCCGTCCTGGTGCTGGACGAGCCGACGGACGGGCTCGACCCCAACCAGAAGCACGAGGTCCGCAACCTCATCCGCGGCATGGCGCAGGACAAGGCCATCGTGATCTCGACCCACATCCTCGAGGAGGTCTCGGCCGTCTGCACCCGCGCCGTCATCATCTCGCGCGGCCGCATCGTGGCCGATGCGACGCCGGCCGAGCTGGAGGCGCGGGGGCCGGGGCTGGAACACGTCTTCCGCGCCCTTACCCTGCCGGAGGCCGCGTGATGGGTGGCGTGCTGACCGTCTTCCGGCGCGAGCTCGGCGGGTATTTCGCTACGCCTGTCGCCTATGTGTTCATCGTGATCTTCCTGGTCATGGCGGGTGCGCTGACCTTCACGCTGGGCAACTTCTTCGCCCGCGGGCAGGCGGACCTGCAGCCCTTCTTCACCTTCGTCCCCTGGCTGTTCCTGTTCCTCGTCCCCGCGCTCACCATGCGGCTCTGGGCGGAGGAGAGGCGCCTCGGCACGATCGAGCTGCTGCTGACGCTGCCCATCGCGCAGTGGCAGGCTGTGGTCGGCAAGTTCCTCGCGGCCTGGGCCTTCTGCGCCATCGCGCTGGCGCTGACCTTCCCGCTGGTGGTCACGGTCAACGTCCTGGGCAACCCGGACAACGGCGTCATCCTGACCGGCTACCTGGGCTGCGTGCTGGTGGCGGGGTGCTTCCTGGCGCTGGGCGCCGCGATTTCCGCCATGACCAAGAACCAGGTCATCGCCTTCGTCCTGGCGGTCGCCGCCTGCTTCCTCGTCACCGCCGCGGGCAGCCCGGTGGTGACGGAATTCCTGTCGAAGCGCATCCCGCAGCTGGTGGACATCGCGCGTGCCGTCAGCGTCACCGACCGGCTCGGCGGCTTCTCGCGCGGGGTGATCACCGCGCGCGACATCGTCTTCTTCGCCACCTTCATCGGCTTCTTCCTCTTCGCCAACACCGTCGCGGTCGACCAGAGGAAGGCGGACTGAACCATGGCCACGACCACCGAAGCCCCCGCCCCGGTCGCGCGCGGCAAGCGCGGCCTGTCGGCCTCCATCGCGTTGGCGCTGGCCGCCGTGCTGGCCATCGGCGTCAACATGCTGGCCGACCGGGTGCTGACCCGCGCGCGGCTCGACCTGACGGAGAACCGGCTCTACACCCTGTCCGACGGCACGCGGCAGGTCCTGGCCGGGTTGCAGGACCCGATCACGCTCCGCATCTTCTATTCCCGCAAGCTCGGCGCCACGATCCCCGTCTACGGCGCCTATGCCGAGCGTGTGCGCGCCATGCTTGAGGAATATGCCGCCGTCAGCCGCGGCCGCTTGCGGCTGGAATTCTTTGACCCCGAGCCCTTCAGCGAGACGGAGGACCGCGCCCAGGCGCTCGGCCTCCAGGGCGTGCCGGTCGACCAGTCGGGCGAGCAGGTCTATTTCGGCCTGGCCGGCGTGAACCTGTTCGACGACGAGCGGACGATCCCCTTCCTCCAGCCCGACCGCGAACGCTTCCTGGAATACGACCTGACGCGCATGGTGTGGGAACTGTCGAACCCGCGCCGGCCGGTGATGGGCGTCATCTCCTCGCTGCCGCTGAACGGCGACCCGCGGGCGATGATGATGCGCCAGCCCGGCGCCGGGCAGCCCTTCGTCGCGATGAACCAGCTGCGCCAGTTCTACACGCTGCGCGACATCGCCGCCGATGCGCAGGCGATCGACGCCGACGTGCAGGTGCTGCTGGTGGCGCATGCGCAGAACCTGTCCGACCAGACGCTCTACGCCATCGACCAGTTCGTCATGCGCGGCGGCCGGCTGATCGCCATGACGGACCCGCACAGCGAAAGCCAGGCGTCCCGTCCCGCGCCGGGCGGCCGGCCGCCGGCCGACACCTCCTCCTCCCTCGCGCGCCTGTTCGACGCCTGGGGGATCGAGGCGCCGTCCGACAAGGTCGTGCTCGACATCCGCGACGCCTGGCGCGTCCGCTCCTCCGACCCGCGGGACCGGATGCAGGCGGTGGCCTATCTCGCCTGGTTCAACATCCCCGCCGCCGGCCTGAACCGCAGCGAGGTGGCGACGGCCGAGCTGCAGCAGGTCACCGTCGCCTCCGCCGGCGAGGTCCGCCGGCGGGACGGCGCGGCGATCGAGTTCGTCCCCCTGCTCACCACCTCCGACCGCACGCAGCTCGTCGATGCCGCCGCCGTCCGGCAGGAGCCGAACCCGGCGCGGCTGCTGGCGAATTTCCAACCCGACGGGGGCGGGCGCGTGATCGCCGCGCGCATCCGCGGCCAGCTCTCCTCCGCCTTCCCCGCCGCGCCCGCGCCGGCCGAGGGCACGGAACGCCCGGCCGACTTCCCCGCCCACCGCGCCCGCAGCGAAGGCCCGGCCAACCTCGTCGTCGCCAACGATGCCGACATCCTGGAGGACCGCTTCTGGGTCCGCGTGCAGGACTTCTTCGGCCAGCAGGTGACGACGCCGCTCAGCGACAACGGCGCCTTCCTCATCAACCTCGCCGACAGCATGGCGGGGGGCGAGGCGCTGGTCTCGCTCCGCTCCCGCGGGGAATCGCTCCGCCCCTTCGAGATGGTGGAGGCGATCCGCCGCGACGCGGAGGCGCAGTACCGCCAGACCGAGCGCGGCCTGCAGGAGCGCCTTGAGGCGACCGAGCGGCGCCTGCGCGAACTCCGCCAGGGACCGGGCGGTACCGGCGGGGACCGCGCGCCGGCCAATGCCGTCATCACCCCCGAGCAGCGCGCCGAGATCGACCGCGCGCGGGAGGAGATCCGCCGCACCCGCGGCGAGCTGCGCCAGGTGCAGCTGGAACTGCGCCGCGACATCGAGGGGCTGGAGACGCGGCTGAGGGTGCTGAACATCGCGCTCGTGCCGCTGCTGCTGACCTTCTTCGCCATCGGCCTCGGCTGGGTCAGGGCGCGCCGGCGTGCGGAGGCGCGGGCATGAACCGCCGCACCCTGCTGCTTCTCGGCGGCGCCGCCGCGGGCACCGTCGGCGCCGCCATCCTGCTGACGCCCGACACGGCGGAGCCGCCGCCTCCCTCCACGACGCCGCTCGCCTTCCCCGGCCTCGCGCCCCGGTTGGCGGGGGCGGCGCGGATCGAGGTCGCGCGCCACGACGGCACGCTGACGGTCAGCCGCGCGGGCGACCGCTGGGTGCTGCCCGCCAAGGCGGACCACCCGGTCCGCCCCGAGCGCGTGCGCGAAGTGCTGGTCGGCCTGACCGAGCTGCGCCTGGCGGAGCCGCGCACCGCCAACCCCGAGATGCTGGAACGCCTCGGCGTGGAGGACCCGGCGCGGCCGGGCGCCACCTCCTCCCTCCTCCGCGTGCTGGATGCGAATGGCGCGCCCATCGCGGAACTGGTGGTCGGCCGGCGGCGGATGCGCGTGCAGGGCAACGTCCCGGAAAGCGTCTATGTCCGCCGCCCGGGCGAGAACCAGGCCTGGCTGGCCGAGGGGCGGCTGCCGCTCGACAGCGACCCCAATCTCTGGATCGACCGCGACATCGCCAACATCCCGCGCGAACGCGTGCGGGAGGTCGCGGTGATGCGGGCGGGCGAGCCCCCGCTGCTGCTGCGGCGCGGCCCCGACCCGGACGGCACGCTGGCGGTGGTGGAGCCGGCCGGCGCCCCGCCGACCGACGACATCAGCCTCGACGAGGTGGCGCGCGCCTTCGAGTTCCTGACCTTCCTCGATGTCCGGCGGGAGGCCGAGATCCCCGGCGAAGGCCTGGGCGAGGGACGCTTCACCCTGACCGACAACCTCCGCATCTCCGTCACCGCCCACCGGGAGGGCGAGGATCTCTGGGTCCGCATGGCCGCCGAGGGCGACGAGGAGGCCGCGCGGCTCGCGGCGCGCTGGCGCGGCTGGGCCTACCAGGTCGGGCAGTGGAAGGAGAAGGCCTTCGTCCCCCGCCTTGCCGACCTGCTGCGGCAGGAACGCCAGGCCGAGCCCGCGCCGCCCGCCCAGCCGGCCCAATGACCGAACCTGCCGCCCGGAACCGCCGCGAATTCCCGGACCGGCCCTGGGTGGGGATCGGGGTCGTCGCCTTCCGCGGCGACAGCGTGCTGCTGGTGCGCCGCGGCCGCCCGCCGCGGCTCGGCGAATGGTCGCTGCCGGGGGGGGCGCAGCGCCTCGGCGAGGCCGCCGAGCAGGCCGCGCGGCGCGAGCTGCGGGAGGAGACGGGGATCGAGGTGGGCCCGCTCCGCCTCCTCGCCGTGGTGGACGCGATCACGCCCGGCGACGATCCGGCCCGCCCGCGTTTCCACTACACGATCATCGACTACGCCGCGGCCTGGGTGGCGGGCGAGCCGCGGCCCGGCGACGACGTGACGGAGGCCGCCTGGACCACCCCCGCCGACCTCCCGCGCCATGGGCTCTCGCCCGAGGCGCTGCGGGTGATCGAGGAAGCGCGGAGGCTCCCCGGGTTTCCCGTCTGAGCGTCGCGCGCGATAACTTTAGTATACATTGAACTCCACCCGGCCCAAACCGGTCGGCGAATGCACATCACGACTCCACCGGAGCCTTCGCACCTCCGCATGGCGCCACAGGGCGCGGGGCGCGGCTTCGCCCTTCTCTGGGCCGCGGCCGTGCTGGTGCCGCTGATCGGCGTGATGGGCGCCGGGATCATGTCGTGGCAGGACGTGCGGACGGAAGCCGAGGCGCGGATCGACCGCACGGCGGAAATGCTGCGCCAGCATGCGCTGCGCGCCCTCGGCACGCAGGAAGCCATTCTGTCGGCCGCCGCCCGCGCGACGGCGGGGCAGGAATGGGATGCGCTGCGCGGCAGCCGCGCGGCGCATCTGATGCTGTCCGACCTGTCCGCCGCCGGGGCGCCCGTGGTCAGCGGCGTGCTCGTCACCGACGACCAGGACCGCCCTGCCGTCGCCTCCTTCGAATTCCCCGCCCGGCCGGTGGATCTGGGCGACCGCGACTATGTCCGGGCGCTCCGTGCCGGCAGCGCAGCGCGCGCGGTGGGCGAGGTGGTGGAGAGCCGGCCGATGGGCTGGCGCATCTTCCCCGTCGCCCGCACGAGCCTGCCCGCCCCTTCGGGCGGGGCGCCGGGCATCGTCGTCTCCTCCTTCACGCCGACGCCGTTCGAGGAATTCTACGCCGCCGTGGCGGAAACGCCGAACGACGTGGTGGCGCTGCTGCGCACCGACGGCGCCGTCCTGGCCCGCCACCCGCCCGTGCCGTCGGGGCAGGAGGACCGCGCCCGCGCCGCCTTCGCCCAGCTCCTCACCGGCCCGCGGGACGCGGGCGCGCCGGTGGTCGAGCTGCGATCCCCCTTCGATGGCCGTCCCCGGCTCTATGCCGTGCGGGAGGCCGGCGAATGGCCTGTCGTCGTGCTGTACGGGCTGAGTTCGGATGCGCTGCATGCGACCTGGCGGCACCGCATGGTGGCGCCCTTCGCGGGGGGACTCGGCGCGGCGGCGCTGCTGCTCGGCATCACCGCGCTCGCGGTGCGCGGCGCGAAGCTGCAGCATGCCGAGGCGCTGAGCCGCGCGGAGGCCGAGGCGCAGCTGGCGCGCGCCGGGCGGGCCGCTGCCATCGGGCTGCTCGCGGCCGGGCTCGCGCATGACGTGAAGAACCTGGTGCAGGCGGTCCGCAGCGGCGCGCGGCTGATGGAGCGCCGGGCGGAGGACCCGGCCGAGATCCGGCGCTGCGCCGCGCTGCTCGGCGATGCGGCGGAACGCGGGCGGCGGCTGGTGGATGCCATGGTCGCCTTCGCCCGCGGCCAGGCGGAGCAGGAGGAGGCGGAGGCGACGCTCGAAGTCGGCACGGCGCTGCGCGAACTGGCCGAGCTGCTGGGCCGGACTCTCGGCAGCGGCTGGCGCGTGCAGGCGGTCGTGCCTCCCGGCCTGCCGCCCGCCCGCGGCGACCGCGCGGGCTTCGCGGCCGCGGTCATCAACCTTGCCGCCAATGCGCGCGATGCGATGCCGCGCGGCGGCACGGTGACCATCTCCGCCTGGGTCGAACAGCTGGCCGAGCCGCTGGAAGAAGCGGGGCTCAAGCCCGGCCGCTACGTGGTCGCGGCCGTCGCCGACTCCGGCGAGGGGATGGATGCGGTGACGCTGGCCCGCATCGCGGAGCCCTTCTTCAGCACCAAGCCGCCGGGCATCGGCACCGGGCTCGGCCTTGCCACCGTGCGCGGCTTCTGCGCGCGGGCCGGCGGCGCGCTGCGCTTCGACAGCCTGCCGGGACGCGGCACCACGGCCGCCATGTGGCTGCCGCAGGCGTAGCGGCCGGCACGGCAGGCGGGATCTCGCCGGGGCTCCGCCCCTGCCCTATTCCGCCGCGGTGCCCCAGGCGGCGCGCTTGCGGTACAGCGTGGAGGGGCTGATGCCGAGATGGGCGGCGGCCTTCGGGATGTTGCCGCCGCAGATCTCCACCGCGCGCTCGATCGCGTCCCGCTCGATCTCGGCGAGCGGCCGGATCTCCCGCGCGGGGTCGGCGGCCGGCGCGCCACGGCGGGGCGGCGCGGGCGGCGCGGCCCGCAGCGGCACGGGCAGCATCGCGGCGGTCACCTCCTCCGCATCATGCAGCACGATGGCGGTGCGCACGGCATTCTCCAGCTCCCGCACGTTGCCGGGCCAGCGATGCGCCCGCAGCGCGGCCTTCGCATCCTCGGCGAAGCCGCGGAAACGCTTGCCCTCCTCCGCATTGCTCCGCGCCAGCAGCGCCTCGGCGATGGCGACCACGTCCTCGCCCCGGTCGCGCAGCGGCGGCAGCGCGACGGGCACGACGTGCAGGCGGTAGTAAAGGTCCTCGCGGAAGCGTCCGGCGCGCACCTCCTCCATCGGGTCGCGGTTGGTGGCGCAGACGAAGCGCGCATCGGTGCGCCGCAGCGCCGTGCTGCCCACCGGCTGGAAGGTGCCGGTCTGGATGAAGCGCAGCAGCTTGCCCTGCAGCCCCAGGTCCATCTCGCACAGCTCGTCGAGGAACAGCGTGCCGCCATCCGCCGCCTGCGCCGCGCCGACGCGGTCCGCGACCGCGCCGGTGAAGGCGCCGCGCACATGGCCGAAGATCTCGCTCTCGATCAGCTCCTTCGGGATGGCGGCGCAGTTGATCGCGATGAAGGGCCCGGCGCGGCGCGGCGAAAGGCGATGCACCGCCTCCGCCGCCAGTTCCTTGCCGGTGCCGCTCTCCCCGGTGATGAAGACGGTGGCGCGCGACGCCGCCGCCGTCTCCAGCGTGCGGTAGACCGCCTGCATCGCCGGCGCGGCGCCGATGAAGCCCTGGAAGGCGCTGCGCGGCCGCGCGGCCGCAAGGTCCCGCACCTCGCGGCGGAGCTGCGCGCGTTCCAGCGCATTGGCCAGCGTCACCGCCAGGCGCTCGCCGGTGAACGGCTTCACGAGGAAGTCCGTCGCTCCCGCCCGCATCGCCTCCACCGCCTTGGAGACGCTGCCATTCGCGGTCATCACCACCACCGGCAGGTCGCCGTCGCCGCGCTTCAGCGTGCGAAGCACCGTCAGCCCGTCGCCATCAGGCAGCCGCAGGTCGAGCAGCACGCAGTCGGGCGGGCGTTCCGCCGCCATCGCCAGCGCCTCCTCCACGCCGCGGGCGTGCCGCGCCTCCAGCCCCGCGCCGCGCAGGTACTCGGCGTAGACGGCCGCGAGGGAGGCGGTGTCCTCCACCAGCAGGGCGAGGGGGCGGTCAGCCATGGCGGCGCCGGCGCAGCAGCCCGGGCAGCAGCAGCAGCACGCCCAGCACGGCCGGCACCACCCCGTTCGGCAGGACCAGCAGCGGCTGGATCACGTCGTTCCACAGCGCGGGCGAGAGGTTGCGCTGGATGCCCGCCTGCACCGTGTTGAGCAGCGGGGGGTGCAGCTGGAACACGACGCCGCCCAGCGGCGTGCCGAAGCCGAACCACAGCCCCAGCCCCACCGCCAGCGCGACCAGCAGCAGCCCCGCGACCCTCACGCCCAGAGCCGTTCGTTCTGCAGGCCCGTGTAGAGCCCCGCGACGAATTCGCCATAGCCGTTGAACAGCCGCGTCGGCACGCGTTCGTTGCTGCCGATCAGGCGTTCGGTCGCCTGGCTCCAGCGCGGATGCGGCACCTCGGGGTTCACATTGGCCCAGAAGCCGTATTCGCTGCCCTGCAGCGTCTCCCAGAAGCTTTTCGGGCGCTGGTCGGTCAGCGTGATGCGGCTGATCGACTTGCCGGACTTGAAGCCGTATTTCCACGGGAACACCACGCGGAACGGGCCGCCATTCTGCGGCGGCAGCGGCCGGCCGAACAGGCCGACAGGCATGAAGGCCAGCTCGTTCGCGGCCTCCTCGATCGTGCAGCCCTCCACATGCGGCCAGGGGTACCAGCTCTGCCGCAGGCCGACCATGTGCGGCGCGACCTGCGCCGTCTCGAAGCGGACATACCGCGCGCCGCCCTGCGGCCGGACGAGCGCGAGCAGCTTCGACAGCTCGAAGCCGGTCCAGGGCACCGTCATCGCCCAGGCCTCGACGCAGCGCAGGCGGTAGACGCGCTCCTCCAGCCCGATGCGGCGGATCAGGTCGTCCACGTCGAATTCGCCCGGCTGCTCCACCATGCCGTCGACCTTGACCGTCCAGGGCCGCATCGGCATCCGCTGCGCGAGCGTCCAGATGCCCTTGTCGCTGCCGAATTCGTAGAAGTTGTTGAAGGTGACGGGCTCGCGCTCGGCGCTGATCGCCCGTTCGGGGCGGTAGCGCGGGTTGCGCATCGCGGCCGGCAGGTCGGGCAGGTCGGCGGGCAGCCGCGCCCAGGGGTCCTGCGGCTCCCCGCGGCGCCAGAACTGCGCCCGCGCCGCGCCGGGGGCGAGCATGGCGCCCGCGCCCGCCGCGGCCATCAGCGCCCGGCGGTTCAGCACCAGATGCTCCGGCGTCGCCTGGCTCTCGGGGATCTCCCAGCCGCGCCTGCGGTGGATGGACATGGCGGTCTCCCTCATCCGGGTCGGTCGACTCTACAGGATCGGGCGCCGCACCGCCGCGTCAAGGACGCGGCAGCACCGCGGCAGGTGGCAGGTCCGGCACGGTGGCGACGCGGAAGGCGCGGTAGCGTTCCGCCTCGATCCCCCGCCGGCTGCGGCGGAGCGGTCCCTCGGCCGGCAGGAGCGGCTCGGCGCCCGGCCAGTCCGGCGCGCTGTCGCGCCGTTCGCTCTGCACCAGCAGGCCGGCGGCGCCCGGCGCGGGGCGGGGCAGGTCGAACAGCGCCCAGCGGTGGTGCAGCGCCACCACCGGCACGCCCGCAGGCAGCCGCAGCGCAAGCTGGGAGGCGAGGCCGTATTCCTCCGCCGCGACGAATGCCGCGCCGATGCGCCGGCGTTCCCGTTCCACCTGCGCCGCGAATTCGTCCCAGCCGCCGAGGCGCGCGAGAGTCGGGTCCTGCCGACGGGACAGCGGCAGCGGCGCGAAGGCCGCCTGGACATAGGCGCCGAGCGCGAGCGCAAGGCCGAGCGCCGCCGCCGGTCGGCGCCAGCGCAACAGGCTCGGCGGGCAGTAGGCCGCCGCCGCGATGCAGGCGGCGGGATAGAGGATGGCGGGCCAGTTGCCCTGCACGCGGCTGCCGGTCGCCTGCCACAGGAACAGCGCCGCGCCGGGCAGCACCATCGCCGCCAGCAGCGCCGCCGCCGCATCGCCGCGGCGCGCCCAGGCCATGGCCGCCACCCCGCCCCCCGCGACGCAGAGCACGAAGACCCCCGGCGTCGCCAACCCCGCCTGCCCGGCCACCAGCTCGCCCAGGAAGCGGAGCGTGAACCCGGCCTCGTCCGTGCCGGCGCGGCCGCCCTGCTTCGCGAAGGACGCCCAGCCATGGGCCGCGTTCCACAGCACCACCGGCAAGAAGACCAGCGCGGCGAGCGCCCCGCCGGCATGGAGCCGCCAGTCCCGCCACCAGCGCCAGGCCGGCCGGCTGGCCAGCAGCCAGGCGACCGCCCCCGCGCCCAGCAGCACGGCGGTGTATTTCGACAGCAGCGCGAGCCCCGCCAGCAGCCCGAAGGCCAGCCACCACCGCCCGTCGCCCGTGGCGTGCAGCCGCGCAAGCGCCCAAAGCGCCGCGACCCAGAACACCAGCAGCGGCGTATCCGGCGTGGCCAGGATGCCGCCGACCCCGACCAGCAGGGTGGCGTTGAACAGCACCGCCGCCCAGATCCCCGGCCGCCGGTCCGGGAACAGCGCGTCCGCCGCGCGCGCCAGCAGCACCGACGCGACCGCGAGGCCGAGCGGCCCCATCAGCCGGATGCCGAACGTCCCCTCCCCGGCCAGCAGCGTGCCCGCGCGGATGAACAGCGCGACCATCGGCGGATGGTCGAGGTAGCCGGCCTGGATCACCCGCGACCAGACCCGGTAATAGGCCTCGTCCGGCGCCAGCGGCACGACGCCCGCCACCACCAGCCGCAACGTGGTGAGGCCGGCCAGCGCCAGGGCCCAGCCCCTCATCGCGTGCGCCACACCAGGGTGGAGGAGACGGCGTAGTTCCACACGACGGTGATCAGGGCCCCGGCCGCGCCCGCCAGCCCCCAGGCCAGCACGCCGTCCTGCACCAGCACGCTCGCGATGCCGACATTGGCCGCCGCCCCGATCCCGCAGACCAGGTAGAACAGCGCCAGCCCCCGCCACAGCCGCGCACCCCGCAGCCGCGCGTCGCGGTAGGTGATGCGGTTGTTGAGGATGAAGTTCGCCGTCATGGCGACGAAGGTCGCCGCCCATTGCGCCGCGGCGAAGCCGAGGCCGAGCCACCCCACCAGCGCACCGAGAGCCGCCATGTGCACCAGCACGCCCAGGCCGCCGACCGCCGCGAAGGCCACGAAGCGCAGCGGCACCGCCCCGCCCGTCGCCTTGTCCAGCAGCAGCCCCGCGAATTCCAGCAGCACGGTCGCGTCGAGCTTGCTTTCCCCCTGTTCTCGGGCGCGGAAGGCATAGGGGATCTCCGCCACGCGGAGCGGCCGGCGGGCGGAGAGGAGGATGTCGAGCAGGATCTTGAAGCCGCGCGCGGCCAGCCGGGGCGCGACCTCCTCCACCAAGGCGCGGCGCAGCAGGAAGAAGCCGCTCATCGGGTCCGCGACCGGGGTCGGCAGCAGCGCCCGGGCCAGCCGCGCCCCGCCTTCCGACAGCGCCCCCCGCGCCGCCGAGAAGCCGCCCGCCGCCGCGCCGCCCGCCACATGCCGGCTGCCGACTGCGATGTCGGCGCCCCCCTCCACCGCCGCCAGCATCGCGGGCAGGATCGTCTCGTCATGCTGCAGGTCGCCGTCGATCACCGCCACGAAGGGTGCCGAGACGGACAGGAACCCCTCGACGCAGGCCGAGGCCAGCCCGCGCCGGCCGATCCGCCGCAGGCAGCGCACCCGCGGGTCGCGCCCCGCGATCTCCCGCGCCGCGGCCGCCGTGCCGTCCGGGCTGTCGTCGTCGACGAAGACCGCTTCCCAGTCCAGCCCCGCCAGCGCGGCATCGAGCCGCGCGACCATGGGCGCGACATTGGCCGCCTCGTTGTAGACGGGGATGATGACGGCGAGGCGGGCGGCGGGGCTCTGCACCCGCGCGGTCTAGCGCGCCGGACGGGCCCTCGCCAGCCGGCCGGGTGGACCTCGGGGCGACACACATCAAGCCGAGTTGAACGACGGCTTCGGGAACCGGAAGGGACGTGGCAACGACTGGCGGCGCATGATGGGGCCGGAATCGGGTGAAGGTAGCGTGACGATGGCCGACGGCATGGCGGGGTTCGAGGGCGCGGGGGCACGCGTGAGCGCGCCTGCGTCGACGCCCCCGCCTGCACCGGCAGCGCCACCGCGACCGCCCCGTCGGCCCCTGCTGGCCCTGCGGCTCGCCGCGGTCGTGCTGCCGCTCATCGCCCTCGTCCTGGCGGGGATGGGGACCTGGCAGCTGGTGCTGCAATCGGCCACGGTGCGGGTGGAACGCGCGGCGGAGATGCTGCGCGAACACGCGCGCAGCATCATCGGCGGCAAGGACCTGGCCATCGCGGCGGCCGAGTTCCGCGCCGGCGGCCTCTCCTGGCAGGATATCCGCACCAGCCGCGACCTCTACGACTTCCTCGTGATGCTCGACACCTCCTCGACCCTCGCCGGGGGGATCGCCTTCGTCGATCCGGGCGGGCGGCTCGCGATGTCCAGCATCGCCCCCATGCCGGGCGCGCAGGTCGACCTGTCGATGCGCGACTATGTGCGCGCCCACCCCGCAGGCTCGGGCCTGAGGGAGGCACCCTTCATCGGCGAGGTGGTGGTGACACGCCCCTCTGGCTTCCTCGGCTTCCCGGTCGCCCGGCAGCGCCGCGGCGCGGATGGCAACGGGGACGGGGGCAATGTCGTCGCCACCCTGCCGTCGAGCGACCTGCAGGCCTTCTACGCCGGCATCCGCGAGACGCCGGGCGATTCGGTGATGCTCCTGCGGGTGGACGGGGCCGTGCTCGCCGCCGTGCCGCCGCCGCAGCCGGCCGAGGGCGCGCGGCTGCCGGAAGCCTCGGCCGCCGCGCTGCGCCGCCTGCGCGACGGACCGCCGGCGGTGGAGTGGAGCCGCCTTTCGGGCGACGGGCAGCAGCGCCTGACCGCGCTGCGCCACGTCCCGGGGCTCGGCGTTGCGGTCGCCTACGGCCTCGCGCCGGAAGCCCTGCGCCAGGACTGGCTGCGGCGCATGGTCGCGCCGCTTGCCGGCGCGGTCGGGGGGATGCTGCTGCTCGGGGCGCTGGTGCTGCAGACGGAACGCGCCCTTTTCGCGCGGGCGGAGGCCGATGCAAGGTCGCGCAGGGCCGAACGGCAGGCGACGCTCGGGCTGCTGTCGGGCGGGCTCGCACATGATTTCGGCAACATCACGCAATCCGTCCTCGCCGCCGCGCATCTCCTCGGCAAGCATGCCGGAAACCCGGACCGGGTGCGGGTGATCGGGGAACACCTGGCCCGCCACGCCGAACGCGCGGCCGCCCTGTCCCGCCGGATGCTCGACCAGACCCGGCGCAGCGGCGCCGCCGCCGGCGGGTCGCATGGGCGCGTCGCGGTCAGCGCCCGGCTGAGGGAATTGTCCATCCTGCTCAACGCCACGCTCGGAGCCGGCATCCGCGTGCGCTGCGACGTGCCGCCGGACCTGTTCGGCCGCGGCTTCGACCCCGCGGAGCTCGAGACCGCGCTGATCAACCTCGCCGCCAATTCCCGCGACGCGATGCCGCGAGGGGGAGAGGTGCGGATCGCCGCCGAACGCGTCGCCCTGCCTGCGGACCAGGCGGCCTCGCTCTCGCTTCCGGCCGCCGCCTATCTGCGCGTGATGGTGGAGGATGACGGGATCGGCATGGACGCCGCGACGCTGCGCCGCTTCGGGGAAGCCTTCTTCACCACCAAGCCGGAAGGCCAGGGCACCGGGCTGGGCGTGGCGATGGCGGCGGCCTTCGTCCGGGCGGCGGGCGGCGCCATACGCGCCGACAGCGCACCCGGCCGCGGCAGCCGGGTGACGCTCTACGTGCCGGCGGCGTAGCGCCCGGCGCGCCGGCGGTCAGGCGCCGGCGATCTTGCGGCGCAGATCCGGCAGCAGCGCCGCGATCTCCTCGCGCGTCCAGACGCACATCTCACGCGGGGGGAAGGGGAAGATGTAGTCGGCGATGCGGAACGCGACCTGGGGCGGGAACATGAAGGGTTCCGAGAACAGGTCGATCAGGCGGAACCCGCCCGCTGCCATGTCCTTGTTGCGAAACCCGCTGATGTTCAGGTGCGTCGTGGTGAACAGGTACCGCACGCCGGACCGGCAGAAATTCTCCAGCGCCTTCAGGATGTCCGCCAGGGGCAGGTGGAACCAGCAGTCCCGGCAGAACCACACATCGGCGTCGGGGAACGGATCGCGGGTGATGTCGAAATGGAGGTACCGCCCGTCCGGGATCGGCTTCTCCTCCTCCAGCCGCGCGATGACCTCGCTCGACACGTCGCCGCCGATGTAGCTGATCCCTGGCTTGAACTCGACCTTCCGCATCCAGTTCAGGTCGCCGCAGGGCGCATCGAAGAAGGTCTTGATGCCGAAGCGGCGCGCGAAGAAGGGCAGCTGGTGGCGCAGGTTGACCGTGTAGTGCAGGGTCGAGCCGCCGCCGCTGCGGCTTTCGCGATTCTTCCAGTGGTTGTCGCGGTAGATCTTGTCGAAGACGCCGGTCAGGTCGTCGGACATGGAATTCTCCTCGGCCTGCGCCGCGCCCATGCCGCGGCCGGCGCCGGACGGCCCCGTGCGACCGCGCAGGGGCGGATATTGATGGTGAGCCCGGTGGGACTCGAACCCACGACCCCATGATTAAAAGTCACGTGCTCTACCGGCTGAGCTACGGGCTCCCGCGATCCGGGCGCCATGCGGCACCCGGACGGCGCGGTTAGGCGTCGGCGGCCGGGGTGCTGTCAACCCCAGAAGCCGGGGCGGCCGTGCCGGGGCGGAGGGACTTCACGCGGTCGGGCTCGCGCACCATCCCGTTCGGGCCCTGGCCGCGCTTGATCTTGTCCACCACCTCCATGCCGGCGGCCACGCGGCCCCAGATGGTGTACTGGCCGTCCAGGCTCGGCGCCGGCGCGAACATGATGAAGAACTGGCTGTTGGCGCTGTTCGGGTTGTTCGTCCGCGCCATGCCGCAGGTGCCACGCACGAAGCGCGCCTTCCCCGGCGGGGTGAATTCGGCGGGCAGGTCCGGCAGGTCGGACCCGCCGGTGCCCGTCCCGGTCGGGTCGCCGCCCTGGGCCATGAAGCCCTCGATCACGCGGTGGAAGGGCGTGCCGTCATAGAAGCCGCGCTCGGCGAGGGTGCGGATGCGCTCCACATGCTGCGGCGCCAGGTCCGGCAGCAGCTCGATCGTCACCGTGCCGTCCTTCAGTTCCAGCAGCAGCGTGTTCTCGGGGGCGGGCGTCGTGTCGCTCATCGGGGGGATCCTGGATCGCTTTCGGTCGGTGTCACATGCAAGGTCGTGCAGCGCAAGCGATGGGGGGTCAGGCGTCGGCCGCCACCACCATGCGGCGCAGGCGGTCGGGGTCCTGCACGATGCCGTTCTGCCCGCTGCCGCGCTTGATCCTGTCCACCGCCTCCATGCCGGCGACCACGCGGCCCCAGATGGTGTACTGGCCGTCCAGGCTCGGCGCCGGCGCGAACATGATGAAGAACTGGCTGTTGGCGCTGTTCGGGTTGCTGGTCCGCGCCATCCCGCAGACCCCGCGGACGAAGCGCGCGCGGGCCGGCGGGGTGAATTCGGCGGGCAGGTCCGGCAGGTCGGACCCGCCGGTGCCGCGGCCGGTGGGGTCGCCGCCCTGGGCCATGAAGCCCTCGATCACGCGGTGGAAGGGCGTTCCGTTGTAGAAGCCGCGGCGCGTCAGCAGCTTGATCCGCTCGACATGGCGGGGCGCGAGGTCGGGGAGGAGCTGGATGGTGACGCGACCGTCCTTCAGCTCCATCAGCAGCGTGTTCTCCGGATCCGTCTGCGCCAGGGCGCCGCGGGCGGCAAGCGGAAGGGCGAGCCCGGCGGCGACCAGCGCGCGGCGGGGGATCGGTGCGGTCATTCGGCGGCGTCCTTGCGGCTCTGCACGCGCGCAAGCGTGCGGTCGAGGGTCAGCGGCGGCACGAAGGAGGAGATGTCGCCACCGAGCTGCGCGATCTCCTTGACGAAACGCGAGGAGATGAACTGGTTCGTCTCGCTCGCCATCAGGAAGACGGTCTCGATCTCGGGGTCGAGGCGGTGGTTCATCCCGGTCATCTGGAATTCGTAGTCGAAATCCGTCACGGCCCGCAGGCCGCGCAGGATCATCTGCGCGCCGACCTCCCGCGCGAAACCCACCAGCAGGCCGGTGAAGGGGCGCACCACCACGTCGCAGCCGGTGCGGGCGGCGATGCGGTCGGTCTCGGCCCGCACCAGCTCCACCCGTTCCTCGAGCGGGAAGAGCGGGCCCTTGCCGGCGTTGATCGCCACGCCGACCACCAGGCGGTCCACCAGCCGCGCCGCGCGCGCGATGACGTCCAGATGGCCGTTGGTCACCGGGTCGAAGGTGCCGGGGTAGAGCCCCGTCTTCGGGCTAGGCATGCGCATCTGGCTCCGTCGATCCCACTCCGGCGGCCTCGGCCGTGCCGTTCGCCGCCGGCTCCTCCTCCATCACCGGGAAGCAGGAGGTGACGCGCTCGTCCCCATCCGGCCGTGCCAAGCGCACGCCCATCGCGGTGCGGCCCGTGACCCGCACCTGGTCGGACCGCGTGCGGATCAGCTTGCCGCCATCGGTGACGAGCAGGATGTCGTCCCCCGTGCGGATCGCGAAGGTCGCCACCACTTCGCGCCCTGTGCGCCACTTCGCGCGGTCATCGAAGCCGATGGCGCGGATCCCCTGCCCGCCCCGCCCGGTCAGGCGGTATTCGTAGGCCGAGGTGCGCTTGCCGAAGCCCTTCTCCGTCACGGCCAGCAGGAACTCCTCCGCCTCCTCCAGCTCGGCGAAGCGTTCGGGGCTGAGGCTCACGACCTCCCCCACCTCCTCCAGCTCCTCGATCGGCTGCCCCGCCGCGTCGCCGTTGGCCTCGGCCGGCTCCTCGCCGCTCAGGCGCCGCTTCTGCGCGGCGGCCTTCAGGTAGGCCGCGCGTTCTTCCACCGTCGCCGGCACATGGCGCAGGATGGTGAGGGAGATGACGGTGTCGCCCGGCTGCAGGCGGATGCCGCGCACGCCGTCCGAGGCGCGTCCGGCGAAGACGCGCAGCGTCTCCTCCTCCGCCTGGAAGCGGATGCAGCGGCCCTTGCAGGTGGCCAGAAGGATGTCGTCGCCCTCGCGGCAGGTGGCGACGCCGATGAGGCTGTCGCCCTCCTCGAGCTTCATGGCGATGAGGCCGGTGGCGCGGACATTGCGGAAGTCCGACAGCTTGTTGCGCCGGACATTGCCCTGCGCGGTCGCGAAGACCAGGTGCAGGTTCTCCCACAGGCTTTCGTCCTGCGGCAGGGGCAGCACCGCAGTCACCGTCTCGTCCTGCTGCAGCTGCAGCACCTGGCGCAGCGACCGCCCGCGGCCCGTCGCGCCGCCTTCGGGCAGCTGCCAGATCTTCTCGCGGAAGGCCATGCCGCGGCTGGTGAAGAACAGCACCCACTGGTGGGTGTGCGCGACGAAGCTGCGGACGACGATGTCGTCCTCCCGCGTGGCGGCGCCGGTGCGGCCGCGCCCGCCGCGGTGCTGCGCGCGGAACAGGTCGAGCCCGGTGCGCTTGACGTAGCCGTCGCGCGTCAGCGTCACGATCATCGTGCCCGGCTCGATCAGGCTCTCGTCGTCCTGGTCGGCGACGCCGTCGACGATCTCCGTCATGCGCGGGCTGGCGAGCTGCGCGCGCACCGCCAGCAGCTCCTCCACCATCACCTCCCTGCGGCGGATGGGGGAGCCGAGGATTTCGAGGAGGGCGCGGATGGTGGCGCCGACCTCGCCGAGTTCGGCGTTGATCTTCTCCCGCTCCAGCCCGGTCAGGCGCTGGAGGCGGAGCGCGAGGATGCCGTTCGCCTGTTCCTCGGTGAAGCGCACGGTGCCGTCGGCCGACACGGTGTTCCGGTGGTCGTCCACCAGCGCGAGCAGCGTGCCCACATCGGCCGCCGGCCAGTCCCGCGCCATCAGCCCCGCGCGGGCCGCATTGGCGTCCGGCGAGCTGCGGATCAGCGCGATCACCTCGTCGATGTTGGCCACCGCGATGGCGAGCCCGATCAGCTGGTGGCCGCGGTCGCGCGCCTTGCCCAGCCGGAAGCGCGAACGCCGCTGGATCACCTCGTCGCGGAAGCGGATGAAGGCCATCAGCGCGTCGCGCAGGCCCATCGTGCGCGGCCGCCCCTCGTCGAGGGCGACGAAGTTCACGCCGAAGGAGGTCTGCAGCTGCGTGTAGCGGTAGAGGTGGTTCAGCACCACTTCCGGCGTCGCGTCCTTCTTCAGCTCGATCGCGATGCGCAGCCCGTCGCGGTCGCTCTCGTCGCGGAGGTCGGAGATGCCCTCGATCGCCTTGGCGCGCACCAGCTCCGCGATCTTCTCGATCAGCGTCGCCTTGTTCACCTGGTAGGGGATCTCCGTCACGACGATCATCGACCGCCCGCCGCGCATCTCCTCGATGGCGGCCTTCGCGCGCAACGGGATGGACCCGCGCCCTGTCTCGAAGGCGGATCGGATGCCGGCGCGACCGAGGATCAGGCCGCCGGTCGGGAAGTCCGGCCCGGGGATGATCCGCATCAGGTCTTCGAGGCTGGTGTCCGGTTCCGCGATCAGCTTCAGCGTCGCGTCGATCACCTCGCCCGGGTTGTGGGTGGGGATGTTGGTCGCCATGCCCACCGCGATGCCGCCCGCGCCGTTGACCAGCAGGTTCGGGAAGGCGGCGGGAAGGACCTTCGGCTCCTCGGCCGATTCGTCGTAGTTGGGGGAGAAGTCGACCGTGTCCTCGTCGATTCCCTCCAGCAGCGCGCCCGCGGCGCGGGCCAGCCGCGCCTCCGTGTAGCGCATGGCCGCGGCGGGGTCGCCGTCCATGCTGCCGAAATTGCCCTGCCCGTCGATCAGCGGGATACGCATGGAGAAGGGCTGCGCCATCCGCACCATGGCGTCGTAGATCGCCGAGTCGCCGTGCGGGTGGTACTTACCCATCACGTCGCCCACCACGCGGGCCGACTTGCGGTGCGGCTTGTCCGGCGTGAAGCCGTTCTCGTTCATCGCGAACAGGATGCGGCGATGGACCGGCTTCAGCCCGTCCCGCGCATCGGGCAGGGCGCGGCTGACGATCACCGACATGGCATAGTCGAGATAGGACCGCCGCATCTCCTCCTCGAGCGCGACAGGCGCGATGTCGGAGGGCGGCGGGGCGGCGCCGTTCGGGTCGCCAGGCGGGGCGGTGTCGCTCAACTCGTGGTCCTCATCGCGTCCCCGGCATCGGACCGGGGCGGGCAGTTCGCTTCAGGCGGGGCGCCGGGAGGCCACGCACGGCCCCGCCCCGGTCGGCGGGGATCGGGGGGCCATGCCCCGGCACCGCGGACACGGCCATTCCCCCTTCCCTGCGCTGCAATATAGGCGCGCGCGGCCCCGCGCACAAACGCGCCAGCCGCGGCCGGCATGCCGCCCTCCGGGCGCCTCAGAACGGGATGTCGTCGTCGAGGTCCGCCTTGGCCGGCGCGCGGCCGCCGCCCGAAGAACGGCCACCGCCACCGCCATTGCCCTGTGGTTCCCAGCTTCCCGGGCGCCCGCCGCCGGAACGTCCACCGCCCCCGCCGCCATAGCTGCTCCCGCCGCCCTCGCCCGGGTCGCCGCCCATCTCGCCACCCGTGCCGCGGCCGCCGAGCAGCGCGATCTCCCCGCGATACTGGCGCAGCACGATCTCCGTCGTGTAGCGGTCCTGGCCGGACTGGTCCTGCCACTTCCGGGTCTCGAGCTGGCCTTCGAGATAGACCTCGGACCCCTTCCGCAGGTATTTCTCCGCGATCTCGCCCAGCTTCTCGTTGAAGATCGCGACCGAATGCCACTCGGTCCGCTCCTGCATGTTGCCCTCGCGGTCCTTGTAGCGTTCGGAGGTCGCAAGTCGCAGGTTCACCACCCGGCCGCCATTCTGGAAATTCCGCACTTCCGGGTCGCGGCCGAGCCGGCCGACGAGGATCACCTTGTTCACACCGGCCATGGCGCCGCATCCCTTGATCTGTCGGGCGGAATGTACCCGCCCGGCTCGAAGCAGGCCAGCCATGCGTGCCGGCCGCGCCGGGGACCCCTGCCGAATCCCCTTTCCGCCCCATCTATATGGTGTAGAACCCCCCAGAACACAATGCGAACGTCGTTCCGGGCCGTCCGGCCGGGCACGGCGCCGCTGCATCGGCATCGGTGACCCATGACCGGCTTGATCCGCATCCGCGGCGCGCGGGAACACAACCTCAAGAACGTCGACCTCGACATCCCGCGCGACACGCTGACGGTGGTCACCGGCCTGTCGGGCAGCGGCAAGTCGTCGCTCGCCTTCGACACCATCTACGCCGAGGGCCAGCGCCGCTATGTCGAGAGCCTCAGCGCCTATGCGCGGCAATTCCTGCAGCTCATGCAGAAGCCGGACGTGGACAGCATCGAGGGCCTGTCGCCGGCCATCTCCATCGAGCAGAAGACCACCAGCCACAACCCGCGCTCCACCGTCGGCACGGTGACCGAGATCCACGACTACATGCGCCTGCTCTGGGCGCGCGTCGGCGTGCCCTATTCCCCCGCCACAGGCCTGCCGATCGAGGCGCAGACGGTCAGCCAGATGGTGGACCGCATCATGGCCATGCCGGAAGGCACGCGCCTGCTGCTGCTCGCCCCCGTGGCGAAGGGGAAGAAGGGCGAGTTCAAGAAGGAGTTCGCCGAATACCAGCGCCGCGGATTCGAGCGCGTGAAGGTGGATGGCACGCTCTACCAGATCAGCGAGGCGCCGGAGCTCAGCAAGAAGCTGAAGCACGACATCGAGGTGGTGGTGGACCGCATCGTGGTGCGCGACGGCTCGCAATCCCGCATCGCCGACAGCCTCGAGACGGCGCTCGGCCTTGCCGAGGGCGTCGCCTACGCCGAGAACGCCGATGGCGGCGAACGCACGGTCTTCAGCCAGAAATTCGCGTGCCCTGTCTCCGGCTTCACCATCGAGGAGATCGAGCCGCGGCTGTTCAGCTTCAACAGCCCGCAGGGCGCCTGCCCGACCTGCGACGGGCTCGGCAGCCAGAGCTTCTTCGACCCGATGCTTGTCGTACCCGATGATGGCAAGTCGCTGAAGGATGGCGCGGTCCAGCCCTGGGCCGGCGCTTCCTCGCCCTATTACGACCAGACGCTGGAAAGCCTGGCGCGGCACTTCAAGGTGGCGATGACCACCCCCTGGGCCGAGCTGCCGAAGCCCTTCCGCCAGGTGGTCCTGCACGGCACGGGCGCCGAGGTGGTGACGCTGAAATACAAGGACGGGCTGCGCGCCTACGACGTGAAGAAGTCCTTCGAGGGCGTGATCCCCAACCTCGAACGCCGCTACCGCGAGACGGACAATCCCTGGGTGCGGGAGGACCTGTCGCGCTACCAGGCCGACCGCCCCTGCCCGGCCTGCCTCGGCCATCGGCTGAAGCCCGAATCCCTCTCCGTGAAGGTCGCCTCGCGCCACATCGGCGAGGTCAACGCCCTGTCCATCCGCAAGGCGCGGGACTGGTTCGCGGGGGTGATGGCGACGCTGACGCCCCAGCGCGCCGAGATCGCGCGCCGCATCCTGCGCGAGATCGAGGAGCGGCTGCAGTTCCTGGTGGATGTGGGGCTCGACTACCTCTCGCTCGGCCGGTCCTCCGCCACGCTGTCCGGCGGGGAATCGCAGCGCATCAGGCTCGCCTCGCAGATCGGCAGCGGGCTGACCGGCGTGCTCTACGTGCTGGACGAGCCCTCGATCGGGCTGCACCAGCGCGACAACGAACGCCTGCTCGCCACGCTGCGGCGCCTGCGCGACATCGGCAACACCGTGCTGGTGGTGGAGCATGACGAGGATGCGATCCGCAGCGCCGACCACCTGATCGACATCGGTCCCGCCGCCGGCAAGGGCGGCGGCCGGGTGATCGCCCAGGGCACGCCGGCCGAGGTGGAGCAGCACCCGGACAGCATCACCGGCCAGTACCTGTCGGGCGCGCGCCGCATCCCGATGCCGGACCGGCGCCGGCCGCCGGACCCGAAGCGCCTGCTGCGCGTCGTCGGCGCGCGGGGGAACAACCTCAAGGACGTCAGCGCGGAGATCCCGCTCGGCACCTTCTGCTGCGTCGCCGGCGTGTCGGGCGGCGGCAAGTCCACGCTGGTGATCGAGACGCTCTACAAGGCCGCGTCCCGCCGCCTGATGGGCAGCGGCCAGGTGCCCGCCACGCATGAGCGGATCGAGGGGCTGGAGCATCTCGACAAGATCATCGACATCGACCAGTCGCCGATCGGCCGCACCCCGCGCTCCAACCCCGCGACCTACACCGGGCTTTTCGCGCCCATCCGCGACTGGTTCAGCGAATTGCCGGACAGCCGCGCGCGCGGCTACGCCCCTGGCCGCTTCAGCTTCAACGTCAAGGGCGGCCGCTGCGAGGCTTGCTGCGGCGACGGCGTGCTGAAGATCGAGATGCACTTCCTGCCCGACGTCTACGTCACCTGCGACACCTGCAAGGGCAAGCGCTACAACCGCGAGACGCTGGAGGTGAAGTTCCGCGGCAAGTCCATCGCCGACGTGCTCGACATGACGGTGGACGAGGGGGTGGAGTTCTTCTCCGCCGTGCCCGCCATCCGCGACAAGCTCGTGGTGCTGCGCGATGTCGGCCTCGGCTACATCCATCTCGGCCAGCAGGCGACGACGCTGAGCGGCGGCGAGGCGCAGCGCATCAAGCTTTCGAAGGAATTGTCGCGCCGCGCCACCGGCCGCACGCTCTACATCCTCGACGAGCCGACGACGGGGCTGCACTTCGAGGATGTGCGCAAGCTGCTCGAGGTGCTGCACGCGCTGGTGGCGCAGGGCAACACGGTGGTGGTGATCGAGCACAACCTGGAGGTCATCAAGACCGCGGACTGGATCCTCGACCTCGGCCCCGAAGGCGGCGAGGGCGGCGGGCGGATCGTCGCCGCCGGCACGCCGGAGGAGGTGGCCGCGGTGGCGGAAAGCCATACCGGGCGGTTCCTCGCCCCGATCCTGGCGCGGGACGGCGCTGTGGTGGCGGCGGAGCCGGTGCGGAAGTGCAGGCGGGCCTGATCGCGGCGGGCGGGGTGCCCGCCGGCATGGCTCACCCTGGCCAGGGCCACTTCACCAGCCCGAACCCGCCCTTGCGGATGGTGGCGTAGGCGCCGATCGGCATCTTCGGCAGCACGCCGAAGGCGTCGAGCGCGAGCTGGGTCGGGCACCACTTCGCGAAGTCGCGCAGGCCGGGGATGAAGTTCTGCGCGACCTCGTAGCCGCCTAGCCAGGCCATGGGCCGCCCCTGCTTCTCCCGCACCTTCGGGTCGGGGTCCTCCATCACCGGCCGCGCCCGCCCGTTCCACGCCCGCAGCCTGTCGCGCGTGATCACCCAGAACAGCGTGTCGGCCACGCCGAAATCCGGCGTCAGGGCCAGCTTCATCCGCACCATCTGCTCGATGCCGGTGCCCGCATCCTCCCCCCGCGCGGCGATTTCGAGGAAGGTCCCGCTCTCCATCCACCAGGGCGAGGTGAGGTTGACCCAGTCGGGGATGGGGTTGCCCCGGTCGTCACGCGAATGGCCGATCCGGATCAGCACCGTGCCCTTGCGGATCTTCACCTCCTCGGGCCAGGTGATCCCGCCCCGGGGCAGCGTCCCCGGCGTGCCGTTCCAGCCGCGCGCGAAGTCCCGGTTCCGCTCTCGCGCAGGGCCGATGAATTCCGAGTCGTTGGCAGCCATGCCCCAGCCTAGCAGCCGGCGGGAAGGCGCGTCAGCAACCTGGAGCCGCGGCAGGCCCGCATCCCGCCCCGGGAACGGAATGGGCGCCGGCTTCGTTCTGTGCTCGTCGCCCGCGCGGCCGCGTGGCCTGACGCCGATGCCTGCCCGGGGAGGCCCGCCTGGCACGGAAAGAAGACGAGTTTGGGGAGGCGGGGATGCGATTGAACCAGAGGCTTGGCTCCGGCCCGGATGAGGTGCTGCTAGCGATCAGCCAGGACGCCTACCGCGGCGATGCCCGCTACACTGTCAGCATCGACGGCCGCCAGGTGGGCGACGTGCTCCCTGCCGGTGCGCTCCGCTCCCTCGGCGAGACGGACACGGTGACGGTGGCCGGAAATTTCGGGCCGGGGGTGCATGAGGTGGCAGTCACCTTCCTCAACGATGCCTGGGGGGGATCGGCAGGCGCGGACCGCAACCTCCATGTCGAGGGCGCAAGCTTCGAGGGCCGCCCCCTCCTCGACGACAGCGTCACGCTCTACACTGCGGGAACCCGCGTGATCGGTACCTTCCGCGATGCCGTGCCCGTGACCCGGACCATCGGCACCGGCCCGGACGCGATCCTGCTGCGGATGAGCCAGGATGACTGGCGCGGCGATGCGAGATACACCCTCAGCGTCGACGGCGTGCGGGTCGATGGCATCCTGACCGCGGGTGCGGAACGCCAGTTCGGCCAGCAGGACAGCATCACCGTGCGGGGCGATTTCGGCCCGGGCCCGCATCGGCTGACGGTGGAGTTCCTGAACGACGCATGGAGCGGATCGGCCGGCGCGGACCGCAACCTCTATGTCGAGGGGGTGTCCTACAACGGCGTGGAGGTCCCCGGCGCCGCGCTCGCGCTCTACACCGACGGCGCGCAGGACATCGCCTTCGGCGCAGGGCCCCGGCCGCCGCAGCAGGTCACCATCGGCTCCGGCCCCGATGCCGTGGTGCTCCGCATCAGCCAGGACGCCTTCGAGGGCGATGCCCGCTACACCGTCAGCATCGACGGCGTGCAGGTCGGCGGCGTGCTTACGGCGGGGGCCCTGCGCTCCCTCGGCCAGGCCGACACGGTCACGGTCCTCGGCGATTTCGCGCCGGGCGCCCACCGGGTGACGGTGGACTTCCTCAACGATGCCTGGGGCGGCGGCCCCGAGGCCGACCGCAACCTCTATGTCGAGGGCGCCAGCTTCGAAGGCCAGTCCCTGTTCGACACGCCCCGCGCGCTTTTCACCTCCGGCCCGCAGGAGGTCGCGAGCTTCAGCGAGGCCCTGTCCACGGGCCGCGGCATCGGGCTCGGCGCCAGCACGCTGCTGCTGCGGATCAGCCAGGACGACTGGCTCGGCAATGCCGAATACGTGGTGCGGGTGGATGGCGTTCCGGTCTTCGACGCGCCCCTGTCCGCGAGTTCCGAACGACGCGACGGCAGCTACGACACGATCTACATCTCGCGCGACTTCGCGCCGGGCGAGCACAGCGTGACGGTGGAATTCCTCAACGATGCCTGGGGCGGGTCGGCCGATGCCGACCGCAACCTCTATGTGGAGGGCGCCGCGCTGAACGGCGAAGCCCTTCCCGGCAGCAGCGCGGAGCTGTTCGCCAACGGCGTCCGGCAGGTCGCGACCTTCACCGTCCCGCCCCCGCCCGCGCCGGTGGCGCTGACCGGGACCGGCGGTCCCGACCGCCTCCAGGAAACGCTGGCCTTTGGCGACGTCTTCACGGGCAATGCAGGCGCGGATGCCTTCGCCTTCGGGGTCGGCGTTTCGCTCGCCCCCTTCTCACCCAGCGCCGCCTTCCAGACGCGGCTCGGCACCGGCATCGGTCCGGGGGAGCGGGATGTGATCCTCGATTTCCAGCAGGGCGAGGACGTGATCGACCTGTCGGCCGCGCTCCGGTTCGGGCGGCGCGCCTTCTCGGTGGATGACACGTTTCGCTTCATCGGCACGGCGGAGTTCACCGGCACGGCCGGGGCCGCGGGCCCGCCGCAGCTGCGCTACACGGTCGCGGACGGGCGGACGATCCTGCAGATGGACGCCGCCGGCACGTCCTCCTTCTCGGGCGACGGCACCGTGGATGCGGAGATCGAGCTGGCCGGCACCTTCGCCCTGCGGGCCGCGGACTTCATCCTGTGACCACCGCCGCCCCTGCGCTATGCGGGGGCGGCGGCCCTCAGGCCGGCCGGAAGCCGATCTTCGCGAAGGCAGCCCGCGCAGCGTCCGAGCCGAACAGCGCCATCAGCGCCCGCGCCTCCTCCCCATCCCGGATCACGGCAGCGCGGTAGACGGTCCAGAGCTGCAGCGCATCGGGCAGCAGGCCCACAAGCTGCACGCCCGGCCGGTCGATGATCTCGGTCGCCTGGCTGAAGGCCAGCGCCACCTCGCCGCGGGCGATCATGTTGATGCCCTCCACCCCGAAGGGCACCAGGCGCAGCTTCGGCCGAAGCTGGTCGAGCAGGCCCATGCGCTCCAGCACCGCCTGGACGTGCCGCCCCGCTGTCGCGCCGCGCGCCGGATCGGCGAAGGCGATGCTGTCGGCGGCCAGCAGCGCCGCGCGGAAGGCCTCCGGCGTCGCGATGTCCGGCGCCGCCCGGCCCGCCGGCGCGGCGAGCCCGACCCCGGTGCGCCCGACCTCCGCGATGCCGTCCGCCGGCACGATCCCCCGCGCCGCGATCACCGCGACGGCCTCGGCCGAAAGCAGCGTCACGGCCGGGCGGTCGCCACCCAGGATGCGGTCGCGCAGCGCGCCGACCGTGTCGTAGAGCGCATCCGGCACCGGCCGCCCCGCCGCGCGCAGCCCCTCCCGCAGTTCCTCGACCGCGTGCTTGACCGCGCCCGCGGCATAGATGGGCGGCATCCCGGCGGCGGAGGTCGCGACCTGCGCCCACGCCCCGGCCGGCAGGGCGAGGCTGGCGAGGAAAAGGTGGCGGCGCTTCGGCATCATGGTGCTGGTCCTCCCGTTTCGCGGCAGGATGGCATGGTCAGACGCGCCCGCGCAGCCCCGCCCAGGTGACCGCCAGGCGGTCGCCAAGGCCGCGCGGCGCAGGCACTTCCCGCCCCGCCGCCAGCCGCGCCAGGTCGCGCCGGGCCAGCACCGCGGACAGCGCGACCGGGAGTGCGGCCCGCGGCAGCACCACCTCCAGCGCCGCCCGCAGCATCGCGCCCCCCTCCTCGGCCAGCGCGCGGCGGAGCGGCGCGGCGCGGGCTGGCTCCGTCACCACCGCCTCGGCCGACAGCCCGGCTTCCTCCAGCGCATCGCGCGGCAGCAGGCAGCGCCCCTGTGCGGCATGGGCGGGAAGGCTGCGCAGCACCCCCGCCAGCCCGTAGCAGGCGCCGATGCGCTGCAACGCCGGCAGCGCGGCCCCCTCGACGCCGAGCGCGCGGCCCATCGCCGTCGCCAGGCCGCCCGCGGTGGCGCGGAGATAGGCGCCGAAGGCGCCGCGCGTCGGCATGCCGCCTTCCTCCATCTCCATCTCCCGCGCATCGGCCAGGGCCAGCAGGTCCCGCGGGTCGAGCGCGCCGGAGGCAAGGGCGGCATGCAGCGGCCCCGCCACCTCGTGCCGCCGCGCCGGCCTGCCCTCGGCGGCCTCCTCCACCGCCTCGCGCCACCATTGCAGGCGGATCAGGGCCGCGATGGGGTTCGTCGCCGCCTCTCGGGCGCGGGCGATCTCGTGGTTGTAGGCGAGCAGCGCGAACAGCGCCGGCCGCCGCGGCGCGGGCGCGAACAGGGTGCAGAGGAAGCGGTCCGGGTCGTGCCGGCGCACGAATCCGGCAAGGTCGGGCTGGGCGTCGGGGGCGTCTGGCATCCCCCGGCAGATGACCGCCCGGCGCGCCAGGCGCAAGCACCGCTGCGCGGTTGACGCCCCCTGCCGCCGGTCCTAGGTCAACCGCGGCAACGAACTGCCAAACGGGAGAGATCCATGCCCTTCAGCCTGCCGCCCCTTCCCTATTCCACCAATGCCCTCGCGGGCCAGGGCATGTGCCAGGAGACGCTCGAACTCCACCACGGCAAGCACCACAACGCCTATGTCACGGCGCTGAACGGCCTGGTCGAATCCAAGGGCCTCGCCGGCAAGACGCTGGAGCAGATCGTGGCCGATGCCGGACGGCAGGGCGCCGACGGCCTGCCCGTGCTGAACCAGGCCGGCCAGCACTGGAACCACCTGCTGTTCTGGCAGGTGATGTCGCCGAAGGGCGGCGGGGACAGGCTGCCGGCGGCGCTGGCCGCGAAGATCGACAGCGACCTGGGCGGCCTGCAGGCCTTCAAGGACGCGTTCAAGCAGGCGGGCGTGACGCAGTTCGGCTCCGGCTGGGCCTGGCTGATCGTCAAGGCGGACGGCAAGCTCGCCGTCACCAAGACCCCGAACGGCGCCAACCCGATCTCGACCGGCGAGGGCACGCCGATCCTCGGCTGCGACGTGTGGGAACACGCCTACTACCTGGACTTCCGCAACGTGCGCCCGAACTACCTCGACAACTTCCTGAACAAGCTCGTCGATTGGGACGTGGTGGACAGCCTCCTCCAGCAGGGCGGGCTGAAGTCCGGCCAGGCCGCCTGAAGGCGGGCGCCCGTGCCGGCCGTGGCGACACGGCCGGCACGGGCGGTGCCGCGGGTGGTCAGGCCTTCGCCGCGTCGTTCGCCGCCTCGGGCGGCTTCACCACGCTGCCGATCGTGCCGCGCACGACGGTGACGCGCACGCCCGGCGCGATCTCCACCTCCACCTCGTCGCTGTCGTCGCGCACCTTGGTCACGGTGGCGACGATGCCGCCTGCGGTGATGACCTTGTCGTTGCGCTTCAGCGCCTGGAGCATGGCGCGGTGGTCCTTCATCTTCTTCTGCTGCGGGCGGATCAGCAGGAAGTAGAACACCGCGAAGATCAGCAGCAGCGGCAGCAGCTGCATGATCACCGCCCCGGTGCCGCCTGCGGCATCCTGGGCATAGGCGGGAGAGATGAACATGATGAGGTCGGTCCGGCTTCCGTCCTGCCCGGCGGGGTTGCCAGGGGCGCGGCGCGCAACCTAACTGTCGGCCCCTTCCCGTCAATATATCCCCCGGACCCACGGCCTTGACCGACGCCCATGCCCTGCTGCCCATGCTGACCCGCATCGCCGAGGCGCTGGAGCGGCTGGCCCCGCCCGTGCCGCCGAAGCCCGATCTCGGCGCCGCGGACGCCTTCGTCTGGCACCCGCTGCCGGCGCCGCGGCTGGCGCCCGTGCGCAGGGTCTCGGCGGTGGAGATGGTGCTGCTGCAGGGGGTGGAGCGGCAGAAGGCCATCCTGCTCGAGAACACGCTGCGCTTCGCGCGCGGCCTGCCGGCCAACAACGCGATGCTCTGGGGCGCGCGGGGCATGGGCAAGTCGTCGCTGGTGAAGGCCGCCCATGCCGAAGCCAACGCCGAGGCGCCCGGCAGCCTCGCCCTCATCGAGATCCACCGCGAGGACATCCGCACCCTGCCGGATCTGCTGAACATCCTCCGGGCGGAGGACCGCCGCTGCCTGGTCTTCTGCGACGACCTGTCCTTCGAGCGCGAGGACGCGGACTACAAGGCGTTGAAGTCGGTGCTCGACGGCGGGATCGAGGGAAGGCCGCCCAACGTCCTGTTCTACGCCACCTCGAACCGCCGCCACCTGATGCCGCGCGACATGATCGAGAACGAGCGCAGCACCTCCATTAACCCCGGCGAGGCGGTGGAGGAGAAGGTCTCCCTGTCGGACCGCTTCGGGCTCTGGATCGGCTTCCACAACTGCGACCAGGACACCTTCTTCGCGATGATCGAGGGCTATGCCGCCCATTTCGACCTTCCGATCGGGGCGGAGGAGCTGCGGCGCGCCGCCGTGGAATGGAGCGTGACGCGCGGCGGACGGTCGGGCCGTGTCGCCTGGCAATTCGTGCAGGAGATGGCGGGGCGCCTCGGCGTGCGCATCGCTGCCTGAAGCAGGCGGGCGGCCGGCTTCCTTGCCGGCGGCCTGACGGCTGGATGAATTCGCGGTCGCAAACAACTGCGCCGCTTGCATCGCCTCGCGAATTCGTGAGCCATGGGCCCGCGTGCCACGCCATGTCCGGCATCGGGTCCGGGCAGCGTGACGGCACAAGGAAATCCCCATGACCGCCATCACGAACCTGACGCTCGCCCCCTTCGCGATGTTGTTCCGCCAGGCCCATGCGCATCCCTGGCTCGCCATCGCCATCAGCTTCGCCGCGGGCCTCGGGGCCGACCTCACTGGGCACGATCTCTGGGCCTGCGCGCTGGTGTCCTTCGGTTCCTATGTGATGATGTGGCTTGGCGAACGCGACCGCCCGGCGGAGCAGGGCACGCACGCGGAGAACATGTAGCCCGCGACGCCCGGGTGCCGGCGACGAGCCGGGCCCGGGACATGCGCCGGCCCGCAGCGGGTAGCGGGCTCCGGGTTGCTCCCTTTCGCCGGCAGCCCCACGCGGAATATGTTGCATCCCGGCGAGCGGCCTGCGCAGGTTGCTGCCGCGCGCGTCCGTGCGCCCCGCACCGGGGCGAAGGGGCCCCCGCCCCGTCCATGAAGGAAATCCCGGTGAAAAGCCTGTTCTCCGCGGCGCTCGCGCCGATCGGTCTCGCCTGGGGCCTGGCCGAGCGCCATCTCTGGGTCTCGATGGCTCTCGTCACGGCGCTCGCCTTGGTCGGCTGGATGATCGGCCGGCCGATGGCGACCCTCGGCTTCAGCTTCGTGCTCGGCGTGCTGCTGATGCGCGCCGATGCGATCCTTGCGGGCCCGACCCCGGCGCCGCTGGCCTGACGGCAGGGGCGCCCGTCGCGGGCGCCCCTCTCTGCCCGGCGGGCCTCAGCCGGCCGCCCCGATGCGGGACATGCCGCCCATCCAGGGCCTCAGGACCTCCGGCACGGTCACCGAACCATCGGCTTCCTGGTGGGTCTCCAGCACCGCGATCAGGGCACGTCCCACCGCGACACCGCTGCCATTGAGCGTGTGGACGAAGTCGGTCCCCTTCGCGCCCGCCGCCTTGAATCGCGCGTCCATCCGCCGCCCCTGGAAGTCCCGGCAGTTGGAGCAGGAGGAGATCTCGCGCCAGGCGCCCTGGCCGGGCAGCCACACCTCCAGGTCATAGGTCTTCGCGGCGCCGAAGCCGGTGTCGCCGCTGCACAGCAGCACGCGGCGCCAGGCGAGGCCGAGTTCGGTCAACACCCGCTCCGCGCAGCGCGTCATCCGCTCATGCTCGTCGGCGGATTGCGACGGCGCGGTGATGGAGACCAACTCCACCTTCGCGAACTGGTGCTGCCGCAGCATGCCGCGCGTGTCCCGCCCGGCGGACCCCGCCTCGCTGCGGAAGCAGGGGGTCAGTGCGGTCAGCCGGATCGGCAGGGCAGCCGCGTCGAGAATCGCGCCGCGTGCGAAGTTGGTCAGCGGCACCTCGGCGGTCGGGATCAGCCAGCGGCCATCGGTGGTGCGGAACAGGTCCTCGCCGAATTTCGGCAACTGGCCGGTGCCATGCATCGTCGCGTCGTTCACCAGCAGCGGCACGGCGCATTCGGTGTAGCCGTGTTCCCCGGTGTGCAGGTCCAGCATCCACTGGCCGAGCGCGCGTTCCAGCCGCGCCAGCGCGCCGCGCAGGACGGTGAAGCGGCTGCCGGCCAGCTTGGCGGCGACCGCGAAATCCATGAGGCCGAGCGACTCGCCGATCTCGAAATGCTGCCGCGGCGCGAAGTCGAACGCCTTCGGCTTGCCGTGGACATGCTGCACGACATTGGCCGTCTCGTCCCGGCCGTCCGGCACCTCGGCATCCAGCATGTTGGGCAGGGTGGCGAGGAAGCTGTCGCGCGCCGCCTCATGCGCGTCCGGGGTCGCGGCGGCCGCAGCGTCCATCGCCGCCTTGACCTCGGCTTTCAGCCGCTCCGCCTCCGCCGTGTCGCCGGCCTTCATCGCGGCGCCGATGCGGCGGGAGAGTTCGTTGCGGGTGGTCTGGGCAGCCTGGGTGACGCGCACCGCCTCGACCCGCAGGTCGTCGAGGCGCAGCGCCTCGGCCGCCGCCGGCGCCATGCCGCGCCGCGCCAGCGCCGCGTCGAAACCGGCCGGATCGGCGCGCAGCGCCCTGATGTCGTGCATATGGATGCAGCCCTGTCCGAATAGCTCGCGGGCGGGGCTAGGGAAGGTTTCGCGGGCCGTCAAGCGCGGCCGGGCGTCAGACCCTTTGCAGCCTCATGACCAGCTCGACCGTGTCCAGCTCGCCATCCCAATAGGCGATGAGGGCCGCCTGGTTCAGCAGGATCCAGGCACGAACGGCGCCCAGGTCCTGCGGGTCGAGATGGCCTGCGAGAAGCGTCGGCTCCGGCCGGATCGCGACCACGGCCGCGTCCTCGATCACCATGCGGTCGCCACCCTGCCGGGACACCTTCACCCGCGCATCGTGGCGCGCATTGCCGCGCGGCGAAACCCACACGGTCATGGGAAGCCCGGTCGAACGCGGGTGCAGGTTGGCCATCTCGAAGGGGTCGTCCTGGTCCGGCGGCGGACTCACGTCCCGTCCGGCAGGAAAGCCAGGAGGCCCGGTCATGAAGCCGAAGGACGTCATGGAGGGAGGATATCCGATTCCCGCAACTTCCGTCCAACGCCCGGCGGCGCCGGAAGTCGCCGGCTCCTCAGCTTCCCTGCTGCCCTTCCTTCTTCTGCCCGCGGAGCATCCAGGACGCGGTGATGATGGAGATCTCGTAGAGCAGGATCAGCGGGATCGCGAGGCCGATCTGGCTGATGATGTCGGGCGGCGTGATGACCGCGGCCACCACGAACATGATGACGATGGCGTAGCGCCGGCCCTTCTTCAGCGTCTCCACGCTGACGATGCCGACCCGCGCCATCAGCGTCAGCAGCACCGGCAGCTGGAAGGCGATGCCGAAGGCCAGGATCATGTGCATGACGAGCGAGAGGTATTCGCTGACCTTCGCCTCCAGCTGGATGGCCACCGTGGTGCCGTCCGACGGCGTCTCGAAGCTGATGAAGAACTTCCAGGCGAGCGGGAAGATGAAGTAGTAGGCCAGCGCCGCCCCCGCGACGAACAGGAAGGGCGAGGCGACGAGGAAGGGCGTGATGGCCCGCTTCTCGCTTCGGTACAGCCCCGGCGCGATGAACAGCCAGAGCTGCGTCGCCCACATCGGGAAGCTGAAGAAGGTGGCGCCGAAGAAGGCGACCTTCAGGTAGGTGAAGAAGGCCTCGTAGAGCGCGGTGAAGATCATCCGCCGCTCCTGCCCGCTTTGCGAATGCAGGATGTCGGCCAGCGGGGCGGCGAGGAAGCCGTAGATCTGGCGCGAGAAGTAGTAGCAGACCGCGAAGGCGATGATGAAGGCGCCGATCGACCAGAGAAGCCGCGTGCGCAGCTCCATCAGGTGCTCGATCAGCGGCATCGGCTTGTCGTCGATCGTGTCGTTCTCGTCACGCGGCACGGCGGCGGCCCCCAATGGCACTCGGCTGGTCAGATCTTGGTGCCGGCGGGCGGCGCCGGCGGGGTCGCGGCCGGCGGCGGGACGAAGGCGGGCGGCGGCGGCGCCTCGGCGGCCGGGGGCGGCGGGCTTGCCACGGGCAGCGGCGGAAGCGTGCCGGGCGGGATGAAGGCCGGCGCGGCGGGCGGCGGAGGCGGCGCGGCCCCGATGGCGTCACCCGCGGGCGGCGGCGTCACCGCGGCGCCGGTGGCAGGCTTCGCGTCCCAGGCATCCTTCAGCGGGTTGCCGATCGGATCCTCGGCGAAGGTCTTGCGGATCGACCCATCCTTGTCGATCTCCTTCTCGACCACGCTGCGGAAGTCGAAGCTGCGGATCTCGTTGATCTGGTTCCGCACATCCTCGAGCTTGGCCTCGCGCACCACCTCGTCCACATGGCCCTGGAATTCGCCGGCCATGCGGCGCAGCTTCTGGATGCCCTTGGCGATGCCGCGCACGGCGTCGGGCAGGTCCTTGGGGCCGATGACGACCACCGCGACCACCGCGATCAACGCAAGCTCCGACCAGTCCAGACCGAGCATGTGTCCCCTTCCCCAGCCCCGGACGCCGATCCGGGATGCGGGGCGCTTCCGTTAGCAGGATCGCCGCGCGCCGCCAATGCGCGCCGCCCGACAAGCCGTATCTAGGGAGCGTCCGGCGGGAATACGAAGGCCCGTTCGGTATCCATCGCGACCCCGACCCTCTCCCCCCGCGTCAGCCAGGTGCCCGGCGGCAGGCGGGCATGGAGGTGCAGCAGACCCCCCTGCCCATCCGCCACCGCCAGGTGGACGAGGGTGGTCGCCCCCAGCAGCCGGCAGGCTTCCACCTCGGCCGGCGTCGCGCCCGGCGCGCCGGCGTCCAGCACGCGCAGGCCCTCGGGGCGCAGCAGCACCTCGGCCGGGGCGCCCTCCTCGGCCGCCAGCCCCGGTCCCGGGCTGCGGTTGCCGAGGGCGACGGGGCCGATCGGCGTCTCCACCCGCCCCGCCGCGAGCCGCGCCGGCAGGCGGTTCACCTCGCCCAGGAAGGTCGCGACGAAGCGCGAGGCGGGGGAGAGGTAGAGCTCGGCCGGCGTGCCGAGCTGCTCGATGCGGCCGAGATTCATCAGCGCGATGCGGTCGGCCATGAACATCGCCTCCTCCGCATCGTGGGTGACGATCAGCGTGGCGATCCCCGCGGCCTGGAGGACATGCAGCGTGTCGTCGCGCACCTGTTCCCGCAGCCGGGCGTCGAGGCTGGCGAAGGCCTCGTCCAGCAGCAGCACCGCCGGGCGCGGCGCCAGCGCGCGGGCCAGCGCCACGCGCTGCTGCTGCCCGCCGGACAGCATGTGCGGCCAGGCGGTCGCGTAGGCTTCGAGCCCGACGCGGGCCAGCGCATCCATGATCCGCCACTTGCGCTGCCCCCGCGGCACCATGCGCAGGCCGAAGGCCACGTTCTCCTCCACCGTCAGGTGCGGGAACAGCGCGTAGTCCTGGAAGACGAAGCCGACGCCGCGCCCCTCTGGCGGCGTCTCCCGCCCCGGCTCCGCGATCAGCGCCCCGCCCAGCGTGATGCGCCCGTGCTGCAGCGGCTCCAGCCCCGCCGCCAGCCGCAGCAGCGTGGTCTTGCCGCAGCCCGAGGGGCCGAGCAGGCACAGGATCTCCCCCGCGCCGACATCCAGGTCCAGCCCGCGCAGCACCTCGCCCCGTTCGGGATAGGCATGGCGGATCGCTTCGAAGCGGATGCTCAACTTTCCCGTGCCCCCGGCGGCGCGTCGGGGGGCGGCGGGTCGGCCTCCGCGGCCCCGTCACTCTCCGACTCGGCCGGCGCCTCCATGGCGGAGAGCAGCGGCGCCGCGGCCTCCGCGCTCACCAGCTCCTCCCGCTTCGGCAGGTCGCGCAGCGAGGCGAGGCCGAACTGCTCCAGGAAGCGCGGCGTGGTGCCCCAAAGCGTGGGTCGGCCCGGCACCTCCCGGTGGCCCTTCGGCGCGACCAGCCCCTGTTCCAGCAGCGATTCGAGCGTCGCCTGCGACAGGCCGGCGCCGCGTATCTCCTCGATCTCGGCGCGGGTCACGGGCTGGTGCCAGGCGATCACGGCCAGCGCCTCCATCGCCGCGCGGGGCAGGCGGCGCGGCACCTCCACCACCCGCGTCAGCGCGGGCGCCAGGTCGGGCGCGGTGCGCAGCGCGACCCCGCCCGCGACCTCGGCCAGCACCACGCCGCGGCCCACCAGGTGGCCACCCAGCGCCGCGAGCACCGCCGCAGCCTCCTGCCCCTGCGGCAGCACCGCCTGAAGCCGCGCGGGCTGCACCGGCCGGTCGGAGGCAAACAGCAGCGCCTCGGCGATGCGGAGCGCCTCCGGCGTCACCTCCGCCGCCTTGGCGGGCGGCGCGGCGCCCTCCTCCGGCTCCCCCGTGTCGGGCGGTTCAGGCGACGCGGGCATCCGGAAGCTCCTCGCGGGCTTCGCCGCGGCGCAGCAGGATGGGGCCGAAGGCCCGGTCCTGCCGCAGTTCCAGCGCACCGCCCCGCGCCATCTCCAACCCCGCGACGAGCGTGCTGGCAAGGGCCGCGCGGCGTTCCACGGCATCGAGCGCGCCCAGCACCTCGCCCTCCGGCAGGAAGCGTTGCAGCACCGCCCAGCTCGGCATCTCCCCCAGCGCCCGCTGCATCCGCCCGATCGCGTCCTGCACGGTCCAGAGCCGGCGGGGCTTCGGCCGGTAGGGCCGCCGCGCCAGGGCCCGCCGCCGCGCCGCGACATAGGCCTGGCACAGCGCGGGAAGGTCGGCGCGCAGGCCCGAACGGTCCTCCACCCTCAGGCTTTCCGGCGCGCCGCGGGGGAAGACGTCGCGGCCAAGCTGCGGGCGCGCGGCAAGCCAGGCGGCGCCGGCGCGCATCCGCTCCAGCTCGGCCAGGCGGTCGGTCAGGCGTTCGGCCAGTGCCTCCGGGTCGTCGGCCGCCGTCTCCTCCCTCGGCAGCAGCAGGCGGGACTTCAGCCAGGCGAGCCAGGCGGCGGTGACCAGCCAGTCCGCCTGGATTTCCAGCCGCAGGCCGCGCGCCTGCTCGATCACCGCCAGGTACTGGTCCACCAGCGCGACGATGGAGATGCGGCCGAGATCGACCTTCTGGCTGCGCGACAGTTCCAGCAGCAGGTCGAGCGGCCCCTCGTAGCCGTCCAGCCGCAGGTGCAGCACCGGCTCGGTCATCGGTCAGCCCCCATGGCCGGAGAGGAGGAACATCAGCCGCACGATCGGCGCCGCCACCTCGCGCTGGAGCCAGCCGAGCGGATCGGCGCCCGGAATGACGTAGGGCACGAGGAAGATGAGGCCGATCACCAGCAGCAGCCCGAAGCGTTCGGTGCGCGCTACCAGCCGCGCCGCCGGCGCCGGCAGGACGCCGACCAGGATGCGCCCGCCGTCGAGCGGCGGGATCGGCAGCAGGTTGAAGCACGCCAGCAGGACGTTGAAAGACATGCTCAGGGCCGCCAGGCGCAGCAGCCATTCCGCCCAGCCCCCAGGCAGCGAATCGACCGATGCGATCACCCCATGGGCCGAGAGGCCGAAGGCCCAGGCAAGGGCGAAGTTGACCGCCGGCCCCGCGGCCGCCACCAGCACCATCCCCCAGCGCGGATTCCGCAGCCGCCAGATATCCACCGGCACCGGCTTGGCCCAGCCGAACATCGCCTCCACCCGCCCCATCGTCAGCAACTGGCTCGCCAGCAGCAGCCCAGGCAGCAGCAGCGTCCCCACCGGGTCCACATGCCGCAGCGGGTTGAGGCTGACGCGGCCGAGCCGCGCCGCCGTGTCGTCGCCGAGCGCCCGCGCCGCATAGCCATGCGCGGCCTCGTGCAGGGTGATGGCGAGGATCGCGGCGATGGCGACGGCGGCGATCTCGGCCAGGAAGGGCGCTGTCATCGCCCGCCCTTACCCCCTCCCACGCCGCAGGGCGAGGCCCCGCCCGGCCCTCACGCGGTCGCCGCCAGCGCGGACTCCCGCAGCGCGAGGAGGGCACCCGGGTCGAGTCGCCGCCGCGCCGCCAGCATCGCCGCCCGCGCCGCAGCCACCCTCCCTGCCGCGCGGTCCGACAGGACCGGGCAGGCGCCCAGCACCGCGGCCGTCTCCTCGATCCGGCCGGTGCAGTGCAGCACCAGGTCGCACCCCGCCGAGATCGCGGCGCCGGCCAGGTCCCCGCCCAGCCCTGCCACCGCCCCCATCGCCAGGTCGTCGGACACCAGCACTCCATCGAAGCCGATCTCGCCCCGGATCACCTCGCCGATCACGGTGGGCGACAGGGTCGCGGGGCGGGATGCGTCCCAGGCGGCATAGAGGATATGCGCCGTCATCGCCCAGGCACCGGATGCCGCGAGGTCGCGGAACGGCGCGATGTCCGCCGCCAGTTCCGCCGCCCCGGCCTCGACGCGCGGCAGGCTCTCATGGCTGTCGACCAGCGCCCGGCCATGGCCGGGGATGTGCTTGATCACCGGGATGCAGCCCGCCGCGTGCAGGCCGCGCACCCAGGCCGCGCCCAGCCGCGCCACCTCGGCCGGGGCGGCGGAGAAGGCGCGGTCGCCGATCACCTCATGCGCCCCGGGCAGGCGCAGATCGAGCAGCGGCGCGCAGACCACGTCGAGCCCCGCTTCCGCGCAGGCGGTGCCGAGAAGGGCGGCATTCGCCTCCGCTGCCACGGAATCCAACCCTTCGAAGGCGGCGGGGACCGGGTGCTCGGCCCAATGGGGCGGGCGCAGCCGGGCGACCCGGCCGCCTTCCTGGTCCACCAGGATGGGCGCGTCCCCGCCCAGTTCCTCCCGCAGCGCGGCGGTCAGCGCGCAGAGCTGCGCGGGGCTTTCGACATTGCGGCGGAACAGGATGGCGCCGAGCGGACGGCAGCGCCGGAACAGCGCCGCCTCCTCCGCGGTCAGGGCGGTGCCTGATACGCCGACCACGGCGGCGAGCGGAGGGGCTGCCATGCGCCTCAATCCCCCATGGGCCGCGCGGCGGCCATCGCCGGACGGCTCACCGGACCGGCACGCAGGCGCCGCCGCGGGCGCGCACCTGCTCGCAGAACTGCGCGGCCGCGTCCTGGTCGGGCAGGCCCGAGGTGCGGAGGCGGAACAACGGCGCCTGCCCCTCGCGCTCCAGCCGCATGACGACGGGCTGGCGGCCCTGGAACAGCTCCGGCGCACGGCGCGAGAGGCGGTCCCATTCGGCGCGGGCCGCTTCCTCGCTGCCGAGGGCGCCGAGCTGCACCTGGACCCGCCCGGTGGTCGGGACCGGGCGCGCGGCCGGCGCGGCGGCGGGCTGCGCGGCAGGTGCGGCCGGTTGCGGCGCCGCAACCTGGGCGGGCGGCGCCGCGGCCGGGGCGGGTGCGGCGGCCTGGGGCGGCGGTGCCGGGCGCGGTGCGGGTGGCGGGGCGACGGCGGCGCGCAGCCCGTCGATGTTCGGGGTCTCGGCAGGCGGGGCGAGCGTGGCCGGCCGGCCGGCCTGCGCCGGGGTCTGCGGGCGCTGGCCGGCGCGTTCCAGGACGAGTTCGTTCTGGTTCGGCACGCGCAGGCCGCCCGCATCGGCGGGGCGCACCTTGAAGGGCCTAGGGTCGGCCTCGATCACCGGCACGCTGCGGGCACCGATCTTGCCCACCGCCCACCAGCCGGCCGCGCCCGCGGCCGCCACCGCCACGATTCCCCCGGCTGCCGCCAGCATCCGCCACGGCATGCGGGAGGCTTCCCGGTGGACGCGGTAGCTCGGGACCACCGCGTCGCTCATCGCTCGAATCGCATCCCGGTCATCGCATCTCCTCGACGGGGTCCACCCCCATCACCGCGAGGCCGGATCGCAGCACCACCGCCGTGGCGGCGACGAGCGCAAGCCGCGCCCGCGTCGCCGCCGGGTCATCCGGACGGATGAACCGCAGCGTCGTGTCCGCATCCCCCTTGTTCCATAATACATGAAAGTCGGCGGCCAAGTCTTGGAGAAAAAACGCGATTCGGTGCGGCTCCCGCGCCATCGCCGCAGCTTCCACGGTGCGCGGCCAGCCGGCCATGCGCCGGATCAGGGCCAGCTCGGCCGTGTCCGCCAGCAGGTCGAGCGGCGCCCCTGCCAACTCCGCCAGGGTCGGGTCGCCGGCCTTGCGGAGCACGCTGCGGCAGCGGGCATGGGCGTACTGGACGTAGAAGACCGGGTTGTCGCGCGACTGCTCCACCACCTTGTCGAGGTCGAATTCCATCTGCGCGTCTGCCTTGCGCGTCAGCATGGTGAAGCGCACGGCGTCGCGCCCCACCTCGTCGATCAGGTCGCGCAGCGTCACATAGGTGCCGGCGCGCTTGCTCATCCGCACCGGCTCGCCGTTCTTCATCACATGCACGATCTGCGTCAGCACGACGTCGAGCGTGACCTGCCGGTCCGACAGTGCCGCGACCGCGGCCTGCATCCGCTTCACATAGCCGCCGTGATCCGCGCCCCAGACCTGCACCAGCTGGGGAAATCCGCGTTCGATCTTCGCCAGGTGGTTGGCCACGTCATTCGCGAAATAGGTGCCGGAGCCGTCGGACTTGCGCAGCGGCCGGTCCACGTCGTCGCCGAACCGCGTCGCGCGGAACAGCGTCTGCTCCCGCGGCTCCCAGTCCTCCGGCGTCTTGCCCTTGGGCGGCTCCAGCACGCCGCGGTAGATCAGGTCCTTCGCGGCCAGCGCGGCTTCCGCCTTCCCGAGCCAGCCCTCGGCCACCACCTCCCGCTCGCTCACGAAGACATCGTGCCGCACGCCGAGCGCGACGAGGTCCTCCCGGATGGCGGACATCATGGCGGTGACGGTGAAGTCCCGCACGGTGTCGAGCCAGTGGGACGCGCCCGCCGGCATCGCCCCCGGCTCCGCCAGGCTGTCCTTGAAGATCTGGCGCAGCGCCGCGCCGACGGGGATCAGGTACTCGCCCCGGTACTGCAGCCCGCCGGGGATGGACTGCGCGTAGTCCTCCTCGGTCATCGTCGTGCCGAGCGCCTGGAGGTAGCGCCAATAGGCTGCATAGGCGAGGGCGAGCACCTGCGCGCCGGCGTCGTTGACGTAGTATTCCCGCGTCACGTCGAAGCCCGCCTTGCGCAGCAGCAGCGCCAGCGCGTCGCCCACCACGGCGCCGCGGCAATGGCCGACATGCATCGGGCCGGTCGGGTTGGCGGAGACGTATTCCACGTTCACCCGCACCCCCTGCCCCAGGCCGCTGTCGCCATAGGCCTCGCCCGTGCGCAGCACCACCGGCAGCAGGTCCCGCAGGAAGGCGTCGCGCAGCTTGAGGTTGACGAAGCCCGGCCCCGCCGGCGCCGCGCCTTCCACCATCGGCAGCGCGGCCAGCCGTTCGGCCAGCTGGGCAGCAAGCTTGGGGGGCGGCATCCGGGCCAGCTTCGCCACCACCATCGCGGCATTCGTCGCCATGTCGCCATGCGCGGCTTCCCGCGGAGGCTCGACCAGCACGCGCGCCGTCGCCTCCTCCGGCAGGTCGGGCAGGATGGCGCGGAGCGCGGCGACGACATGCGCGCGCATGACGGCGAAAAGGTCGGACGGGGCGGTCATGTCGTGTCTTCCAGGGAAACGGGGATTCGGGCCTCAGCCCGGGATGGTCGGGTCGGTCATCCGCCTGTGCTCCTCGAGAGCGAAGCGGTCCGTCATGCCGGCCAGGTAGTCACAGACCGCGCGGGCGGCGGCGGTGCTGCCGGCCTCCCCCGCACGGGCCTGCCACCAGGGGGGAAGCTGGCGCGGCTCGCCATGCAGCAGGCTGAACATCATCTGGAGCGCCCGCTTGCATTTCTGCGTCGTGCGGTTGACGCGCCAGTGGCGGTACATGCGCTGGAACAGGAAGGCGCGCAGTTCGTTGTTCGCCTCCATCATCGCATCGCTGAACGCCACCACCGGGCGGTCATGCGCGCGGATGTCGTCGGCGGAACGGGGGCCGAGCGCGGCGATGCGGCGCCGCGCCTCGGCCACCGTGTCGTTCACCATGGCGTTGATGACGCGGCGCACCACCTCCCCGGTCGCGCGGTCGCGCGGCAGGTCGGGGTTGGCGCGCCGCGCGGCCTCATGGGCCTCGCCCACCAGCGGCAGCGCCGTGGCCTCCTCCAGCGTGAACAGGCCGGCGCGCACGCCGTCATCGAGGTCGTGGTTGTTGTAGGCGATGTCGTCGGCCAGCGCCGCCACCTGCGCCTCCGCGCTCGCATGGGTGGAGAGTTCCAGCGGGTGCAGCCGGTCGTATTCGGCGATGTAGGGGGCGGGGCGGCGCAGCGGGCCGTTGTGCTTGGCCAGGCCCTCCAGCGTCTCCCAGGTGAGGTTCAACCCGTCGAAGCCGGCGTAGCGCGTCTCCAGCAGGGTCACGGCCTTCAGCGACTGCGCGTTGTGGTCGAAGCCGCCATGCGGCTTCATCATCGCGTCCAGCGCATCCTCCCCCCCATGGCCGAAGGGCGGGTGGCCGAGGTCGTGCGCCAGCGCCAGCGCCTCCGCCAGGTCCTCCTCCAGCGCCAGTTCGCGGGCGATGGAGCGCGCGATCTGCGCGACTTCCAGGCTGTGGGTCAAACGGGTCCGGAAATGGTCGCCCTCATGGTAGACGAAGACCTGCGTCTTGTACTGCAGCCGCCGGAAGGCGGTGGAGTGGATGACGCGGTCGCGGTCCCGCTGGAAGGGCGAGCGCGCGCCGCCGCCGGGCTCGGCATGCAGCCGCCCGCGGGAGGAGGACGCCCGCACCGCCCAGGGGGCGAGCCCGTCCGGCAGCCGCATCGGGTCCATGGGCATCGCCCTACCACCGGGCCATGACGGTGGAAAGCGCCGCCGCGCCCCCCTATCTTGTGACGGCCATGGACCAGGTCAGCCAGATTCCCTTCCGCGTCACCCCCCGCGCCGGCGCGCAGGTGGCCGAGATCGCCGAACGCGAGGGCAAGCCCGGCGGCGGGCTACGCCTGGCCGTCGATGCCGGCGGCTGTTCCGGCTTCCAGTACAAGTTCGGGCTGGAGGACGCGCCCGCCCCGGACGATCTGGTGGTGGAAGCCGGGCCGGGCCGCGTCTTCGTGGACCCGGTCAGCCTGGAACTGCTGGCCGGCGCCGAGCTGGACTGGGCGGAGGAGCTGATCGGCGCCCATTTTGCGGTCCGCAACCCGCAGGCCGTCAGCTCCTGCGGATGCGGGACGAGCTTCTCGGTCGGTTGATCGCCGCGCGGCGGGCGGGCACTGTGCCGCCCGCATGATCCGCCTCGCCACCTTCAACGTGAACTCGGTGCGCCGGCGCGCCGGGCATGTCCGCCGCTTCCTGGAGCGGCGCCAGCCCGACCTGCTGTTCCTTCAGGAGCTGAAGTGCCGGACGGAGGAGTTCCCGGCCCTCGAATTCGAGGGCACGGGCTACCGGGTTCATGCGGTGGGGCAGCCGGGCGGGCGCAACGGCGTGGCCGTTCTCGGCCGCATCCCCTTCGAGGTGGTGACCGATTCGCTGCCCGGCGACGAGGCGGATGCCCAGGCCCGCTACATCGAGGTGCGGGCCGCCGGCCTGCACGCGGCGGGCATCTACCTGCCGAACGGCAATTCCGGCGGCGAGGATGGCTATGCCTACAAGCTGTCCTGGATGGGGCGCCTGCGGGCAGTGGCGGCGGCGCGGCTCGACTCCTTCGCGCCCTTCGCGGTGCTGGGCGACTTCAATGTCTGCCCGACCGCGCTCGACCTCGCGCCCGGCGCGCTGCCGGCGACCGATGCGCTGGTGCGCCCGGAAAGCCGGGCTGCCTACCGCGCGATCGAGAATCTCGGCCTCACCGACGCGCTCCGCGCGCTCCATCCGGGTGAGAGGGTCTATACCTACTGGGACTACGGCCCGGCCTTCGAGCGCAATGCCGGGCTGCGGATCGACCACGCCCTGCTCAGCGCGGAACTGGCCGAGCGTCTTGCGGGGGCGGAGGTGGACGTGGCCCCACGGGCGGAGGAAAGCCCGTCCGACCATACCCCGGTCGTCATCGAACTCGACGGCTGACGGCGCCTACCAGCGGCGCCAATGCCCCGGCGGGCCGTAGTAGCCCCGCGGAGGTCCCCAGTGGCGATAGGGCCGCGGATAGGGGCGCCAAGCCGGCGGGGGCGGGCTGTAATAGGCAGGCGGGGCCACGTAGACGCCGCCATAGACCGGCGGGCCGACATCCGCCGCCACCACGCAGCCGCCGAGCGGCAGCGCCGCCAGCAGCAGCAGGATCGGCCGGACACGCATCGCGGGATGCCTCCAGGACCCGGCGGCTGGATTGCCGCCGGACAGCTTCGGGGTGAACGCGCCCGCAGCCCGGGCGGCGTGGCCGGAAGGCGCCGGGCGCCCTCCGCTCACCACCACGTCACCAGCGGCGGTCGTGCCAATGGTGGCGGGGCGGGCCCCAGCCGCGATGGTCGCGCCAGTGGTGGCGGGGCGGCGGGTAGTAGGGGCGGTAGACCGGCGACGGTCCCCAGTGCCGGGGGGGCGGCGCGTAGTGGCGGCCGCCATGGCCGTATCCGTAGCCGTAGCCATACCCGTAACCGCCGCGGTGGTCGCGCACCGGGGTGATGTCGCCGGCCAGCGCGGCGCCGGAGCCGAGCGCGAGCGGCAGCAGCAGGAGAAGGCTTCGAAGGCGTCGCATGGCGGGGTCTCCCGCGCGGCGGGGATGTTGGCCGCCGCTATGAGGCAGGAAACACCCCGCAGATGCCGCCGGAAGGGCGGGATCGGGGCAAGTCAGAGGCGTATGGGGCGCCGCCGTGGCAAGGCACCCGGCGGCCGCCCGCCCCCCTGCGGCGGCGCGGCAGGCGATGCCGGGTTCAGCAGGGGCGGGCCATGCGGCCAGTCGCCGGCCTTCAGCGCCGCCTCGATCCGGCGCGCGGCCTCGCCGGACGCGCAGGGCAGGGCCGCGTAGAGCATGCCCCCGCGGATCGCGTCGCGCAGCAGCGCATCGAAGGACAGGGCACCGCGCCCGATCGCCTGCAGCGCCTCGGCGGACAGGTTCGGCATCACCAGCCGGTCGGCCACGTAGATGCAGAACTGGTCGCCGGACCGCCGGCCGCCGGCATGGGAACCGAGGCGGCTGCGCAGCCCGGCCGCACCCTCCCCGGCGCCCGCGATCCCGGCATAGAGGAACCGCGCCGCACCGTCCCACACGGTGTAGGCGCCCGGGCCGGACAGCGGGACGGCGATGTCCGGCCAGTCGGCGAAGGGGCGCGCGGCATCCGGCCCGAGTGCCGCATGCCACCCCTCCGCCTCGGCCGTCGGGTCACTGGTCGGCGTAGACGTGGCTTTCCTCCGCGGCGCCGGGATGGGTCACCGCGCCCTGCGCGGCGGGGCCCACGGTCTGGGCGTATTTCCACAGCGCGCCGGAGGTGTATTGCGTCTTCCGCGGCGTCCATTCGGCGCGGCGCTTCGCCATCTCGGCCTCCTCGACCAGCACGTCGATCGTGCCCGCCTCCGCGTCGATGACGATGCGGTCGCCGTTCCGCAGCAGCGCGATGGGCCCGCCGACCGCCGCTTCCGGCCCGACATGGCCGATGCAGAAGCCGCGCGTCGCGCCGCTGAAGCGCCCGTCGGTGATGAGCGCGACCTTGTCGCCCATCCCCTGCCCGTAGATCGCCGAGGTGGTGGACAGCATCTCCCGCATCCCCGGCCCGCCCTTCGGCCCCTCGTAGCGGATGATGATGACGTCGCCCGGCTTGTAGGCGCGCATCTCCACCGCCTTGAAAGCGTCCTCCTCGCAGTCGAAGCACAGCGCCGTGCCCTCGAATCGCAGCGCCTTCATGCCCGCGATCTTCACGATCGCGCCCTCGGGCGCGAGGCTGCCCTTCAGCGACACCACGCCGCCGATGGGCGAGACGGGGTCGGAGGTCGGGCGCACCACGTCCTGGTCCTTCGGCACGATCACCTCGCGGTGGTTCTCCGCCAGCGACCGGCCGGTGACCGTGATGGCGTCGCCCCGGAGATACCCGCCTTCGAGCAGCGCCTTGATGATGACCGGCACGCCCCCGACGTTGAAGACATCGAGCGCGACATACTTTCCGCCCGGCTTCAGGTCGGCGATGTGCGGCGTCGCGCGCATGATCTCCGCGACGTCGTGGATGTCGAACCTGATCCCCGCCTCATGCGCGATGGCCGGCAGGTGCAGCGCGGCATTGGTGGAGCCGCCCGTGGCGCCGACGATGGCGGCGGCGTTGAACAGCGCATCCTTCGTGACGATGTCGCGCGGGCGAAGCTGGCGGCGGATCAGCTCCACCACCGCCTTGCCCGACTGCACCGCCCAGTAGTCGCGGCTCTGGTCCGGCGCCGGCGCACCGGCGGAGCCGGGCAACGCGAGGCCGATCACCTCGGAGATGCAGGCCATGGTGTTGGCGGTGAACTGCCCGCCGCAGGCGCCGGCACCGGGGCAGGCATGCTCCTCGAGCTCCTGCAGCTCCTCGTCGGACATGTTGCCGGCGGCGTGCTGGCCGACCGCCTCGAAGACGTCGAGCACCGTCACGTCCCGCCCGCGGTGCCGGCCCGGCATGATGGAGCCGCCATACATGAACACCGACGGCACGTTGAGCCGGACCATCGCCATCATCAGGCCGGGCAGCGTCTTGTCGCAGCCGCCGAGGCCGACCATCGCATCATAGCAGTGGCCGCGCATCGTCAGCTCGACGCTGTCCGCGATGACATCGCGCGAGGCGAGCGACGCCTTCATGGACTGGTGGCCCATGGCGATGCCGTCGGTCACCGTGATGGTGGTGAATTCGCGCGGCGTGGCGCCGGCTTCCTTGACGCCCACCTTCACCGACTGCGCCTGGCGCGAGAGGGCGATGTTGCAGGGTGCGGCCTCGTTCCAGCAGGTGGCGACGCCGACGAAGGGCTGCTCGATCTCCTCCTTCGTCAGGCCCATCGCGTAGTAGTAGCTGCGATGCGGCGCGCGCTCCGGCCCCACCGTGGTGTGGCGGCTCGGCAGCTTCGACTTGTCCCACTTGGTCATGTTCGCCCGCGTCCCCTGCCCGGCCCCTGCGCCCCGGACCCATGCGGGGCTGGCCAGGCTCGCCCCCTGCCTGCCACATCACGGCCTTGCGGGGTAGGGGGGCGGCTGGCGTAGGCTGGCGGGGCTGCCCAGATCGGAAGGCGCATGGCTGAACGGATCATTTTCCCCACGCTGCCGTTGACGGTCGTCGAATTCATCCCCTGGGCCGAGGCCCAGCCCTCCGGCCGCTTCGAACTGCTGGCCGGCGAGGTCGTGGCGATGGCGCCGGAGCGCGTCCAGCACCTGCGCGCCAAGGGCAACGCTTACACCGCCTTGCGCCAGGCTATCCGGTCAGCCGGCCTCCCTTGCGAGGCGTTGCCGGACGGGGCGATGGTGCGGGTCGATGATGACACCGCTTATGAGCCGGATGTGACGGTCATCTGCGGTGCGCCGCCGGCCGCGAACGAGGTCGTGGTCAGCAATCCGACGATCCTCGTCGAGGTCACCTCGCCTTCGAACAGCCGCGTGGACCTGACGACGAAGCTCGCCGACTACTTCCGCATCGCCTCGGTGCGGCACTATCTGGTGGTCCATCTCGCCCGGCGGCTGGTCATCCATCACCGGCGGGACGAGGACGGCGCCATCGCCACGCGAATGCTGCCGGGCGGCTCGCTCACCCTCGACCCGCCCGGCATCACGGTCGGGGTCGAGGACCTGTTCGCGGCGTAGCGCCCCTACCCCGCCGCCAGCAGGAACCCCACCCCCAGCACCAGCCCCACCACGGCGCCCGCGGCCTGTGCCTGCGGGCGGGTCAGGCGGCGGCCGGCGACGATGCGCCTCGGCAGCATCTCCGCCGCCAGCACCACCGGGGCCGAGAACAGCAGGATGGCGACCAGCAGCCGGAGCGTGCCGCCATCCATGGCCGCTCAGCCCGCGATCCGTGCCAGCGCGGCGTCGAGCCGCGCCATCTCGGCCTGCGCCGCGGCCAGCCTCTCCCGCGTCTCCTCCACCACCTCCTCGGCGGCGCGGGAGACGAAATCGGCGTTGCCGAGCTTGGCGGAGAGCTTCCTCGCCTCGCCTTCCGCCGCGCCGCGGGACTTCGCGAGCCGCGCGCGTTCCGCACCGAGGTCGATCACCTCGGCCAGCGGCAGCATGACGGTCGCTTCCTCCACCACCACCTGCGCTACGCCCTTCGGCGCGGCACCGTCCAGCGCCCGCACCTCCGTTGCGCGGCCAAGGCGGCGGATCGCCTCGATCCAGCGTGCCGCGCGCTCCATCGTGGCGGCGGAGGCGCCCTGCAGGAGCAGCGGCACGGTGACGGAGGGCGGCACGTTCATCTCGGCCCGCGCGCCCCGCACCTCGCCGATCAGCTTCACCACCCAGTCGAGTTCCGCCCGCGCCGCCTCGGCCTCCGCCACCGGCGCGGCCTCGGGCCAGGGGGCGCGGATCAGGCTGCATTCGGGGCCGTAGCCGAAGCGGTGCCACAACTCCTCCGTCATGAAGGGCATGGCGGGGTGCAGCAGCTTCAGGATGGTGCCGAAGACATGCTGCGCGGCGCCCTTCACCTCGGCCTTCTCCGCGCCATCCGGGCCGTTCAGCACGGGCTTGGCGAATTCGATGAACCAGTCGCAGTAGGTGCCCCAGACGAAGCGGTAGGCACCGGCAGCGTATTCGTCGAAGCGGTAGGCTTCCAGGGCGGCCGTGCAGTCCGCCACGGCGCGGTTCGCGGCATCCAGCACCCAGCGCGCGAGCGGCGAGGCCGCCTTCGCCGGATCGAAGCCGGCATCGGCGGCGATGCCGTTCATCTCCAGAAAGCGGGCCGCGTTCCAGATCTTGGTGCCGAAGCTGCGGTAGTCCTCGACCTTCTTGCGGCCGAGCTTCACGTCCCGCCCCGGCCCGGTGAGGGAGGCGATGGTGAAGCGCAGCGCATCCGCGCCATAGGCCTCGATCAGTTCCAGGGGGTCCATCACGTTCCCCTTGGACTTCGACATCTTCTGGCCCTTCTCGTCGCGGACCAGGCCGTGGATGTAGACGTGGCGGAAGGGCACCTCGCCCATGAAGTGGATGCCCATCATCATCATGCGGGCGACCCAGAAGAAGATGATGTCGAAGCCCGTCACCAGCACGCTGCCGGGGTAGTATTTGGCAAGCTCCGGCGTCCTCTCCGGCCAGCCGAGCGTGCTGAAGGGCCAGAGCGCGCTGCTGAACCAGGTGTCGAGCACATCGGGGTCGCGCGCCAGCGGCACGTCCCGGCCGAACTTCGCCCGCGCGGCCGCCTGCGCCTCCTCCTCGGTGCGGGCCACGAAGACCTCGCCGTCCGGCGCGTACCAGGCCGGGATCTGGTGGCCCCACCACAGCTGGCGGGACACGCACCAGGGCTGGATGTCGCGCATCCAGGCGAAGAAGGTGTTCTCCCACTGGCGCGGCACGAAGACGGTCTGGCCGGTTTCCACCGCCTTGACCGCCGGCTGCGCCAGCGTCTTCGCATCCACGTACCACTGCAAGGTCAGCCGCGGCTCGATCGGCACGCCGCTGCGGTCGCCATGCGGGACCTGGTGGGTGTGCGGCTCGATCCTGTCGACCAGGCCCATCTCCTCCAGCCGCGCCACGATCGCCTTGCGCGCCGCGAAGCGGTCCTGCCCGTCGAGACCGCGGACGAAGGCGGGGTCGCCGCCATCCTCGGACAGCGCCGCGCCGATCTCGGCCAGCGTCACCTTCGCATCGGCATCCAGCACCGACGGCATCGCCAGCCCGTGCCGGCGCGCCACCTCGAAGTCGTTGAAGTCGTGGGCGGGGGTGATCTTCACCGCGCCCGTGCCCTTCTCCGGGTCGGAATACTCGTCCGCCACCACGGGGATGCGGCGCCCCGTCAGCGGCAGCACGACGTGCCGGCCCACCAGGTCGCGGTAGCGGTCGTCGTCGGGGTGGACCGCGACCGCGGTGTCGCCCAGCATCGTCTCCGGCCGGGTCGTCGCCACCACCAGGAAGCGCCCCGGCTCGCCCTCCACGGGGTATTTCAGGTGCCAGAGATTTCCCTTCACCTCCCGGCTCTCCACCTCCAGGTCGGAGATGGCGGTCTGGAACACCGGGTCCCAGTTCACCAGCCGCCGGTCGCGGTACAGCAGCCCCTGCGAATGGAGCGTGACGAACACCTCCGCCACCGCCTTCGACAGGCCGGCATCCATGGTGAAGCGTTCGCGCGGCCAGTCGAGGCTGGCGCCGAGCCGGCGCAGCTGCCGGGTGATCGTCCCGCCGGACTGCGCCTTCCACTCCCACACATGCTTCAGGAAGGCGTCCCGCCCCATCGCGCGGCGGTCCTGCCCCTGGCCGGCCAGCAGGCGTTCCACCACCATCTGGGTGGCGATGCCGGCATGGTCGGTGCCCGGCTGCCACAGCGCGTCGCGCCCCTGCATCCGCCGCCAGCGCGTCAGCATGTCCTGGACCGACATGGTCAGCGCGTGGCCGATATGCAGGCTGCCCGTGACGTTGGGCGGCGGGATCATGATGGTGAAGGGCTGCGCCGGGGAGGCCGGGTCGCAGGCGAAGGCGCCGGAGCTTTCCCAGCCCTCGTACAGACGGGGCTCCACGGCGGCGGGGTCGAAGGTCTTGTCGAGCATGGCGGCATCCCTTCCGCGCGGGGGGGCTGCCGTCAAGGCCTGTCCGGCGCATTCGCCCGGGTCCGCCCCCATCCCTCCCCTCTCCCCTCCCCTCGGCGGGTTACACCGCGCGGACGGCCTCGTACACCTCCTCGTCCTCCGGGCTTCGGTGCAGTTCGAAGCCGAGGGCCTTCACGAAGGCCAGCATCGGCGCGTTGTCCGCAAGCACCTGGCCTTCGATGCGCACCATCCCGGCCGCCTTCGCCCATTCGAACAGGCGCCGCATCAGGTGGCTGCCGAGGCCCTGGCCCTTCATCTGGCGGTCCACCACCACGGCGAATTCGCCGCTCTCGCCCGCGCCCTCACGGATCAGCCGCGCGACGCCCAGCAGGTCCTCCGCCCCGTCGGGGCGGGGGCGCGCGGCGACGAAGGCCATCTCCCGGTCGTAGTCGATCTGCGTCATCCGCGCGATCTGCTCGCGCGGGAGTTCGCGGATCTGGCTGAAGAAGCGCCACCGGATGTCCTCCGGCGTCAGGCGGCGGAACAGCTCGCCATGCGCCGCGGCATCCTCGGGGCGGATCGGGCGGATGGTTAGCGCCTCGCCGGACTTCGCGACCCAGGGCGCAACCCATTCCTCGGGATAGGGCGGGACGGCGAGCGTCGTGCGCTCCCCCGCCGGGCGCAGCGTCAGCGTCGCATCCGCGGCCAGCACGCCATCGGCATAGGCGAAGAGCGGATTGACGCCGAGCGTCGCGACCTCGGGGAAGTCCACCGCGATCTGCGACAGCCGCACCAGCGCCTCGGCCACCGCGTCCATGTCGGCGGGTGGATGGTCCCGGAAGCCGGCCAGCAGCTTCGCCGCCCGCGTCCGCGCGATCAGCCCGTGCGCGAGCGCATGGTTCAGCGGCGGCAGGTCGAAGCCGGCATCGCCCAGCAGGTCGGCCGCGGTCCCGCCCAGGCCGAATCGGATGAAGGGGCCGAACATCGCGTCGTCGCCCAGCTGCAGCCGCAGCTCCTCGGCCCGCGCCGCCTGGCGCTGCACCAGGAAGCCCGACAGCCGCGCCCCGGGGCGGAGCGTCTGCAGCCGCGCCGCCATCGCCTCCGCCGCTTCCCGCACCGCGATGGTGCTGCGCAGGCCGAGCGCGACGCCGCCGACCTCCGTCTTGTGCGCGATCTCGGCGCTGCGCAGCTTCAGCACCACCGGGAAGCCCAGCCGCGCCGCCGCGGCCACCGCCCCGCTGGCATCGGCGGCGGCGCGCCATTCGACGACCGGCATCCCATAGGCCGCCAGCACCGCAAGCGCCTCGTCCTCCGACAGGGTCAGCCGCCCCTCGGCGCGCACGCGCGCGAACAGCGCGGCGACCGAGGCGCGATCGGGCGCGACGGACACCACCTCCCGCCCCGGCAGTTCCGCCGCCGCGGCCCGGTTCTGCCGGTCGTGCCACAGATGCATCGCGCCCCGCACCGCGGCCTCGGGCGTCGGGAAGACCGCCAGGTTCGCATTCGCCAGCGCGTGGCGCTGCACGCCCGCGGTGGCCTGGCCCGCCCAGCAGACCAGCACCGGCGCCGCCCGCGTGGCCTTCGCCGCAGCACCCAGCCCGGCCGCCACCATCGCCGGCGTCTCGCCGCCCACCGGCGCATGCACGGCCACCACGGTGTCCACCTCCGGCACCGCGGCCAGCGCGGCCGCGGCCTCGCCCAGCGCGGTCCCGGCGAGGGGCCCGAGGATGACGGGGTTGCGCCCGCGCCAATTGGCGGGCAGCGCCACCGCCAGGCTCGCCAGCGCCTCCGCCGGCAACTCGGCCAGCCGCGCCCCGCCCGCCAGCACCGCATCCGCCGCCAGGTGGCCGAGCCCGGTCGAATTCGCCACCACCGCGATGCGGTCCCCCGCCCCGCCGCGCGGCGACAGCTTCACCCGCGCCAGCGTCTCGGCGGCCGAGAGCAGGTCGTCGAGGCCACTGACCCGCAGCACCCCCGCCCGCCGCAGCGCCGCGTCCATCACCGCGTCCGCGATGCCCGACGGGTCCTGCAGCAGCCCCCCCGCCCGGATCGCGACGACGGGTCGGGACCGCGCGGCGGCCCGCGCGGCGGAGATGAACAGCCGCCGGTTCTTGATACGCCGGATGTCGAGCAGGATCGCCCCCGTCCCCGGATCGCGCGAGAGCCAGTCGAGCGCATGGGCGAAGCCGAGATCGGCATTGCCGCCGATGCCGATGACATGGCTGAACCCGACGGCCTCGCTCTCTGCCCAGTCCAGCACCGCGCGCGCCAGCGCCGAGGACTGGCTGACCAGCGCCAGCCGCCCCCGCCGGGGCGCGAGATGCGACAGCGATGCGTTCAGCCCGATGGCCGGCACGCAGATGCCGAAGCTGCCCTGCCCCAGGGCACGCACGCCGCTGCGCTGCGCGATCGCCCCGAGGTCGGGCGAGGCCGCCGGGACCACCGCCGCCGGGCACCCCGCGGCGCCGAGCGCCATCATCGCCGCCTCGACCCGCTCCGGTGCGAGCGCGACGATGCCGAGGTCGGGCGGCGCGGGCAGGCGATCCAGCCCCTCCGCCTGTTCCATCCCCTCCGCCGCCATGCCGACGATGGAAAGCCGCCCCTTGAAGCCCGCCGAAGTGAGGTTGCGGGCCAGCAGCCCCGACATGTGCAGGGCGGGGTCGGCCACCAGCACGACGTGGCGCGGGCGGTACAGCGCCTCCTCGCGCTTGCGGCCGGGACTGCCAAGGGTCATCACAGGGGGCATGGTGCGCCGCAGCATGAGGGGGAGGGTCGCCCTCTGCAACCCGATCGGGGCCGGGGGGTTGCCGGCCGTGGCCGGGCGCCGTCCGATACGGGGGCACCACCGGAGTCTGCCCGATGCCCGCCCAGGACCCCCGCTGGGACCCCGAGATGCTGGCCTTCCAGTCGCTGATGGAGGCGGAAGGCGCGAAGCTGCCGCCCGTCAGCCTCTCCCTGCCGCTCGATGCCGCGCGGGAGGTCACGGAAAGATTGAACGTCCCGCTCTCGGCCGGCGGGCCGGCCATGGCCGCCAGCGCGGATCGCTGGCTGCCGGTCCGCGGGCGGCGCCTGCTGTGCCGCCTGCATCGGCCGACGGAGGCGCCCGGCCTGCCGGTGCTGGTCTACATCCATGGCGGCGGCTTCGTCTGGAACAGCATCGACACGCATGACCGCCTGATGCGCGAATACGCCGCGGGCGGCCGCTGCGCGGTGATCGGCCCGGACTACGCGCTGAGCCCGGAGGCCCCCTTCCCCGTCGCGCTCGAGGAATGCGCGGCGGTGGTGCGCTGGGTGGCGCGGCACGGCGCGGAATGGGGCCTCGACCCCGCGCGCATCGTGGTCGGCGGCGACAGCGCCGGCGCCAACCTGGCGATGGGCGTCGCGCTGCTGTTGCGGGAGACCGACCCCGCGCTGCGGTTGCGCGGCCTGCTGCTGAACTACGGCGTCTTCGACGCCGACCTCGATACGCCGAGCTACCGCGAATTCGCCGAGGGCTATTTCCTGACGCGGGAGAAGATGCGCTTCTACCTCGACTGCTACCTGCCGCGCGCCGCGGACCGGCTGAACCCGCTGGCCAGCCCGCTGCGGGCCGACCTGCGCGGCCTGCCGCCGGTGCTGCTGCACATCGCCGAGCTCGACGTGCTGGCATCCGAGAACCTGGCGATGGGCGACAGGCTGCGCGCCGCGGGCGTCACGGTCGAGCAGGAGGTCTTCCCCGGCACCGCGCATGGCTTCCTGCGGTCGCTGAACCATGTCGCCGCGGCGCGGCGCGCGGCGGCGGGCGGGGGCGGGTGGCTCGGCCGCGTCCTGGCGTGAGGCGCGCCCGCGCTACCCGGCGGAGAGCGCCCGCTTCGCCACCTCGGCCAGCCAGCCGCTCGCGACCGGCAGGATGTCGTCGTTGAAGTCGTAGCCGGGGTTGTGCAACTCGCGCCCGGCCTCGGCCGGGCCGTTGCCGATCCAGACGAAGGCGCCGGGCACCTCCTTCAGGAACCAGGAGAAATCCTCCCCGGTCATCGCGGGGGTGACGTGTTCGCGCGTGTCGGACACCGCCTTCGCCGCCGCGGCCGCCAGGTCGCGTTCGGCCGGGCTGTTGGCGGTGACCTCGACCCCCTGCTTCCAGCCGACGGCCGCCTGCACGCCGAAGGTGGCGGCGATGCCCTGCGCGATGCGGTGGATGCCCTCGTGGATGGCGCGGCCGGTCTCGTCGTCGATCCAGCGGGCGCTGCCCTTGATGACGACGCGGGCCGGGATCTGGTTCTGCGCCTCCCCGCCCTCGATCACCGTGAGGCTGACCACGCCGCCCGTCATCGGGTCGAGGTTGCGGGCCACCACGGTCTGCAGCGCGACGATGCAGTGCCCCGCCGCCACCATCGGGTCGCGTCCGAGATGCGGCAGCGCGGCATGGGCTGCGTGGCCGTCGAAGGCGACCTCGAACCGGCAGCCTGCAGCCATGACCGCGCGGTCATGCACGCCGATGGTGCCGGCGGGCAGGCCGGGCCAGTTGTGCCAGCCGAAGATGCGTTCCATCGGGAAGCGGCGGAACAGGCCGTCGGCCAGCATGGACCGCGCGCCGCCGCCACCTTCCTCGGCCGGCTGGAAGACGAGATGGACGGTGCCGGTCCAGCCCTTGTCCTCCAGCAGCAGCCGCGCCGCGCCGAGCAGCGCGGTGGTGTGGCCGTCATGCCCGCAGGCATGCATCACGCCGGGGATGGTGGACCGGTGGGGCAGGCCCTCATTCATTTCCTGGATGGGCAGCGCGTCCATGTCCCCGCGCAGGCCGACGCTGCGGTTGCTGTCGCCGCGCTTCAGCGTGGCCACCACGCCGTGCCCGCCGACACCCTCCGCCACCTCGGTCACCCCCATCTCCCGCAGCCGCGCCGTGACGAAGGCGGCGGTCTCGCCTTCCCGCAGGGTCAGGCCGGGATGGGCATGGAGGTGGCGGCGCCAGGAGGTGAGGGTCGCGGCGAGGGTCGGATCCATGCCACAACACTTAGCCCCTCCGGGCCTTCGGCTCCATCCCTGGCCGTGGCAACCATTGCCGCCGCCGGCTCTTGTCATCCGTCGTGGGAAAGATTCGCGCGCTCCTCCCCCTCCTGGTCGCAACCCTCCTCCTCCAGCCAGCCCAGGCGCAGGAGGAGCGGGTGCTGCCCTATGCGACGATCTTCGTGCCGACCGGCGAGGCGGCGCTCGACTCGGCGCTGGCCGAGGCCTCGCGCCTCAGGCGGCTGGCCGGGGAGGCGCCGGTGGACGCCTTCGGCCTTCTCTCCCGCGCCCGCGCCGAGCCGCGGCTGCTGGAGGAGGTGCTGCACTCTGAGGGCTACTGGGGCGGCCGTGTGGAGATGCGCATCGCCGGCGAGCCGGTGGAGGCGCCGGGACTGGCCGAGCGCCTGCAGGCGCTGCCGCCGGGCGAGGTGCCGGTCGAGGTCCGCGTCATCCCGGGCCCGCGCTACGCCCTGCGGCGGGTGGCGCTGCGGGCCGAGGCGCCGGCCGGGGCACCGGCCGTCGCCGCGCTGCCGCCCCCGCCCGGCCTCCGCGCCGGGGAGCCCGCCCGCGCCGCGCCGGTGCTGGATGCCGAGGCCGCGCTGGTGGACCGCCTGCGCGAGGCCGGCCACCCGCTGGCCGCCGTGGTGGACCGCGAAGTGCTGGTCGACCATGAGGCGCAGGCGATGGACGTCACCTGGATCCTCGCTCCCGGCCCCGTCGCGAGCTTCGCGCGGCCGGGGATCGAGGGGGACACGCAGGTCAACCGCGCGCTGATCGAACGGGTGACCGGCCGCCTCGCCGGGCAGCCCTACAGCCCCGCCGCGTTGGACCGCACCCGGCGGGAGGTGCAGCAGCTCGGCGCCTTCGACGCGGTGCGCGTGCGCGCCGCGCGGCGGCTGGACGAGGCGGGGCACCTGCCCGTGACCTTCGCGCTGACCGACCGCCCGCGCAACGCCGCGGGCTTCAACCTGGCCTACGAGACGAATTACGGCCCGACCGGGCGCGTCTACTACGAGCGGCGCAACCTGTTCGGCAACGCCGAGACGCTGCGGGTGGAGGCGGAGGTGTCGCGCCTCGGCGCCGGCGGCGGGACGGAGGACCTGAACTATCGCCTCGGCGCCAATCTGCGCCGGCCCGGATTGTTCGACGGCCGTACGACCCTGGTCGCGGAAGCCGCGGCGCTGCGCGAAAGGCTGGAGGCCTATGACCGGGACGCGGTCGTCGCCTCGGTGCTGCTGGAGCATCCGGTGGGCCAGAACTGGATCGTCCAGGGCGGCCCCACCTTCGAGACGGGACGCATCGGGCGCGACGGCAACCTCTCCCCCTTCACCCTGGCGGGTTTCGTCACGGGGATCCGCTACGACAGCACCGACAACCTGCTGGACGCGCGGCGCGGCATCCGCGCCAACCTCGCCGTCACGCCCTATGCCGACATCGCGGAAGGCGGCGGCTTCGTCCGCGCGCTGGGCAGCCTGCGGACCTATTTCGACATCACCGGCGAAGGCGGGACGGTGATCGCGCTGCGCGGGACCGTGGGCAGCCTGGTCGGCGCGACGCGGGACGTGCCGCTCGACAAGCGGTTCTATGCCGGCGGCGGCGGGTCGGTGCGCGGCTACGGCTACCAGCAGATCGGCCCGCGGGACGCGCGCAACCGCCCGCTCGGCGGCTCGTCGCTGGTGGAGGGCTCGGTCGAGCTGCGCCAGCGCGTCAGTGGGCCCTTCGGCATGGTCGCCTTCCTCGATGCCGGCTCGGTCGGCGGGTCGGAGACGCCGGGCTTCGCCGATGTCCGCATCGGCGCCGGGGTCGGGCTGCGCTACGCCACCGCGATCGGGCCGGTGCGGCTCGACGTCGCCATCCCGCTCGACAAGCAGTCGGGCGATTCCGCCTATGGCATCTATGTCGGGCTCGGACAGGCCTTCTGAGCCCCCGCGCCGCCGCCGCGCCTGGCGCTGGCTGCTGGGCGCGCTGCTGGCGCTGGTCGCGCTGCCGCTGCTCGCGCTCGGCGGGGGGCTGATCTGGGCGAACAGCGAGGGTGGGCGCGCGGCGCTGGCGCGGCTGGCGGCGGCGCAGGTTCCTGGCCTGGCGCTGGAAGGGCTGGAAGGCCCCCTGCCCGGCCGGCTCGGCATCGCCCGGCTGACGCTGCGCGACGAGGCGGGGGTCTGGCTGGAGGTGGAGGGGGCGAGGCTCGCCTGGGACCCCCGCGCCCTGCTGCGGCGGGAATTGCGGGTGGAGGCGCTGACGGCGCGCCGCGTGGCGGTCCATCGCGCCCCGCTGGGCGCGGACCCGCCCGCCCCGTCCGAACCCGGGCCGCTGCTGCCGGACCTGCCGCAGCTTCCCGTCGCGCTGCGGCTCGACCGGCTGGAGGTTGCGCGGATCGAACTCGGCGAGGCGCTGGCCGGCGCCGCCGCGGTGCTGCGGGCCGAAGGGCGCGCGGCGCTGGACGCGGGCGGGCTGACGCTGGCGGTCGATGCGGCGACCCAGGATGGCGGCAGCGTGCTGGGGGTGGAGGCCAACCTGCGCCCCGCCACCGGGCGGCTGGCCGCCCGCGCGACGCTGCGTGGCGAGGCCGGCGGGCCGGTTGCCCGGCTGCTCGGCCTGGCCGGCCGCGCGCCGGAACTGGACCTGGTGCTGGACGGCCCCGCCAGCGGGGCCGCGCTGACGCTGCGCGCCGCGGCGGGAGAGGGCCTCGGGCTCGACCTGCGCGGCACGCTGCGCGCGCCGGATGCGCGCCGGGTCGGGCTGACGGTGGACGGGCGGGCCGATGCCTCCGGCCTCGTGGCGGGGCCGGCCGGGCGGCTTGCAGGGCCGTTCGACCTGCGGCTCGACGCCGATGGCCGGCCGGATGGCACTTTCGACCTGCGGGAGCTTCGCCTGGCCGGTGCGGCGGGGGTGGTGGAGGCGTCCGGGCGGCTCGACCCCGGCGGCGGTTCCACGGCATTGCGGCTCCGCGCCACGCTGCGGCCTTCCGCCGTCTTCGCCGGCTTGCTGCCGGGCGAGGCGCTGGGCTGGGAGGCGTTCGAGGCCGCGGCCGAGGTCACCGGCGCGCTCGCCGCACCGGCCGTCGCGCTCGATCTCGGCGTCACCGGCTTCCGATCCGCCGTCGCGCCACTCGCCGCCCTGCTCGGCCCGGCGCCGCGCCTGCGGCTGCGCGCCGTGGCGCCGGACCGGATCGAGGCGCTGACCCTGACCGGCCAGGCGATCGAGGCCGAGGCGCAGGGGCGGGTGGGCGCGACGCTCGACCTCACCTTCCGCGCCGCGGTCGCGGCGGTGGAGGGGGCTGCGCTGGGCCTGTCGGGGGGGCTGCGGCTGCGCGGCACGGCGGCCGGCGCCGCCGCGGACCCGACGGTCACGCTCGATGCCGCCTCCGACCGGCTGGAGGTGGCGGGGCGCGTGCTGGAAGGGCTGTCGCTGTCGGCCCGCATCGCCGCGCCGGCGACGGCCCCGGCGGTGGAGGCCCGTGCGGCGGGTCGCTTCCAGGACCTGCCGATCGGCCTCGACCTGCGCGGCGGCCCCGACGCGGATGGCTGGCTTCGGCTGGAGGCGGCGGAGGCCAGCTTCGGCCCCGCGCGCCTGACAGCCGCGGGCAGGCTGCGGCCGGACCCGCCGCTGTTCGACGGCACGGCGACCCTCGCCGTCCCGGACCTCGCCCCCTTCGCGCCGCTGGCCGGCCAGGCGCTTGGCGGCAGGCTGCGGCTGGAGGCCCGGCTTGCGCCCCGCGACGGCGCGCAAGGGATCGAGGCGCGGCTGGAGGCGCCGGAGCTTCGCGCGGGCGGCGTGACGGCCGAGCGCATCGCCGCGACGGTAGAGGGCACGCCGGCCGGCTTCGACTGGACCCTCGCCGGCCGCGCCCAGGGGGTCGAGGCCGAGGCCCGCGGGCGCCTCGCCGAGGCTGCGGGCGGGAGGCGGCTCGACCTCGCCGCGCTGCGCGCGACGGCGCAGGGCGAGACGGTGCGGCTCTCGGCGCCGGCGCGCATCACGCTGGCGGCCGGCGGCGGGGTCGAGATCGGGGCGGCGACGCTCGCCCTGCCCCGCGGCGGCAGCCTGCGCGCAGAAGGACGCTGGGGGCCGGACCGGGCGGATATCCGGGCGCAGCTCGCGCCCTTCAACCTGGCGGGGATCGCCGCGCTGCTGCCGGACATCGCGCCGGCCGGAACGGTGAGCGGGGAGGCGCGGATCACCGGGCCCGTCGCGGCGCCGGAGGTCGCGGCCACGCTGCGCGGCACCGGGCTGCGCGCCGGCGCGCCCTGGGGGCGCGGCCTGCCTGCCGGCGAGCTGCGCGCCGAGATCCGCCGCAGCGGGGATGGCGCGGTGGCGGGCAATGCCGAGGCGCGGCTCGGCGCCGCGCTGCGGCTGAACGCGACCGCGCGGATGCCGCAGGGGCCCGGCGCGTCGCAGCCGCTGGACGGCACTCTGGAGGGCACCATCGACCTCGCCTCCCTGACCTCGACCCTGCTGGCCGCGGGGGGCGACCGCGTGACCGGGCGGCTGGCGCTGAACCTGCGGACCAGCGGCCCCGCCGATGCGCCGGTGCTGGGGGGCGAGGCGCGGCTGACCGGCGGCAGCTACCGCAACCCGCTGCTCGGCGTGGCGGTGACGGAGCTGGCGGGCACGCTGCGGCCGGACGGGTCGCGGCTGCGCGCCGACATCGCCGGGCGGACCCCCGGCGGCGGGCGGCTCGGCCTCGGCGGCACGATCGAGCCGATGACGCAGTACCTCCCGCTCGACCTGGTGCTGACGGCGCAGGGCGCGCAGCCGGTCGCCTCCGACATCCTGCGCGCCACGCTGGATGCGGAGCTGCGGCTGGCCGGGCTGCTCGGGACCGGCGCGACGCTGTCGGGGCCCATCCGCATCCGGCGGGCGGAGATCCGCGTGCCGGACCAGCTTCCCGCCTCGGTCCGCACGCTCGGCGAGGTGACCGAGCGCGGCGCACCGCCCGGCCGCGCGCCGCGGCCGACGCAGCTCCGCCAGCGCCCGGCCGGGGGTGGCGGCAGCGCGCCCATCGCGCTGGCCATCCAGGTGCAGGCACCGCGCAACGTCTTCGTGCGGGGCCGCGGGCTCGATGCCGAGCTGGGCGGCGAACTGGCCATCGGCGGCCGCGTGGACGCACCCGAGATCAACGGGGAGCTGGAGCTGCGCCGCGGCGACCTCGCGGTGATCGGCCGGCGGCTCGCCTTCGACCGCGGGCGGCTCGATTTCCAGGGCGGGCTGCTGCCGGAGCTTGATTTCCGCGCATCCAGCCGCGCTGGGGCGGTGACGGTGCGGGTGGAGGTCACGGGCTCGCCCACCGCGCCGCAGATCACCTTCAGCTCCACCCCGGAACTGCCGCAGGACGAGATCCTGGCCCGGCTACTGTTCGACCGCCCGCTGCGCGACCTGTCGCCCTTCGAGATTGCGCAGGTCGCCCAGGCCGTGGCCGGGGCGACAGGCCTGCCGGGCGGCGGCGCGACGGGGCTGCTCGACCGCGTGCGGCAGACCATCGGGCTGGACCGCCTGGCGGTCGGCGGCGGCGGGGAGGGCGCCAATCGCCGCACCTCCGCTGAGGAGCGGAGCGGCGCGACGCTGGAAGCGGGGCGCTACGTGGCGGACGGGGTCTATCTCGGCGTGCGCCAGGGCACCGAGCCCGGCTCCTCCCGCGTCGGCGTCCGGGTGGACCTGACGCCGCGGCTGCGGCTGGAGGCCGAGACCGGCGACCGCGAGGCGGGGGAACGCGTGGGCGTGTCGATGGAGTGGGAGTGGGGGCGCTGAGCGTGCGCCACCGTCACGCCAGGTCCGGCGCCCGAGCCAGCAGCGCGGCATCGAGCTCCGCACGGCGGTCCCAGAGCCCGCGGTACCAGGCGAGCCGCGCGCCCAACTGGTCGGCCAGGAGAGGGCCGTCCGGCCCTTCCAGCTGGGCATAGGCGAAGACCGCGACCTCCGGATTAAGCGCCCGCACCGCGGCCGCCTGCGCCGCGGTCGCGACCTGCACGGCATGGACGCGGCGGAAGGCGTCGGGCGGCAGGCGGGCGGGGTCGATGTCGCTCTCCTGTACGATCACCGCGCCCGAGCGTCGAAGCGCGCGAAGCTCCGAGAGCGCCTCCGCCCCGTCGAGGCCCCGGCGCTGGAGGATGACGAGGCGCGGCGTGTCCCCGGCCCCGGCCGGCGGCGCCGCCTGCGGCCCGGCCACGGTGCCGATCCCCGGACGGGTCGCGAGCGCGGCCAGCGGGTCCAGGATGCGGGCGCGCGCGGCCTCGGCTTCCCCGGGCAGGGTGCGGCCGACCAGCAGCAGCGGGTCCGGGCGGACCCGCGCGGCGCGCCACACATATTGCAGCGGCAGCGCGCGGCGCGACCATTCCGCCATGTCGATGCCGAGCGCGGCGAAGCCCGGCGCCATCGCCTTCGCGAATGCCTCGGCCTTGTCGCGCCCGAAGATCCGGGGCGCCACTTCCAGCGGGACATAGCCCGCGGCGCGCAGCGCATCGTGCATCGTCGCGCGCGTGAACCAGCGCAGATGCGTGCGGTCGAACAGCCCCATGCGTTCATAGCGCCAGTCGCCGCACAGCAGGCGGTGGGCGAAGGACCAGTGTTCGAGGTTGGGGATGCAGACCAGCAGCACGCCCCGGTCAGACAGCAGGCGGATGTCGCGCGCCAGCACCGCCCAGGGGTCGCGCAGGTGTTCCAGCACGTCGCCGAAGACGATGGCGTCGAGGCTGCCTTCCGCGACCGGCGGCGGCACCGTCTCGATGTCGGTGCCGTGGACCTCGGCGTAGTGGCCGCGGGCATGGGCGGCGAGTGCGGGGTCCGGCTCGATCCCGATCAGCCGCGCCGCCGGGTTGCGCCGGCGGAAGGCGCCGCCCAGCGCGCCGGCGCCGCAGCCCACGTCGAGCACCGCGCGGGCATCGAGCGGGATGCGCGACAGCAGGTCCGGATTGGCATGCGCGCCATAGGTGGTGGCGGGATCGGGCGCGGCCGCGGCCTGGCTCACGGCGCGACGCCGGGCGATGCGGGTGGCAGTCGGCGCGGCATCCGGGGGTCCTTGCGCGGGCGGGCCGGCATCGGACACCGGCGGGCCGCAGGGATCAACCCCGCCTGCTTGACGCGGGGCGGGCCTGCCCCCATCCCCCGCCCATGGCCCCTCCCCCGCTGCTGCATCTCCGCGACATCCGCCTGCGCCTGGGTTCCACGCAACTGCTGGACGGGGCGGAGATCATGGTCGGGCCGGGGGAGCGGCTGGCGCTGGTCGGGCGCAACGGGTCGGGCAAGTCGACGCTGCTGAAGATCGCGGCGGGGCTGCTCGACGCCGATGCAGGCACCCGCTTCCTCCAGCCCGGGGCGACGGTCCGCTACCTCCCGCAGGAGCCGGACCTGGGTGGCCATGCGACGACCGGCGACTATGTGGCGGCCGGGCTCGGCCCGGGCGACGACCCGCACCGCGCGCGGCTGCTGCTGGAAGGCCTCGGCCTGACCGGGGACGAGGCGCCGGGCCGGCTTTCGGGGGGCGAGGCGCGGCGCGCGGCGCTGGCGCGCGCGCTGGCGCCGCGCCCCGACATCCTGCTGCTGGACGAGCCGACCAACCATCTGGACCTGCCCGCGATCGAATGGCTGGAAGGGGAACTGGCGCAGCTTCGCAGCGCGCTGGTGACGATCAGCCACGACCGCCGCTTCCTCCAGCGCCTGTCGCGCGCGATGGTCTGGCTGGACCGCGGCACGACGCGGCGGCTGGAACAGGGCTTCGCGCATTTCGAGGAATGGCGCGACCGCGTGCTGGAGGAGGAGGAGACCGAGGCCCACAAGCTGGCCCGGAAGATCGTGCGGGAGGAACACTGGCTGCGCTACGGCGTCACCGCGCGGCGCAAGCGCAACGTCAAGCGCCTGGCCGGGCTGCAGGACCTGCGGAAGCGCCGGAAGGAACGCGTCGGCGCGCAGGGCAGCGTGCGGATGGCGGCGGCCGAGGGCGATGCCTCCGGCACGCTCGTGGTGGCGGCGGAAGGCATCGCCAAGGCCCATGGCGATGCGCCGCCGGTGGTGCGAGACTTCTCCACCCGCATCCTGCGCGGCGACCGCGTGGGCATCGTCGGGCCGAACGGCGCCGGCAAGACCACCCTGCTGAACCTGCTGACCGGAGTGCTGGCGCCGGATTCCGGCACGGTGCGGCTGGGCGCCAACCTCCAGATGGTCACGCTGGACCAGAAGCGCGAACAGCTGGACCCGGACGCGACGCTGCAATCGGCGCTGACCGGCGGGTCGGGCGACATCGTGCAGGTCGGCGGGGAGAAGAAGCATGTCGTCGGCTACATGAAGGACTTCCTGTTCGTGGCGGAACAGGCGCGCACGCCGGTGGGCATGCTGTCGGGCGGGGAACGCGGGCGGCTGATGCTGGCGCGCGCCCTCGCCACGCCGTCCAACCTGCTGGTGCTGGACGAGCCGACCAACGACCTCGACCTCGAGACGCTTGACCTGTTGCAGGAACTGCTCGGCGACTATGCGGGCACGGTCATCGTCGTCAGCCACGACCGCGATTTCCTGGACCGCGTCGCCACCAACGTGATCGCCTGGGAAGGCGACGGTCGCTGGCAGGACTATGCCGGCGGCTATTCCGACATGGTCGCGCAGCGCGGCCGCGGGGTGGAGGCGAAGGCCGCGCCGGCGCAGGCGGCGCCCGCCCCCGCAGCCACGCGCGGCGGGGCCGAGGCGCCGCGGCCGGCCGCGAAGCCGAGGATGTCCTTCAAGGACAGGCACGCGCTGGAGACGCTGCCCGCCCGCATCGCCCAGCTGGGGCGGGAGATCGCGGCCCTGCAGGGGCAGCTCGGCGATCCCGCGCTCTACGCGCGAGACCCGGCGGGCTTCGCCGCGCGCAGCAGCCTGCTCGGCAAGAAGATGGCCGAACGCGACGCGGCGGAGGACGAGTGGCTGCGGCTCGAGATGCTGCGCGAGGAGCTGGAGGGCTGAGGCGGCGCTGACGGCCGCCGCGCGACGTGGCATGCAGGTGCCTGGACCGGAAGGAGGGACGGCATGACCATCGGCGTCGGCGGATCGGATTTCGCGACGGAACTTGCGCGCATCCCGAACGGGCGGGATGCGGTGCCGCCGATCGGCGCGGAGGAACATGCCCGCCGGGTGGCGCGCGCGCAGGCGCGGATGGCCGAACTCGGCATCGCCGCGCTGTGGCTGGACGGCACGACCAACCTGGCCTGGCTGTGCGGCCTGAAGCACGGCCAGAGCGAGCGCCCAGTCGGCGCGGTGCTGCCGGTGCGCGGCCCCCTCTCCTACCTTGCGCCCGCCTTCGAGGTGGAGAAGCTGAAGACCATGCTGGCCCTTCCCGGCGAGGTGCGCGGCTGGGAGGAGGACGAGGACCCCTACGCCCTGTTCGCCGGGATGCTGCGCGAGGCCGACATCCCCGGCGGCACCGTGGCGCTGGACGACATGGCCCGCGTCTTCGTGGCGGAGGGGATGCGCGCGGCGCTGCCGAACCACCGTTTCGTCGCCTCCGGCCCCGTCACCTCCCATCTGAGGGAGCGCAAGACGGAGCATGAGGTGGCGATCCTGCGCCAGGCGATGGCGATGACGCTCGGCATCCAGGCCGCGGCGGCGCGGGCGCTGCGGCCCGGCGTGACGACGGAGGAGGTGACGGAGTTCCTCGCCGCCGCGCATCGCAGGGCGGGCTTCGATGCCGGCCCCGCCTTCTCCATCGTGCTGTTCGGCGAACCAACCGCCTATCCGCATGGCGTGCCCTATCCCCAGACGCTGAAGGAGGGCGACGTGGTGCTGGTGGATGTGGGGGCGCCGCTGCACGGCTACATGTCCGACATCACGCGCAGCTACGTCTTCGGCGAGCCGAGTCCGCGCCAGCGGGAGATCTGGGACCTGACGAAGCGCGCCCAGGCAGCGGGCTTCGCGGCGGCGCGGCCGGGGGCGCCCTGCGGCGGCATCGACGATGCCTGCCGCGGCGTGGTGACCGGCACAGGCTTCGGCCCGGGCTACAAGGTGCCGGGCCTGCCGCACCGCACCGGGCACGGCATCGGGATGGACGTGCACGAGGCGCCTTATTTCGTGGGCAACAACCGCGCGCCGCTCGCCATCGGCAACACCGGCAGCATCGAGCCGACCATCGCCATCTACGGCGAGTTCGGCATCCGGCTGGAAGACCATATCGTGGTGACCGAGACCGGCGCGGAATGGCTGACGCCGCCCGCGCCATCGATCGACGACCCGTTCGGGAGGGAATGACGAGGTGCTGACCATCCATGGCTGCTGCCGTTCGCGCGCATCGCGCAACATCTGGCTGCTGGAGGAGATCGGGATGCCGTTCCGGCACGTCCCGGTCATCCAGGCCTATCGCCTGGCGGATCCGGGCGCGCCGGACGCGCCGGTCCACACCCGTTCGCCGGCCTTCCTGGCGCTGAACCCGAACGGCCACATCCCCGCAATGGAGGATGACGGGCTGGTGCTGCACGAGTCGCTGGCGATCAACCTCTACATCGCGAAGCGATACGGCGGCCCCTTCGGCCCTGCGGATGTGGCCGAGGACGGGCTGATGGGCATGTGGACGCTCTGGGCCGCGACGGAGGCGGAGCCCCACACCATCGAGATCCTGTTCAACCGCGCCGGAAAGCCGCCGGCGGAACGCGACGCGGCGAAGGCGGATGCGGCCGTGGCGGCGCTGCGCGCGCCCTTCGCGGTGCTGGACGGCGCGCTGGCGGCGACGGGCTGGCTGGTGGGCGGGCGCTTCACCGTGGCCGACGTGAATGTCGCCGAGGTGATCCGCTACGCCATGCCCGCGCCGGAACTGTTCGAGGGCGCGCCGCGCGTGAAGGCCTGGCTTGCCGCCTGCCACGCCCGCCCGGCCTTCCGGCGCATGATGGAGGCGCGGGAGAAGGAGCCGGCGTGAGACGCGCGATCCGCCGGGGAGGGACGCCGTCCCTCCCCGGCGGATCGCCCGGCTAACCCTCCGCGATCACCTTCATCAGCCCCGGCGCGGCCAGCGCCGCGAAGGTCTCGGCCACCGCGACATCGGACTCGGTGTAGTAGTTCGCGTGGTGCAGCAGGTTGATGGTGCCGAGGCTGCGGCCGTCCCAGCGGACGGGGACGTTCAGCACGCTCTCGCAGCCCAGGCTGCGGATCAGCTCGTGGTCGAAGAAGACGTCCTGGATGTCGGCGTAGCTGCGGCCGATGTAGCACTGCCCGGCGCCGAGCACGCGCTGGAACCAGTGGGTCTGGTTGATCGGCTTGCGGCCGCCCACCGGGTATTCCTTCGGCATGTTGGAATAGTAGCGCTGGCTCTCGTTCGCGCCGGGATGGACGACCAGGATGGTGAACAGCCGGTGGCCGATCGCGTGCCCCATCGCCGCGTCGAGCGCGGAGAACAGCGGGCCGGGCTGCCCGCCATCCGCCGCGGCGGCGACGACGGAGGCGATGTGCGGCGTGGGGTCGGGACGGGTCATGGCGTTGCCCTGGTTCTGGTGCGTTCGGGGATGAGGCCCTGCGGCCGGAAGCGCAGCAGCAGGATGAGGGAGAGGGCGATCGTGCCCTCGCGCAGGGCGGCCTTCTGCACCGGCGTCACGCCGGGGACCGCGCCGGTCAGGAAGCGCGTGCCTTCCAGCAGCAGCAGGACCAGCAGCGCGCCGAGCACGGCGCCGCGCATGGAACCGACGCCGCCCGCGGTGAGCGCGAGGACGATGTAGATGGTGATCAGCGGCAGCATGTTGTCGGGCGCGAAATAGGCGTTGTAGTGCGCGTAGAGCGCACCCGAGAGGCCGATGATCGCGGCGCCGAGGCAGAAGGCGCGGATCTTGAACCACAGCACCGGCTTGCCGGCCACCGCGGCCACATCCTCATCCTCCCGCACGGCGCGCAGCACGCGGCCGAAGGGGGAATGCGACAGGCGGCCGAACAGCGCGAAGCCGACCACCACCGCCGCCCAGACGATGCCGAGGAAGATGAGGTTGAACTGCTGCGGCGTCACCAGGCCGCGCCAGGGGCCGGGGATTCCGCTGATGCCGTCCGTGCCGTTGGTCAGCCACACCTCGTTGCTCGCGACCAGGCGCATCACCTCGGCGAAGCCGAGCGTGACGATCGCCAGGTAGTCGCCCCGCAGCCGCGCGACGATCAGCGCCATCGCGCCGCCCGCCGCCGCCGCCACCACGGCCGCCGCCGCCCAGCCGAGCGGCATGGGCCAGAACAGCTTCGTCGTCAGCAGCGCGGAGGCATAGGCGCCGACGCCGAAGAACCCGACCAGGCCGAGATTGACCATCCCCGCCAGGCCCCAGATGACGTTCAGCCCCAGCGCCATCAGCGCGTAGACGCCCGCGAAGACGAGCATGGAGACGAGATAGGCGTCCATTCAGCCCTTCCCCCCCAGCAGCCCCTGCGGGCGGAACATCAGCACGACCAGGATTGCCAGGAAGGCGGTGACGGTGCGGTAGGCAGGCTCCAGCACCACGCCCGCCATCTCCTCCCCCACCCCGACCACCATGGCGCCGAGCGCGGCGCCGGGGATGGAGCCGAGCCCGCCGACCACCGCCGCCGCGAAGACCGACAGCACGACGCGGAAGCCCGTCAGCGGGTCGATCGAGGTGTCGAGCCCGATCAGCATCCCCCCGAAGCCGGCGAGGCCCGCGCCGATGAACACCGCGACGCGGGCGATGCGGTCCGGGTCCACGCCCTTGATGTCGGCCAGCACCGGGTTGTCCGCCACCGCGCGCATCGCGCGGCCCAGCCGCGTGAAGGCCAGCAGCAGGAACAGCGCCGCCGCGGCGGCGATGGCGTAGCCGGTGTTGGTCAGCTGCTGCGGGTTCACGCGGATGCCGTCGAAGCGCCAGTCGCGCAGGATCGGCAGGTCGTAGCCCTTCAGGTCGTTGCCGAAGAAGAAGCGGACGATGTTCTCCACCAGCAGCGTCAGCGCGACGGAAGCGATGGCGACCGTCAGCGGCCCAGCGGGGCGCAGCGGCTTCAGCGCCGTCTCCTCCGCCAGAAGCCCCGCCGCGCCGGCCACCAGGAAGGCGGCCAGCAGGGCGAGGCCCGCAGGCATGCCCCATTGCGTGTTGGCCACCCAGCCCGCGAAGGCGCCGATGGTGGCGTAGCCCGCGATGGCGAAGTTCGGGTAGCGCAGCACGGCGAAGATGCAGTTGAAGCCGATGGCGGGCAGCATCAGCACGCTGCCCGCCATCACGCCGTTGAGCAGGACCTGGGCGAGGTCGCGCCAGTCCTCGATCACGCGATTTCAAGGACGCGGAAGCGCCCGTTCTCGGCTACCTCGAAGCGGAACTTGGTGCCGCGGATGTCGCCGCGTTCCTCGAACTCGACGGGGCCGGAGGCGCCCTCGAAGTTGATGGGGCGGCCCGCGGCGAGCGCGCGCAGCCCGTCCGTCACGTTGTCCACCTTCTCGCCCTCGCCCTGGCTGATGCGGCGGACATTGTCGCGGATGGCGGTGCCGCCGGCGTCGCCCGCCGCCGCGGCGGCGAGGATGGCGAGCGCGGCGTGGTCATGCGTCTGCGCCGAATAGGGATCGACCTCGACATTGCCGAAGCGCGTCTGCAGCCGCTTGAAGGCGCCGCTGTCCACGTCCGGGCTCGGCTGGAAGGTGATGAGACCGTTCGTCACCTCGTTCGGCAGGGACTGGAAGGTGTTCTGGTTCGCGGCATAGGCGAAGGTGAACTTGCGGCCGTCGAAGCCCGCGCGGAACAGCTCTCGCAGCAGGATGGTGACGTCCGGCAGGTAGCCGTTCAGCATGATGGTGTCGGAACGCGAGCGCATGATCTGGTCCACCTCGGACCGGAAGGCGGTCTTGTCGCGTTCGTAGATGATGAAGCCCGTCACGGCGCCGCCGCCGGCGCGCAGGCGGTCCACCATCACCTCCTGGCTGGACTGCGCGAAGGGGCTCTGGGCGGCCAGGTGGAAGACGCGGCGCGCGCCCTTGGACAGCAGCCAGCGGCAGGCGGTCTCGATCTGGAGGCGGCTGTTGGGCTGGGTGCGGAAGATGTAGCCCTGGTGCGGCAGCAGCGTGATGGAATCCGCGCCGGAGACGGTGAACAGCGGGATCCGGTTCTCCCAGCAGAGCGGCGCGACAGCGGTGGTCACGGCGCTGGCCCAGGTGCCCATGAGGGCGGAGACGCGGTCCACGTCGATCAGCTTGCGCGCGCCGCGCACGCCGGCATCGGGGTTGGTCTGGTCGTCCTCCGCCACCACGCGGACCTGGCGGCCGCGGATGCCGCCGGCGGCGTTCGCCTCCTCAACCACCTGCTGGATCGCGCGCAGCATGGCGGGGCCGTAGGGGCCGCCCGCGCCGGTCAGCGGCGGCAGCGCGCCGAAGGTGACGGGCGCGCCCTGGGCGAAGGCACGGCCGCCGATGGCGAAGCCGGCCAGCGCGCCGGCGGAGCCGAGCAGGGCCGCGCGGCGGCCGGTGCTGAACTGGTGCATGGTCCTGTCTCCCGTCTCCCGAGGCGGTCAGTCTAGCCGAGCCTAGCCGCCCAGGAACAGGCGGCGCACATCCGCGTCGGCCGCAAGGGCCGCGGCCTGCCCGGTGCGGGCGACGCGGCCATCGACCAGGACGATCCCCTCCTCGGCGATGGCCAGAGCCTCCAGCGCGTTCTGCTCGACCATCAGGATGGCGGTGCCCTCCGCGTGGATGGCGGCGATGCCGTCGAACAGCGATTCGGCCGCCTTGGGCGACAGGCCGGCGGAGGGTTCGTCCAGCAGCAGCAGCCGGGGCTCGACCATCAGCGCCATCGCCATGGCCAGGATCTGGCGCTGCCCGCCGGAAAGGGTGCGCGCGGCGCGGCGGCGCTTCTCCGCCAGGATGGGGAAGCGCGCCATCAGCGCATCGACGCGCGCCGCCACCTTCCCGCGCGGCTCGAGGTAGCCGCCCATCTCCAGGTTCTCCCGCACGGTGAGGGAGGGGAAGATGTTCGCCTCCTGCGGGACGAAGGCGATGCCGCGCGCCGCGATGCCGCGCGGCGGCAGGCCGGTGATGACGCCGCCGTCGAGCAGGATGCGCCCCGATTTCGGCTTCAGCAGCCCGGCGATCGCCTTCAGCAGCGTGGACTTGCCCGCGCCATTCGGCCCGACGATCGCCGCCATGCGCCGCGGCGCGAGGGCGAGGTCGATGCCCTTCAGGATCTCGTCCGCCGCGCCGTAGCCGCCGACGATGCCGTCCACCTGCAGCAGCGGGGCGTCATGCATGGGCGCGGCGCCCCATATAGGCTTCCTGCACGCGCGGGTCTTCCGCCACCTCGGCGAAGCTGCCCTGGGTCAGGAAGCGGCCTTCCGCCATCACCACCACCGGGTCGCAGAGCGAGGCGACGAAATCCATGTGGTGCTCCACCACCAGCACCGCCATGCCTTCGTCGCGCAAATGCGCGATGTGGCCCGCGATCTCGGCCGACAGGGTCGGGTTCACCCCGGCCACCGGTTCGTCGAGCAGCAGCAGCTTCGGCTCCGCCATCAGCGCGCGCCCGATCTCCATCAGCTTCTTCTGCCCGCCCGAGAGCGCGGCCGCCTGGTTGTCCAGCACGCGGGAGAGGTTGAGGCGCGCCGCGATGGCCACCGCGCGGGCGCGCAACTCCTCCTCCCGCCGGCGGGCGGCGGCGGCGTTCAGCATCGCGAGCCCGACCGATTCGCCCGGCTGGGCGGGGCCGTAGAGCAGCAGGTTCTCCAGCACCGTCAGCCGCGGGATGCCGCGCGCGATCTGGAAGCTGCGCACCAGCCCCGCCCGCGTGATGCGGTCCGGCCTGGCGCCGGTGATGTCCGCCCCGTCGAAGGTGACGCGGCCCGCATCGGGGCGGATGACGCCGGAGATGCACTGGAAGGCGGTGGACTTGCCCGCGCCGTTCGGCCCGATCAGCGCCGTGACGCTGCCGCGCCGCACCGACAGGTCGAGCCCGTCGAGCGCGACGACGCCGCCGAAGCGACGCGTCAGGCCACGGATTTCGAGGATCGGGGCGTTCATCGGCGCGACGCTACACGCACCCGCCGCGCCGCGTCACTCCTCCCACCCATGCGCCTCGCCGGCCAGCCAGCGCCGGCCGGCGGCGTAGAGCGCCTCCACCCTCTCGCCCTTCAGGCCGGGCATGTCGGTCTTCACGGCGTAGCCGATCTGCGTCTGGAGATAGGCGAGGTGGCGGTAGCCTTCCGGGAAGCGCGCCAGCAGCGCGGGGTCGAGCGCAAGCTTCGCCGCCGGGTCCACCGGGTCCATGCGGTCCTTCTCGTAGATCGGCTGGCGCAGCACGATTCCCCATTTCCGTCCCGCGGGCCCGTCCCGCTCCTCGATGAAGTCGTGGAAGCGGCCAGTGCAGACCACGTCGACCAGCACGCCATGCACCTCCGCCCGCTGGCTGATGGTCATCTTCGTCTGCGCCACGGCGCGGCGGCCGGCGAGGTCCACCGACCAGCCGCCGAGGAAGTGCAGGATGGACACGCCCCGCGCCCAGCCGGCCTTCGACGCCGCGATGAAGTCCCGCCAGGGCGCCTGGCACCAGGTGGCCATCATCCGCCCCTCCTCGTGCCAGCAGGTGGCGAAGCGGTCCCAGTCCCCGGCGTCGCGCCAGACCGCCCAGTTCTGCACGAGTTCGGCGACCTGGAGGCGGCGGAGGAGGTCGGTATCGGACATGGGGGCTCCGGGCGGTTGCTGCGCGGCGGGTAACAAGCGCCGCCGCCGCGGGCAAGGGCGGCTTGACGCCGCCGCGGCGTGACGTAGAGGTCGCCGGGCAAACGATTGCAGGGCGAAGCCCCGCGCCAGGAGACGTCCGCCATGACCCAGTTGCTGCGCCGCCGCACCGCGCTCGGCCTCGCCGGGGCTGCGCTGCTGCCCCTGCCCGCGCTCGCCCAGGCGCGGCCGGCCTGGCCGGACCGGCCGGTGCGCTTCCTCCAGGGCTTCGCGGCGGGCGGCACCACGGACATCCTGGCCCGGCTCGTCGCGCCGCAGATGGCGGCCGCCTTCGGCCAGCCGGTGATCGTCGAGAACCGCCCCGGCGCCGGCGGCACGTTGGCGGCCGAGGCGCTGGCCCGCGCGACGGACGGGCACACGCTGATGATGCTGAACAACGGCTTCGCCGTCTCCGCCGCGCTCTACCGGCGCCTGCCCTACGACCCCCGCGCCGACATCGAGCCGGTGGCCATGCTGGCCTCCATCGGGCTCGTGCTGCTGGCGGGCCCGGACGGGCCGCGCGACATGGCCGATCTGGTGCGCCAGGCGCAGGCGCGGCCGGAGGCGCTGAACGTCGCGACCGTGGGCGTCGGCTCCACGCAGCATTTCGTGGCGGAAGCGGTCCAGGCGGCGGGGGGCTTCCGCCTGATGCACGTCCCCTACCGCGGCACGCCGGCCGCGATCGTCGCGCTCCGCAACGGCGAGGTGCAGGTGGTGTCGGAAACCGCGTCCGCCGTGCTCGGCCAGCTCCGCTCCGGCGAGGTCCGGGCGCTGGCCATCACCTCGCCCCGCCGCTCGGCGCTGCTGCCCGACGTGCCGACGGTGGCGGAGGCGCTCGGCGTGCCCTTCGACGTCGAGACCTGGTACGCCATCGGCGCCCCGGCGCGCACGCCGCCTTCGGTGGTGGAGCGCATCACGGAGGTGGCGCGCGGGCTCGTCGCCAACCAGGAACTGCGCGCCCGCCTCGCCGATCTCGGGCTCAGCCCGCGCGAGCCCGGGACGCCGGCCGAGACGCGCACCACGGTCCATGCCGAGATCGGCCGCTGGGCCGAGGTGATCGAACGCACGCGAATGGAGAGACAGTGACCGACATGACCGACCGCGCCGCCCCGGCGGACCATCCGATCCACGACCTGCTGCGCGCCCGCTGGAGCCCGCGCAGCTTCACCGGCGCGCCGATCACCGCGGCCGAGGCCGCGAGCCTGTTCGAGGCGGCGCGCTGGGCGGCGTCCTGCAACAACGACCAGCCCTGGCATTTCCTGGCGGCGCGGCGCGACGCGGACCCGGACGGGTTCGCGCGGCTGCTCGGGCTGCTGACGCCGAACAACCAGGGCTGGGCGCAGCGCGCGGCGATGCTGGTGGTGTGCGTCTTCCGCACGCGCTTCCTTGCCAACGGCAACCCGAACGCGGTGGCGATGTACGACCTCGGGGCGGCGGCGACGCAGCTGTGCCTGCAGGCGACGGCGATGGGGCTTGCGGCGCACCAGATGCGCGGCTTCGACGTGGAACGGGCGCGCGCCGAACTCGGCGTGCCCGCCGACCACGAGCCGGCCAGCTGCATCGCGGTGGGCCATCCGGGCCCGGCCTCCCTCCTGCCCGAGGCGCTCGCGGCGCGCGAGGTGCAGCCGCGCACGCGCCGCGCCCAGGCGGAGTTCCTGCACGGCGCGGCCTGGGGCGCGGCGGCGGGCTGAGCGCGCGGGCCTTGCCGTCCCGCCGGCAGGGCCCTAAGCCGGTTGGGTATCGACGACCTGTCCGGGAGACCCATCGACCATGCTGCGTCGCGTCCTGCTGCCCGCCATGCTGGGCCTTGCCCTGTCCCCCTTCGCCGCCCAGGCGCAGGATGCCGCCGCGGGGCAGCGCGTCTTCAACCAGTGCCGCGCCTGCCACACCATCGACGCGGGCGGGCGCAGCGGCGTCGGCCCCAACCTGCACGGCGTTGCGGATCGCGCGGCCGGCGCGGTGCAGGGCTTCCGCTATTCCAACCCGATGCGCGAACGCGCGGCCGCCGGCCTGACCTGGACGGAGGAGAACCTGCGCGCCTACCTCGCCGATCCGAAGTCGGTGGTGCCGGGCGGGTCGATGAGCTTCGCGGGCATCCGCAACCCGCAGCAGCTCGCCGACCTCATCGCCTATCTCCAGGCGCAGAAGTAGCGCGCCCGCGTCAGCCGGCCCCGACCTCCGCGCGGATCAGCGGCGCGCGGAGGTCGAGGAACTCCTCGACCGCGGCGCGGAAGCCTGCGCATTCCTCCTCCCCCACCGCCAGCGACAGCGCGACCATGCCGCGCCGCGCGACGTACCAGCCGCGCTCCAGCAGGTCGAGGAACAGCAATTCCTTCAGCTTCTGGCTGCCCGCGGCCGCTTCCGCCGCGTCCCGCGGCGGCGCCACGGCGAAGTGGAAGGCCATCATGCTGCCGCGCCCGGTGACCTGCACGGGCAGGCCGCGCGCGGCCGCGGCGCCGGCCAGCGCCCCGCGCAAGGCATCGCCGCGGGCATTGTGCGCCACCGCGACCTCCGGCGTGTAGACCTCGCCCAGCGCCGCGATGCCGGCGGACATGGTGAGGGTGTTGTTGTTGAAGGTGCCCGCATGCGGCACCGCATCGCTGCGTCGCGGGTCGAAGATCGACATGATGTCGGCGCGGCCGCCGAAGGCGCCGAAGGACATCCCGCCGCCGACATACTTGCCCAGCGTCGTCAGGTCCGGCGTCACGCCGGTGGCCTGCTGCAGCCCGCCGGGCGCGAGGCGGCTGGTCATCACCTCGTCGAAGACAAGCACCGCCCCGGTCTCGTCGGCCAGGGCGCGGAGGGAGCGCAGGAAGGCGTCCCCGGCCGGGATGCAGCCGCCGCCGCCCAGCATCGGCTCCAGGATGATGGCGGCGAGGTCGCCCGCGTGGTCCCGCGCCAGCCGTGCCGCCGCCCCGGCGTCGTTGTAGGGGGCGAGGACGACGCGGTGCGGCACGTTCACCGGGTTGCCGCCGCCCGCGAAGGTCATCAGCCCGCCATGGTAGCCGCCCTGGAAGCCGAGGATGGTCCTGCGCCCCGTCGCGATGGTGGCGGCCGCGAGAGCGAGCAGGTTCGCCTCCGTCCCCGAATTGGTGAAGCGCAGCAGCTCGAGCGAGGGGAAGCGGTCGCGCACCAGGCGGGCGAAGCACGCTTCGAAGACGTTGTGCGCCGTCAGGTTCACCCCGGTGTCGAGAGCGCGCAGCACGGCGGCGCGGATCGCGGGATGCGAATGGCCGAACAGGCCGGCGGTGTATTCGCCGACCATGCTGACATAGGCATGGCCGTCGGCGTCCCAGACGCGGCAGCCCTCGCCTCGGGTCGCGGTGAAGGGAAAGGGACCGTGGAACAGCACGCTGCGCGTATTGCCGCCGGGCATCACCTCGGTCGCTTCCAGGTGGCGGGCCAGGCTCAGCGGGCGGCGGCGCGCATAGCTGTCGCGTGCCTCGGCCAGGGCGTCGTCGATCCCGGCGTTGCGCCCCTGCATGGCCCCTGTCCCTCCGCTGCGCCACCGGCGGCCGGCCTTCCGGCGCGGCGGTGAAGGCTAGGCCCGGCCCGCGCGGCCGTCCATCAGCTCCGCCCGGATCTCCGCCCCATGCTCGCCCAGCGCCGGGGCGGGGCGGCGGATCGACGGCGGGGTGGCGGAAAGCCCGAAGGGGGTCGCAAGCATCGGTCGGGGGCCCGGGGTGCCCGGCAGGTCCGCCACGATGCCGGTCCCGGCGCCCTGCGCCTGCGCCAGGGCGTCGCGTTGCGACAGCACCGGGCCGGCGGGGATTCCCGCGGCCTCGAACAGCGCCAGCCATTCCGCGCGCGGGCGCGGGGCGAAGCGCGGTGCCAGCAATTCCAGCAGCGCCACCCCGTTCGCCGTCCGGTCGGCATCCGTCGCGAAGCGGGCATCCTCCAGCAACTCCAGCGAATCGAGGATGCCGCAGAGCGCGCCCCAGGCCTGCGGCCGCGCGGCGCAGACCGTCATCCACCCGTCGGCGGCGCGGACGCAGAAGGCGGGCGCATCGCCGCGGCCTGCCCGGACAGGCTCCTCCGCCGCGCCGCCGGGCGCGAGCAGATGCGCCGCTTCCCGGATGCCGAGCGACAGCCCGGCCGAGAGGAGCGACGCCTCGACCCGCTGCCCCCCGGCGCCGGCCCCTCGGGCCGCGAGCGCGCCGAGGATGCCGATGCAGCATTGCATGCCCGCCACCAGGTCGCAGACCGGCACCGGCAAGGGCCGGGGCGCGCCCTGCCCATCGGCATCCGCCGCCATCAGGCCCGACAGCCCCTGCGCCACCACGTCGCAGGCGCCCTGCCCCGCCAGCGGGCCGGCCCGCCCGTAGCCGGAGATGGAGGCGAGGATCAGCCGCGGATGCGCCGCGTGCATCGCTTCCCACGGTAAGCCCATGCGGGCGAGCATGCCGGGGCGGCCGTTCTCCACCACCACATCGGCGCCCGCCAGCAGCGCCCGGAAGGTCGTGCGGTCCGCCTCGTCCTGCGCGTCGAGCACGATGCTCCGCTTGTTGCGGTTCCACAGGTCGAAGGGAAGGCTGCGGCCATCGACGAAGGGCGGAAGGGCGCGCGCCTCGTCCCCGCCCGGCCATTCGACCTTCACGACATCGGCGCCCATGTCGCCCAGCAGCATCGTGCAGTAGGGGCCCGACAGATGGGTCGAGAGATCGACCACGCGGATGCCCGCCAGCGCGCCCGCCATGGTCAGGCGCGCGCGCCGGCGGCTTGCCGGACGATCGGGGCTGGGCAGCGGGCGTCGGGCATCGGCCGGTCAGTCGACGATGAACAGCCGCGCGCCGCTGGTGGTCCGGCTGCGATGCGGCTCGGCGCCCTCGGCGACCTGGTAGGAGCAGCCGGCCGTCATTTGGAAGACGCGGCCGTCGGACAGCTCGGTGACGAGTTCGCCTTCCAGCACCAGCAGGACATGGCCGCGGGAACACCAGTGGTCGGCCTGGTAGCCGGGCGAATAGGTCACCATGCGTACGCGGATGTTCCCCGCTTCCAGCGTGCGCCACAGCGCGAAGCCCGTCTCGCCGGCGTGGCGCGTCTCCGGCCAGCCGCTCCAGTCGGCCACCTGGAATGGCACGCCCTCGATGATCATGGCCTTCCCCAACCCTGATTGTTGCCACTTGGACACGCTTGACGCCGATCCAACAAGTCGAAAATCTGGCTTGCGGCGATGCCGATCCGGCATCACCGGCGCCGCAACGGAAGGATCGGACATGCTGCCACCGGGCCTCCGCTGCTTCCTCGCGGTCGCGCAGTCCGGCTCGATGCGGGAAGCGGCGAACCGGCTTCGCCTCGCCCAGTCCGCCGTCAGCCGCCGCATCCAGCTGCTGGAGGAGGAGCTGGGCCTTCCCCTGCTGGAGCGCGGGGCGCGCGGCGTCGCGCTCACCCCGGCCGGGGAGATCCTGCTGGAGCACGGGCGGGAGGCGCTGCTGCAGGACGAGCGGCTGCGCGCCGGGCTCGACGCGTTGCGCGGCATCCGCCGCGGCCATGTGGTGCTGCGCTGCGTGGCGAGCTTCGGCGCGGCGGAACTGCCGGGCGTGGTGGCGGAGTTCCAGGCCGCGCATCCCGCCGTGACGCTCGACATCGGGGTCGAGGGCAGCGAATCGGTGATGCTGGACGTGCGGGAGAGGCGCTGCCATCTCGGCGTCGCCTTCAACCCGGCCGCGGACCCGGATGCCGAGGTTCTCGCCTCGGCCGTGGAGCCCATCATGGCGGTGGTGGCGCCGACCCATCCGCTTGCGGGGCGTGCCGACCTGTCGCTGAAGGACGTGGCGCCTTATCCGGTCATCATGCCGACACGCCTGGGCCGCGTGCGGCAGCTGGTGGATGCGGCCTGCGGCGCCGCGCGCGTGGAGCTGCATTCCGTGCTGGAGACCAACTCGACCCACCTGATCGCCGCGATCGTGGCGGGGGGGCGGGCGGTCAGCATCATGTCGCCGCGCGTGCTCGCCCTGCACCGGGCGACGGGCCGGGTCATCTTCGTGCCGCTGGCCGACCGGAACCTCAACAGCGGCAGGCTGGTGCTGGTGGCCCGGCGGGGGCGGCGCCTGCCGGGCGCGGCGTCGGCGATGGCCGCCGCCCTCGCCGCCGCGATCGAGAAGCGCCCGGACCTGCCACCGTGAAGGCCCCGGCCGGCCTTGCGGGCGGCGCGGGGCGGGTGGAAGCTTCGCGGCGGGGCATGGGAGGACGCGCGATGACATCCTCGGGCTGGCCGCGGCGTGGCGTTCTCGGCCTCGGCGCGGCGGCACTGGCGGCGGGCGGGGCCCGGGCGCAGGGCTGGCAGCCGGCGCGGCCGGTGCGGCTGGTCACGCCCTACGGGCCCGGCAACGTGGCCGACCAGGTGGCGCGCCTGGTGGCGGAGGAGCTGTCGCGCCGCTGGGGGCAGCGGGTCGTGGTGGACAACCAGCCCGGCGCGGGCGGGGCACTCGGCGTCGCGCAGATCGCGCGCGCGCCGGCGGATGGCACCGTGCTGGGCTTCATCGCGGTCGCGGCCCTCGCGATCATCCCGCACATGATGCGCGCGCGGACCTATGAACCGCTGGAGGACATCGTGCCGATCGCGGGGGCGAGCGTCTCGCGTTCGGCCATCGTGGTCCATCCTGCGCTGCCGGTGCGCAGCGTGACGGAGCTGGTGGCCCATGCGCGGGCGCGCCCGGCGGGCGATCCGCTGGCCTACTACTCCGCCGGCAACGGCACGGTGCCCCACCTGGCGGTGGAGCAGATGCGCCGCGTGCTGGACTTCCCGGCGCAGCACGTCCCCTACCGCACCAGCGGCGCGGGGGTGGCGGACCTGCTGGCCGGGCGCGTGCAGCTGACGATGGATGCGGCCAGCGTGACGCTGCCGCATGTGCAGGGCGGCGCGCTGCGGGCGCTTGCCTGGAACGGACCGGTCCGCAACCCATCAATCCCCGACGTGCCGACCCTGGCCGAAGCCGCGCCGGGGCTCGAACTGCTGAATGCCTGGCAGGGCCTCTACGGGCCGCGCGGGCTGCCGGCGGAGATCGTCGCACGCTGCGCGCAGGACATGGCGGAGGTGGTGGGCGACCCCGCCTTCGCGGCGCGGATGCCGGGCGGGGCGGAGCCGCTGCGGGCGGGGCCGGAGGAGCTGCGCGCCACGCTGCGGCGGCAGCATGCGGAACTCGGCCGCCTCGTCGCGGCGATCGGGCTGGAGCAGGACTGATGGGTGCGGGCTGGAAGGTGCGGCGGGTCGGGCCGATCGTCACGCCGGGCATGGATGCGCGGATGGGCCACAACATCCAGGGCCCCTCGCTGATCCGCGTGCCGGACTGGGTGCCGGACCCGCTGGGACGCTACTACCTGTATTTCGCGGACCACAAGGGCAGCTACATCCGGCTTGCCCATGCCGATGCGGTGGAAGGGCCGTGGCGCGTGCACCCGCCAGGCAGCCTCGACCTGCGCGACAGCCTGTTCCTCACGGCGCCGCCGCCCCGCCCGGCGGAGGCGGCGCAAGGCGATGTGCTGCCCGGCCGCGCGCCCCCCGGCACGCCCGGGCTGCCCGACCCGGAGGAGGACGCCTCGGCGCCGCACATCGCCTCGCCGGACGTCCATGTGGACGATGCCGGGAGGCGCATCGTGATGTATTTCCACGGCCTCTGCGCCTGGAACACGCAGCGCACGCGCGTCGCGCTGTCCGCGGACGGGCTGCGCTTCCGCGCGATGCCCGAACTGCTCGGTCCCTCCTACTTCCGCGTCTTCCGCCATGGCGGCGCCAGCTACGCGCTCGCCATGCCGGGCATCCTGTTCCGCTCCGCCGACGGGCTGACGGGGTTCGAGCGCGGGCCCGTGCTGTTCCCCGACGGGCTGCAGCGCCACACCGCCCTGCTGGTGCGCGACGGCGTGCTGCATGTCTTCTGGACGCGGGTGACCGACGCGCCGGAGAGCATCCTGCACAGCACCGTGCGGCTGGACGGCGACTGGCGCGACTGGCGCGCGGAGGGCGAGGCGGTGCTGCTGCGGCCGGAGGAGGAATGGGAAGGCGGCGCGCTGCCGAATGCCCCGTCCTGGCGCAGCTCCATCAACCTGCCTGTCCGGCAGCTCCGCGACCCCGCGGTGTTCGAGGAGGATGGCCGGACCTGGCTGCTCTACGCCGTGCAGGGCGAGGCCGGAATCGCGCTGGCGGAACTCACCTGGCAGGCCTAGGCCCCGGCATCCGGGGCAGTTCCTGCATCACGAGACGAATCGAGGGAGAACCGCCATGGCACTCGCGCCGGGCAAGCTGCGGGCGCTGACGCGCCTTTCCGACGCGGAGGGTTTCTTCCGCATGGTGGCGGTGGACCAGCGCCCGCCGATCCGCAACCGCATCCGCGAGGTGATGGGAGAGGAGGCGGTGACGTGGGAGCGGATCGGCCAGGTGAAAGCCACCCTGCTGAAGCACCTGCAGCCGCATGCGAGCGCCATGCTGCTCGACCCCGGCTATGCCCTGCCCCATGCCCACCGGCTGCTGGACCCGGCGAAGGGGCTGCTGGTCACGCTGGAACGCTTCGAGTTCGAGACGCGGGCGGGCGGCGGGCGCATCACCGCCACCTATCCCGGCTGGACGCCCGCGCACATCAAGCGGCTCGGCGCCGACGGCGTGAAGCTGATGCTGTTCTACCGGCCCGACGCGCCGGCCGAGGTGAATGCCGCGCAGCAGGACTTCGTGCGCATGGTCGGGCGCGCCTGCCGCGAGCAGGAGATCGCCTTCCTGCTGGAGCCGCTGGTCTATCCGCTGGACCAGGACCCGGCCGGGGCGGGCGCCTATGTGGAGGACCCGGCGAAGCGGCCGGAACTGGTGATCGAGACGGTGCGCGAATTCGCGAAGCCGGAATACGGCATCGACATCTTCAAGTTGGAAACCCCGATCGCCGCCGCGACCGTGCCAGCGCCCGAGGAGGAGAGCAGCGCGGTGGCCGACACCCAGGCCTGGTTCGGCCGCATCGACTCGCTGCTCGACCGGCCCTGGGTGATGCTGTCGGCCGGCGCGGGGATGGAGCCCTTCCGCCGCGTGCTGACCTATGCCTTCCGCGCCGGCGCCAGCGGCTACCTGGCCGGGCGCGCGATCTGGTGGGAGGCGTTCAAGGCCTGGCCCGACCAGGCGCGCTTCGAGGCGGCGCTGGCGGAAGGCGGCGTCGGCTACATGCACCGCATCAACGCCGCGGTGCGCGAACACGCCATGCCGTGGTGGAAGCGCCCGGCCTTCGCCGCCGGGCTCGAGATGGAGCCGGGCGGGGAAGGCTTCGTCGAACGCTACCCGTCGGCCTAGAACGCCGCCCTCCCCTTCCCGCCGCAACGGGGAGGGGGAGGTCCGCGTCAGCGTTTCCCGAAGACGAGGTCGGGCAGGAACAGCGTGATCTGCGGGAATACGGTGATCAGCACCAGCGCGCCGACCAGCGGCACGAAGAAGGGAAGCACCGCGCGGATCAGCTGCTGGAGCGGGATGCCGCCGACCTTCGCCACCACGAACAGGCCGATGCCCATCGGCGGCGTCAGCAGCCCGATCATCAGGTTCAGCGTCAGCACCAGCCCGAAATGCACCGGGTCGATCCCCAGCGCGGCGATCACCGGCATCAGCACCGGCACGGTCAGCACCATGATCGCCAGCGCCTCCATGAACATGCCGAGGAACAGAAGCAGCAGGTTGATCAGCAGCAGCATCAGCAGCGGGTCGTCGGTGACGCCGAGAAGCAGTTCCGCCACCTGCTGCGGCACCCTCTCCCGCGCCAGCACCCAGTTGAACAGCGTCGCCGCGGCGACGATGAAGCCGACCACCGCGGTCGTGTTCATGCTGTCCCGGAACACCTTCAGCAGGTCCCGCCAGCCGAGCTCGCGGTAGACCACGGTGCCGAGAATCAGCGCATAGAGCGCGGCCACCGCCGCGGCCTCGGTCGCGGTGAAGATGCCGGCGAACATGCCGCCCAGGATGATGGCGGGCGTCAGCAGCGGCAGGAAGGCGTGCGCCGCGGCGCGTCCGCGTTCCGCCCAGGAATGCCGCCGCCCGCGCGGGAATCCCGCCCGGCCCGCCACCCACCACACCCACGCCATCAGGCAGAGCCCGATGACGATGCCCGGCAGGATGCCGCCGAGGAACAGCCGCCCGACCGAGACATTGGCGATGACGGCATAGAGCACCAGCGGGATGGAAGGCGGGATGATCGGGCCCACCACGCAGCTTGCCGCGGTCAGGGCGCCGGCGAAGTCGCGCGGGTAGCCTTCCTTCGTCATCGCCTTGATCTCGAGCGCGCCGAGCCCGCCCGCATCCGCCACCGCGCTGCCCGACATGCCGGAGAAGATGACCGAGCCCACGACGTTCACATGGCCGAGCCCGCCGCGGAAATGGCCGACGAAGGCGTTGGCGAAGTTGTAGATGCGGTCTGTCACGCCAGACGTGTTCATCAGGTTGCCGGCCAGGATGAAGAAGGGCACGGCCAGCAGGGTGAAGCTGTCGACCCCCGCCATCAGCCGCTGCGGCGCGCCGATCACCGGCGCCCCCTCGATCACCAGGAAGCCGAGCGCGACGACGCCGAGCGCGAAGGCGACCGGCATTGCGAGGATGACGAGGCCGAGCCAGGCGCCGAAGAAGCCGATCATCAGAAGTCCCGCCCTTGCGCCATCTCCACCGCCCCGCCCCGGCGGAAGGCGGCGATGTCCTCCGCCATCGCGGCGACGACGCGCAGCGCCATGAAGGCGCAGGACACCGGCACGATGCCGAGCACGAGGCCGGTCGGGATCTCCATCGCCTCGCTCGGCAGGTCCCACACCATCCCCGCCGCGCGCCAGCCCCACCACACCATGCCGAGGCAGAAGGCCAGCACCAGCGCCTGCACCAGCAGCGCCGCCGCCAGCCGCGGCAGCGGCGGCAGCTTCTCCACCAGGAAGGGGATGCCGACATGGCTGCGGTCCGCCACCGCGGCCGAGGCGCCGAAGAACACCACGCCGACATAGAGGTAGCGCGCCAGCTCCTCGCTCATCCCCGACGGGTCGTTCAGCACGTAACGCGTGAAGACCTGCCACAGCACCGTGGCGAACAGCAGCACGCCGAGGAGGATGCTCAGCCCCTCCTCGATCCGCGGGAGCCGCACGCTACATCGCCTGCAGCTGCGCGAAGACGCCGCGGCCCCAGGCCTCCTCGTAGCGCTCGTAGAGCGGCGCGAGGGCGCGGCGGAAGGCCGCGCGGTCGCTCTCCACGAACTGCGTGCCGCGCGCGGCCATGGTGGTCCGCAGGTTCTGCTCGCCCTCGCTCACCAGCCGGTCGGACACCGCCGCGCCCTCGCGCAGGGCGACGCGGACATGTTCGCGGTCGGCCTCGGCCAGCGCGTTGAAGGTGGCGGTGGACAGCACCGGCAGCAGCGGGACCAGGATGTGGCCGGTCAGGTTGATGAAGCGCTGCACCTCGGTGAACTTGTTCGCCTCGATCGTCGGAAGCGGGTTTTCCTGCCCGTCGATCACGCCGGTCTGGAGCGAGAGATACACCTCGCCCAGCGACATCGGCGTGGGCGCGGCGCCGAGGATGCGCATCATGTCCACGAACAGCGGCGCCTGCGGCACGCGCATCTTCAGGCCGCGCATGTCCTCCGGCACGCGGATCGGGCGGTCGCGCGTCGTCATGTGGCGGGTGCCGTAGTACCAGGGCTCCAGCGGGCGCATCCCGCGCTGGTCGGCCAGCTGGCGGAAGGCGCCCTGGATGGCGGGGTGGTTCATCATCCGCAGCACCTGGGCGAAGTCGCTCGCCAGGAAGGGCGCTTCCAGGATGGAGATGGCGCGGACCCAGCTGCCCAGCACGCCCGGGCCGGTGATGCAGAGGTCGAGCGTGCCCTGCTGCACCTGGGTCAGCATCTCGCGCTCCGCGCCGAGCTGGGAGGAAGGGAAGTTGTCCATCCGCAGCCGGCCGCCCGTGCGTTCGCGCAGCACCTCCGCGGCGCGGGCGATGCCGCGCGTCACCTCGCCTTCCGGCGGGTGGACATGGCCGAAGCGCAGCGTGCGCGCGGCCCCCTGGGCGCTGGCGAGGTTCGGCGCGGCGAGGAGCGCGGCGCCGCCTGCCAGCAGGCCTCGGCGCGTCGGGCGGACGGACATGGACGGAACCCTCCCACGATTCGGCCCGCGCTTCGGGCGCGGGTCCGTGCGCGGCAGCGTGGCACGCCGCACCGCGCCGCGTGAAGGGGCCCCGTGATGCCCGCCCGCGGTCAGGCCGCGCCCATGCGCTCCCGCAGGGCCGCCTGGCCGGCGGCGTCGATATGCAGGCCGAGCTTGGTGCGGCGCCAGAGGATGTCGTCGGCCGTGCGCGCCCATTCCGCATCCACCAGGCGCTGCACCTCGCGCTCCGTCAGGCCCGCGCCGAAATGGTGGCCGAGATCCTCGGGGCGCGTCGCGCCGTCCAGCAGCGCCGGCAGTTCAGCGCCATGCGTGCGCACCAGGCGGGGCAGCCAGGCCGGGGGCAGCCAGGGATGGGCGCGGCCCATCTCCTCCTCGAAGGCGGCGAGGCTGCGGCCGCCGAGGTCGCCGCCCGGCAGCGCCGCGGCCGCGGTCCAGGGCGTGCCGGCGCGGCCGAGCGCGGCGCCGACCTTGCCCACCGCCTCCTCCGCCAGGCGTCGATAGGTGGTGATCTTGCCGCCGTAGATCGTCAGCACCGGCGCGCCGCCTTCCGCGTCCAGCTTCAGCACGTAGTCGCGCGTGATGGCCGAGGGGTTGTCCGCGCCGTCATCGTAGAGCGGCCGCACGCCCGCATAGGACCAGACGATGTCGGCGGGCGTGACGGGGCGCCGGAACTGCGCGGAGACGGCGGCGCAGAGATACGCCGCCTCGGCCTCCGTGCAATGCGCGGTCGCGGCGTCGCCCTCATGCGGGACGTCGGTGGTGCCGACGAGGGAGAAGCGCCCCTGGTAGGGGATGACGAACACCACGCGCCGGTCGTCGTTCTGCAGGATGTAGGCCTGGTCGCCCTGGTAGAGCGCCGGCAGGACGATGTGGCTGCCGCGCACCAGCCGGACCGACCCGGTGGCCTTCGCATGCGCCGCGCCCTGCGCCGCCGTCACCCAGGGGCCGGCGGCGTTGACCAGGGCGCGGGCGCGGATGGTGCTGTCGTTGCCGTCCGCGTCGCGCAGCGTGCAGGTCCAGCCTCCCGCGTCGCGGACCGCGCCCGCGAAGCTGGTCCGCACGCGGATCTCGGCGCCGCGCGCCGCCGCGTCCCGTGCATTGCCGATGACGAGGCGCGCATCCTCCACCCAGCAATCCGAATAGGCGAAGCCCGCGGTGATGCCTTCCTTCAGCGGCGCGCCATAGGCGTGGCGGCGGAAGTCCAGCGCCTCGGTCGGCGGCAGGCTGACGCGGCGGGCAAGGTTGTCGTAGAGGAACAGGCCGGCGCGGATCATCCAGCGCGGCCGCATCTCCGGCCGGTGCGGCAGGACGAAGCGCATCGGCCAGACGATGTGGGCGGCGATGCGCAGCATCACCTCCCGCTCGGCCAGAGCCTCCCTCACAAGGCGGAACTCGTACTGCTCCAGGTAGCGCAGCCCGCCATGGATGAGCTTGGAGGAGGAGGAGGAGGTGGCGCCGGCGAGGTCGCCGCGTTCCGCCAGGCACACGCGCATGCCGCGTCCCGCGGCGTCGCGCGCGATGCCCGCCCCGTTGATGCCGCCGCCGACGACGAGGATGTCGAATTCCTGCATGTCTCAGATCAGCCGCGCCCGGATGCGGGTGACCACGATCTCCGCCACCACGACGACGGCGAGGATCGCGAGCAGCACCGTCGCCACGCGGTCCCATTGGAAGAAGTTGATGGCGTCATCCAGCACCACGCCGATGCCGCCCGCGCCGACCAGGCCGAGCACGGCGGATTCGCGGACATTGATGTCCCAGCGGAACAGCGCGATGCCCCAGAAGGCCGGCTGCACCTGCGGCCAGACGCCCTTGAGCATGACGTGCCCCCAGGGCGCGCCGGCGGAGCGCAGCGCCTCCAGCGGGCCGGCATTCGTCTCCTCCAGCGCCTCGGCCAGGAGCTTGCCGACGAAGCCGATGGACCGGAAGGCGATGGCGAAGGTGCCCGCCGCCGGCCCGGGGCCGAAGACCGCCACGAAGATCAGCGCCCAGACCAGCGAGTTCACGCTGCGCGAGGAAACGAGGATGAGCTGAGCGGCGAGGTTGAGCGCAGGGATGCGGCAGATGTTGCGCGCCGCCAGCAGCGCCACCGGCACCGCGAGGATGAGCGACATCAGCGTGCCCAGGGTTGCGATGTGCAGCGTCTCGACCAGCGCCGCATGGACCGAGGGGTAGTAGTGGCCGAGGTCGGGCGGCCACATCCGCACCAGCAGGTCCGCCATCTGTTCCGGCGCGTCCGCCAGGAATTCGGGGATGATGTCGATGCTGCGGACCGCCCAGACCACGGCGGCGACGGTGGCGAGCCAGACCAGCCAGCGGCCGATCGCCTCCCCCGGCGTGCGGCGGCGCCATTCGCGGGCGACGGGCGCCATCGGGCCCTGGACCACCGCGCTCATCGCAGCGCCGCCCGGATGCGGCCGGACACCAGCTCGGCCACGAAGATCAGCGCGATGATGGTCAGCAGGATGGCGCAGACGAAATCGTAGTCGAAGCGCTTGAAGGCCGCGAACAGCGTGCCCCCGATCCCGCCCGCGCCCACGATGCCGACGAGGGTGGAGTTCCGCAGGTTGCTGTCGAGCTGGTAGAGCGAGAAGCCGACGAAGCGCGACGCCACCTGCGGCAGCACGCCGTACAGCAGGACGGCGCCCGGCCCGGCGCCGGTCGCGCGGATCGCCTCCACCTGCTTCATCGAGATCTCCTCCACCGCCTCGGCGAAGAGCTTGGCGACGAAACCCATCGACGCGATGGTCAGCGCCGCGATGCCGGCCAGCGCGCCGAAGCCGATCGCCTTCACGAACAGGATGGCCACGATCACGTAGTGCAGGCTGCGGCAGACCGCGACCAGGCCGCGGACCGGCGCGTTGACCCAGAGCGGCGTCAGGTTGCGCGCCGCCAGCAACCCGAGCGGCAGGGAGACGAGGATGCCCAGCACCGTGGACAGCACCGCGATCTGCAGGCTCTCCAGCATCCCTTCCAGCAGCAGTTCCCACCGCTCGAAGTTGGGCGGGACCATCCGCGCGAGGAAGCGGCCCGCCTCCCCGAAGCCGACGAGGAGCCGCGCCCAGGTGATGTCGAGCTGCGTCGCCGCATAGGCGGAGTAGAGCGCGAGCGCGACGAAGCCACCCCGGGCCGCCCAGTTCGGCCGGAAGGCGTCGCGCGCGGCGGCCGCGGTCACAGCCAGTCCTCGCCGCCGTAGATGCGGCGCAGATGCGCGGGCTCCAGCGCCTCCGGCGGGCCGTCGAAGATGACCTGCCCGCCTTCCATCCCGACGATCCGCTGCGCGAAGCGCTTCGCGAGCTCGACATTGTGGATGTTGACGATCACGGGGACCCCCGCCGCGCCGGTCAGGCGGGCCAGCAGCTCCATGATCTCCACCGCCGTCTTGGGGTCGAGCGAGCTGGTCGGCTCGTCCGCCAGCAGCAGCGCCGGGCGCTGCATCAGCGCGCGCGCGATGCCGACGCGCTGCCGCTGCCCGCCGGACAGCGCATCGGCGCGGCGCGTCGCGTGGTCCGGCAGGCCGACGGCGTCGAGCAGGTCGAAGGCCGCGGCCACGTCCCCGGCGGGGTATTTCCGCAGCCAGGCGCGCCAGAGCGGGACGTAGCCCAGCCGGCCGGAGAGCACGTTCTCCATCACCGTCAGGCGCTCAACCAGGTTGTATTCCTGGAACACCATGCCGATTCGGCGCCGCGCCAGGCGCAGCTGCGCGCCGCGGATGCCGGTGAGCCTCGCGCCGTCGAGCGTGATCTCGCCGGCCGTGGGCTCCACCAGGCGGTTGATGCAGCGGATCAGCGTGGACTTGCCGGTTCCCGACGGGCCAATCACGGCGGTGATGCCGGTGGCCGCCACGTCGAGGTCGATGCCGCGCAGCACGGGCCTGCCGGGCACGTATTCCTTGACCAGGCCGCGGATCGCGAGCCCGCGCTGCGCGGCGGCGCTCATGGCTGGCGGGGCTGGGCGGGCGCCGGCGCCGGCGCAGCCGCCGGAGCCTGCTGCTGCTGGCGGCGGCGCTGTTCGGCTTCCAGCTCGCGCCGGCTCTCCGCGTCGAAGGCGGCGCGGTTGTAGGGGGCGTTCACCGCATCCGCCACCGCGCGCACCGGCGCCCAGTCCCGGGCGTAAGTGGCGGGCCAGAAGCGGTCATTGCCGCCGAGGTCGCGGCTCATCGCCTCGGGGAAGCGGAAGTCGTAGAAGCACTGCCGGATGCGCTGGGCGAGTTCCGGCCGCAGGTCGTGGGCCAGCGCGAAGCTGCTGGTCGGGAACGGGTCGGACTGCCAGATGACGCGGAAGTTCTCCCGCCGCACCTGCCCGCGCGCGACCATGCGGTTGTAGACGTCGGAGGCGACGGGCGCGGCGTCGTAGTCACCCGCGTTCACGCCCATGACGCTACGGTCGTGCCCGCCGGAATAGATCACGCGGTAATCGGTGTCCGGCGTCAGGCCCTGCGCGGGGAAGAAGGCGCGCGGCGCCAGGTTGCCGGAGTTCGACGTGGCGGAGGTGTGCGCCACGCGGCGGCCCTTCAGGTCGGCCAGCGTCTGGAAGGGGCTGTCGGCGCGCACCAGCGTCACCACGCGGTAGCTCTCGTACTGCTCCGCGTTGCCCTTCACCGCGAAGGGCACGGCGCCGGCGAGGTTCACCGCGAAGGCGGTCGGGCCGGTGGAGAAGCCGGCGATGTGCAGCCGCCCCGACCGCATCGCCTCCACCTGCGCGGCGTTCGACGTCACCTGGAAATAGACCACCCGCTTGCCGGTGCACTGGCCGAGATGGTCGAGCAGGGGGCGGAACTGCTGCGCGTAGAGCGCCGGGTCCTCGACCGGGGTATAGGCGAAGACGAGCACGGAAGGGTCGCGCTGCCGCGCGGCATCGGCGGGCGGATCCGCCGTCATGTCCCGGTCGGCGTCGCAATAGGCATCGTCGAGCGAGCCGCGGAAGGCGCAAGGCGCGCCCTGCGCCGCGGCGCCCGACCATGGCATGGCGGCCATCAGCGCGGCGGCGAAGCCTGCGGCGGGCAGCATCCTGCGGATCATCGGCGTGGTTCCTCCTTCTGACGCCGTGCCTGGAGCACGGCTTCTGCGAATTCGACGAAGCCCGCCCCGCCCTCGCCCCGGGTGACGAAGGCGGGCGGCGCGGCGATAGCGGACAGGAACGGGCGGATGTTGGCAACGCCGACCGAAAGCGGCACGCGCGCGAACATCGGCGCGTCGTTCGGGCTGTCGCCGATGAAGGCCACGCGGGGCAGGACCTGGTCGAGCGGCTGCCACAGCGTCGCGAACAGGTGCTGCACCCCCGCGCGCTTGTCCCATTCGCCGATCCAGGCATTGACGTGGATGGAGGACACCTTGGCCTCCGCCCCGCCGTCGCGGAAGACGCGCGCGATCGCCTCCGGCGCGGCGTCGTCCAGCGGGCCGACATCCTCGCGGAAATCCACCGCCACGTCGAAGATGCGGAAGGGCTGGTCGGCCGCCAGCGCGGCCCCCGGCGCGGCGCGCATCGCCTCGGCCGCCAGCGCCTTCAGGCGCGCCTGGGACGCGGCCAGCACCTCGGGCGGCTGGACGTAGTGGCGGCGCATCCGGCGCGCGGCGGGGTCGTGGGCGTACCAGAGCGCGCCGTTTTCCCCGACCACCGCCGCGACCGGCCAGAGCCGCGCGATCAGGTCGCACCAGCCGGCCGGGCGGCCGGTGACGGGCACCACCTTCACCCCGGCGGCGTCCAGCCGCTCCATCGCCCCATAGGCGGCGGCGGTCAGGCGGCCATGGGTGGTGATGGTGTCGTCGATATCGGCCAGCAGCCAGTCCACGGCGCCGAGCGCGGCGGCGCCGGCCTCGGCGAGCGGCTTCGGGGTGGCGGCGCGGGGCGCGGTCATGGCGATCCGTTGTGGAAGGTCGGGCGACGGGTGTGGAATGTCACATAGCGCATCGACCCCGTCCCGGTCCATCAGCCCTGCGCGAGGGTGAGATCGACCCCCGCCCTCGCCAGCACCTCCGCCAGACGTCCCGTCGGCGCGGAGTCGGTCACCAGGCCGGTCAGGTCCTCCAGCGGGCAGACCCGTTCCAGCACCGCGCGGCCGAACTTCTCGTGGTCCACCAGCAGCAGGCGGCGCCCGGCGCGGGCGAGCATGGCGCGCTTCACCCAGACGGCACGCGTCTCCACGTCGCAGGGGCCCTCGGGCGTCAGGCCGCTGGCGCCGACGAAGGCGAGGTCGGCATGGAAGCGTTCCAGGAAGGCCGCCGTCTCCGGCCCGTAGACGCCCTGTTCCGCCGCGCTGACGTCGCCCGGGCACAGGATGACGCGGATCGCGCCGCCCGGCGCGGCGGACAGCGCCTGCGCGGCGGGCAGGCTGTTGGTCAGCACCGTCGCCCGGATGCCCCGCATGGCCAAGGCGCGGGCCATGTGGCCGGTGGTGCTGCCGGCGTCGAGCATCACGACATCGCCCGGCTGCACCATCGCGGCCGCGGCGGCGCCGATGCGCGCGCGTTCCGCCACCGCCATCCTCTCGCGCGAGGAGAGTTCGGGCTGCTGCCCGGCCGCCACGACGCTGGCCCCGCCATAGGTCCGCCGCACCGCGCCGAGGCGAGACAACTCCTCCACGTCGCGCCGCACCGTCTCCGCCGAGACGCCGAACTGCGCCGCAAGGGCGGAGATGCGGACGGTCGGGTCGGTGGCCAGCGCGGCAAGGATGCGCTGGTGGCGCCGGGTCTTGTCCGGGGCGCCGTCATTCAGCCTCGGCATGGTGTGGAAGGTGCCACACCGCGCCGGCCCGCGACAAGCGCGGCGGAACCGGCCCGCCCGGTCAGCGCCGCGGTGGGCGTGGCCCCCGAGGCGGGCCGCCGGGGCCACGCGGCGGGCCGCGGCGCGGCGCGAAGCCGGCGGGGCGGCCCAGCGGCTCGATCCGAATCCGGTCGTCCTCCCCCTCCAGCGGCTTCTGCGACACCCGGGCGAAATGCTCGGCCGCCCAGGGGGCGATCTCCACCCGCGTCTCGCGGTCGCCCACCTCGATGCGGCCGACCTCGCGCCGGGTCAGGTGGCCGCGGCGGCAGATGAAGGGCAGCAGCCAGCGCGGATCGGCGCCGGAATGGCGGCCGACCGAGAGGACGAACCACACCCCCTCCCCCTCCCCGCCGCGCGGGCGGGGCGGCGGGGGCGCGGGTTCGTCGGCGATCTCCTCCGGTGCCGGCAGCGGCGCGCGCAGGGCGCGGACCAGGGCGGCGGCCACCGCCTCGGCCGGTCGGTCCGCCAGCAACGCGCGGGCCAGCGCCGCATCGTCCTCGTCGGTTTCCACATCGGCGGCCTCGCGCGCCTGCACGGCCAGGCGTTCGTTGTCGCGGGCGCGGATCTCGTCGGCGGTCGGGGCGGTGCCCCATTCCACCGCCAGGCGCATCTGCTGCAGCAGGCGTTCCACCACGCGGCGGCGGTTGTGCGGCACCATCAGCACCGCAGTGCCCTTCTTCCCCGCCCGCCCGGTCCGGCCGGAGCGATGCAGCAGCGTGTCGCGGTCGCGCGGGATCTCGGCATGCAGCACCAGGCCGAGATCGGGCAGGTCGATGCCGCGGGCCGCAACATCCGTCGCGACGCAGACCCGCGCCCGCCCGTCGCGCAACGCCTGCAACGCGCGGTTCCGTTCGGCCTGCGTCAGCTCGCCCGACAGGGAGACGGCGGCGAAGCCGCGTTCGACGAGGCTGCCATGCAGGCGCGCGACCTGTTCGCGGGTGTTGCAGAATACCAGCGCGCCCCGCGCCTCGAACCAGCGGAGCGCGTTGACGACCGCGGCCTCCACCTCCCGCGGGCCGACGGCCATGGCGCGATAGGTGATGTCGGCATGCCGCCCGCCTTCCGCCGTCGCGGCGATGCGCAGCGCCTCCTTCTGGTACGACTTCGCCAGCGCCTCGATCTCGCGCGGGACTGTCGCCGAGAACAGAAGCGTGCGCCGCGCCTCGGGCGCGGCCTCCAGGATGGCTTCCAGGTCGTCCCGGAAGCCCATGTCCAGCATCTCGTCCGCCTCGTCGAGCACGGCGGCGCGCAGCGCGGTGAGGTCGAGCACGCCGCGTTCCAGGTGGTCCCGCAGGCGGCCGGGCGTGCCGACCACGATCTCCGCACCGGCCGCCAGCGCACGCCGGTCGGCCCGCATGTCGGTGCCGCCGACGCAGGCGATCACGCGACATTGCGCGCCGGCATAGAGCCAGCCGAGTTCCTCCCGCACCTGGAGCGCGAGTTCGCGCGTCGGCGCCACCACCAGCGCGCGCGGCTGGTTGCCGCGGCCCGCGGCCAGCACCTCCGGCGCGATGGCTAGGCCGAAGGCCACGGTCTTTCCGGACCCGGTCTGCGCCGAGACCAGCAGATCCCGGCCATTCGTCGAGGGTTCGAGCACGGAGGACTGCACGGCCGTCGGCTCGGCATAGCCGCGTTCGGCAAGCGCCGCCGCAAGCGGCGCGGGAAGGTCGGGGAAGGGCATGGCCTGCCCCTAACGCATCAGAGGCCAGGAAGCACGCCCCCGGAACGCATGGCTGCAAGCGTCGTTGTCATTGCCGTCACGCCCGCCCCCTTTCAGGAGCAGCGCCATGAGCGATCCCTTCCAGACTTCCCATTCCACCCAGCCGCCCGATACCGGCCAGTCCGCCACGCGCAGCCCGGGCGAGGATCTCCGCGCCGCCGCCGCCGAGGCTCGTGCCGCCGCCGCGCAGGCCGCCAGCACCGTCGCGCAGGAAGCCACCGCCGCCGCGCAAACCCTGAAGCAGCAGGGCGCGGAAGTGGTGCAGGCCGTGCAGGCGCGCGCCGAAGGCATCGCCGAGCAGGGCAAGCGCAGCACCGCCGAACAGGCCGAGGGCCTCGCGCGCGCCGTCCACCGCGCCGCGGAGGAGCTGGAAGGCGCGACGCCCCAGCTCGCCAGCATCGTGCATGACGCGGCCGGCACGATCGACGGCATGGCCCGCAGCCTGCGTGAGAGCAGCCCGGGCGACCTGATCCAGGGCGTGCAGGATTTCGCGCGTCGCCAGCCGCTGGCCTTCTTCGGCGCCGCCGTGCTCGCCGGCTTCGCGCTGGCGCGCTTCGCCCGCGCGTCCAACCCGCACCGCCATGACGAGTACGGCGGGCGGCACGACTACAATGAGTATGGCGGCTACGGCGACTACGACGCGGTGCCGGCCAGCAGCCAGGGCACGTCTTATGCGGGCGGCAGCATGGGCGGGACCGGCATGGGCAGCTCGGGCATGGGCAGCTCGGGCATGGGCGGCTCCTCCTCGGGCGGCGCGCAGACGCATGGCGCCGCCACCGGGGCGCCGGGCTGGGTGCAGGACGAGAACGGCACCTCGCGCCCCGCGACGCTCGCCTCCGCCTCGCTCGGCGGTGCCGCCGCGATGCAGTCGCCGAGCCAGGCCCCCTTCGGCTCGGGCGGCCGGCCCGGCGACGTGGGCTGAGGGAGCGGGACGATGCCCAGCGATTACGGACGCTCCCTTCCCGAACTGTTCGGCGACCTCGTCAACCAGCTCTCGACGCTGTTCCGCAAGGAAATCCAGCTCGCCCGCGCCGAGATGGGCGAGAAGGTGAACGAGACGACGGCGGCGCTGCCGGGGCTCGCGATCGGCGGCGTGCTGCTGCTCGGCGCGCTCATCATGCTGCTGCATGCGCTGGCGGCCTTGCTGATCCGGCTGTTCGACCTGGCCCCGGGCTGGGGATACCTGATCACCGGCCTGATCGCGGCCCTCGGCGGCTACCTGCTGCTGAAGGGCGCGCTGGCCAAGCTGAAGATGTCCAACCTCATGCCCGAACGCACCGCGCACCAGCTGTCGCGCGATGCCCAGGTGGCGAAGGAGCAGGTACGATGAGCGCGACCGACCCGGGCTACAAGAGCGCCGCGGAGATCGAGCGGGAAGTGGAAGGCACGCGCGCGCGGCTGACCGGCACGATCGAGGAGCTGAAGGACCGGGTCTCCCCCGGCCAGATGCTCGAACAGGCGATGGATTATGTCCGCGGCTCCGGCGGGCAGGAATTCGTCGCCAATCTCGGCCGCACCGTGCGCGACAACCCGCTGCCGATCCTGCTGATCGGTGCCGGCATCGGCTGGCTGATGATGTCGGGCGGCCGGCAGGACGGCTATCGCGCCGCAGGCCTGCCGCCCGCACCGCGCCGCACCTCCACCGGCATGGGGACGTCCTCCTCCCACATGGGGATGGGCCATGGCGGCGAGGGGAACGGGCTGCATGGCTCCTACTCCTCCTCCTCCTCGGGCCCGTCGCTCGGCCAGCGCGCGTCCGGGGTCGCGGCGTCGCTGCGGGAAGGCGCCGGCGATGCGGCGGGCGCGCTGCGCGACAGCGTGGCGGGGGCGGCCAGCCAGGCCGGCGAGGCCCTCTCCACCGCGCGCAACACGGTGGCGGATGCGGCAAGCCGCGCCGGCTCGGCCGTGGCCGAGGCCTGGCAGAGCGTGACGGAGACCGCGGGAAGCACCGCGTCCGACGTCTCGCGCCGGGCTTCGTACTGGGCGGAGTCGGGGTATGAGAGCGTCTCCGGCCTCGGTGGCGGCCTGGGTGGACTGATGCAGCGCCAGCCGCTGGTGGCGGGGGGCATCGGCCTCATCATCGGCGCCGCGCTCGGCGCGGTGCTGCCGGGCAGCGAGGCCGAGGACCGCCTGATGGGCGAGACTCGCGACCAGGTTGCCAGCCGCGTCGCCGACCTGGCGGAGCAGGGCTACCAGCAGGCGAAGGCCGCCGCCGGCGAGCAGCTGGCGCATGTGCAGGAAGCCGCGAGCGAGGTCTATGGCCGGGTGCGCGGCCAGATCGACGAGAGCGGCCTGACGCCCCAGCGCGGTGCCGAGGCGCTGGGCCAGGTGGCGCGCGAGGTGCGCGAGGCGGTGGAGCAGACTGCCCGCGACGTCGCCGGCCAGGCGCGGGACGCGGCAGGGAACGGCAGCGGCGAACCGCCGCGGCTTCCCTATCGCCCCGGGCGGCGCGCGGCGGCGGGCGGGGCGGCGTCCATCGGCGGCAGGTCCTCCTCCAGCACCGTCAGGGTGACGGCGTAGGACACCTCCCCTTCCTCGTCGTCGCGATGCACGGTGCCGATCACCTCGCCTTCCACCGCCACCTCGACCGTCAGGCCGGACCGTGCCGGCGCCAGGACCTGGATGCGGTCCGACCCGAGCAGCCGGCGCAGATAGGCCTGCACGCGGGCGATCTCTTGCGGCTTCATTCGGCGATACTCCTGAAGGGTTGGCGCCCCTATGCACCGCCATGGCGGCCGCGCCAAGCGCGGCCGCGGTGCATCATCCGACGACGCGCCGCCGCGCCGCCCCTGCCACCACGCGGAGGTCCGTCGCCAGTTCCTGCGGCCGCGCCCAGTTCGCATAGGACAGGGCATCCAGCCAGTGCCCCCGCATCGCCGCATCGGCCAGCGCCGCATGGTCCAGCGCGGCCTGGCGCCGCCGCAGCAGGGCGAAGGCGGCCGCATCCCCGGCCCGTGCCGCGACCGAGAGCAGCCGCCGGTTCGCCGCCGCTTGGCCATGGGCTATGCCCGGTCTGTTCGAAAGCGATCCGAACCGCACCGCGTAGCGGTAGTCCGCGCTTTCCGTCACATGGAAGCGCCCGCCCGCCGCGACGCATTCGGCATAGAGCAGCAGGTCTTCCCCCGCGTGCAGCCCCTCGGCGAAGCGCAGGCCGCGGCGCAGCAGGAAGTCGCGCCGGAAGACGGGCTTGAGGTAGCCGAGCTGCCGCGGCTGGGCGTCCGGCATCCCCGGCATGTCGCGCGCGATGAGATCGGCGAGGCCGAGTGGCTGCGGCAGGGCGGCGATGGCCGGCGCCCCCAGGTGGCGGTCGATCGGCCGCCCGGCCTCGAACCAGTGCCGGCGGAGGTCGTCGGCGACCAGTTCCGCGCCGGTCGCCTCGGCGAAGGCGACGAGCCGGGCGAGGCGCCGGGGCCGGAAGCGGTCATCCGCATCGAGGAAGGTCACGTAGCGCCCGCGTGCGGCATCGAGCCCCGTGTTGCGCGCGGCCGATACGCCGCCGGCCTGCGGCCGGCGCAGCGGGCGGAGCCGCGGGTCCTGCGCCGCCTCCTCCAGCATCATGCGCCAGGTCGCGTCGGAGGAGGCGTCGTCGACGGGCAGGATCTCGACCCGTCGCAGGCTCTGACGCCGTACGGAGCGGACGGCCCGGAGGATGAAGCCGGCGGCATCCCGCGCCGGGATGACAACCGAGACGATCGGAAGTTGATCAGGCATGACGCGCCCCAACGTCGCCGTCCGCGTTGGGATGCGGTGCGGTTGCACTTCTTCATGTTTCACGGACCGCCCGCGGCGGTCCCGGGATGCCTGCCGTGTCAGCGGCCGATGGTCGTCGTCTCCACCGGGAAGGCCGCCGCCAGGTCGTCGCACTCCGCCACATGATAGATCGAGTAGCGCCATGCGGCCCCGGCCGACAGTTCCGGCGGGGTGAAGGGAAAGGCGATGTTGCCGCCGGTGGACAGCCGCCCGGCGAAGCCGTGGTGCAGCAGGTACTGCTTCGCCGTCGCGACGACCGCCTTGGCGCGGTCGGCCTCCGCCGCGATGCATTCGCCGAGGAAGAAGGCTTCCTCGGCCGGCAGCGCCGGCGTGGCGAACAGGCTGGTCGCGCCGGTGCCGTAGACCCGGAAGCGCAGCGTGTAGTCGCTGCCCGGCAGGATCTCGGCCACCTGCGCCTGCACGCCGGCCAGGATGGCATCGCGGTTCGCGATCACCCGCGGGTCGCAGCTGGCGGCGAGCAGCACGGCCCGTTCGCCCACCTTCTCGGCCCCTTCCAGCTTGATCGTCGGCTGCACCGCCGGCTGCCAGGCTGCGCCGGAGACGCGGGTGCGGCGGGCATCGAGCGCGGTGAAGCTGGCCGAACCCACATGCAGCGTCCCTTCCGGCTCATGCACCACCAGCGGGTCCGACTGTTCGTAGAGCGAGTGGGCCGCGACCGAGAGCGGCGTCGCGGCACGGGCGGGGTTCATGCTTTCCAGCGTGAAGCCTTCCCCGTCCAGCGTGCCAAGCATCGCGTCCCGCCCGCCGGGGATGCAGCAGATCGAGGTGCATTCGATGATCTTCGCCATGTGGGTCGCAAGCCCGGGGTCGTAGCCCAGCAGCAGCGGCACGGCGGCGAAGATCGCGGTGTCGCAGGCGCGGCCCGCCACGATGATGTCGGGCTCCAGCGCCAGCGCCCGCAGGAAGGCCTCGGTCCCCATCTGGCCGACGATGTGGGCGGCGGCGTCGATGGTGCCGGCCGTCAGCGCGCCGATGCTCGCGCCGATCGGGCGGGTCCGGCCGGCGGCGGCGGTGGCGCGCAGCCAGGCGCGGTCGATGTCGGCATGGATGACGGCGACGCGGAAGGAAAGCCCGTCCTCCTTCGCGACGGCATCCATCAGGGCCAGCGTCGCGGCCAGGTGCGGCGCCGCGCCGGCGCTGCCCGCACTGCCGATCAGCAGCGGCGCACCGGTGGTGCGCACCGCCCGCATCACCAGCCGCAGGTCGCGCCGCGTCACCGCGTCGCTGGTGGAAAGCCGGCCGGAGCCGAGATAGGCGGGGCCGATGTCGATCGAGCCCATGTCGGCGCCGATGACATGCGGCGCCCGGTCCAGCCCCGCCTTCAGCGCCGCTTCCGGGATGCCGTAGCCGAGCTGGCCGGAGGCGGCGAGGACGCGGAGTTCCCGCCCCGGCCGCAGCCCCTGCGCGAGCAGCCGCGCGACGGCGCTCACAACTCGATCCCCAGCAGGGGGCGGTGCTGCTGCGCCCCGTAGACATCCGCATCCCCCGGGCTGCCTGCGACGACCGGCCGTTCGATCACCACCTTGATCGCCAATGCGGCCGGATAGGGGATGACCTGCACGAGGTTGCCGGAGACGCCGTAGAGCCGCGCGATCGCACCGGCTTCGAGCGCGGGCGAGGCGCAAGCAAGGTCGTAGCGCGCCCGGTCCTCGAACATCAGGTCGAGCGTCAGGTGCAGCGGGCCCGCATTCTTGCTGCGGATCACCCGCGCCGCGTCCACCAGCCGCATCATTCGCCCCGCGCGCCGGAGATGCGGACCGCCTCGCCCCATTTCTCGATCTCCGCGGGCACGAAGGCGCGCAGTTCGGCCGGGGTGCCGACATGGACGGCGAAGCCCTGGTCGGTGAGCCGCGCGCGCAGCGCCGGGTCAGCCAGCGCATCGCGCGCCGCGGCGTTGAGGCGCGCCGTCACGCCCTCGCCCATGCCGGCGGGGCCGAACAGCGCGAACCAGGCATCGGCGGAGAAGCCGGGGATCACCGTCTCGGCCAGGGTCGGCACCTCGGGCAGCTGCGGCACGCGCGCGAGGGAGGTGACGGCCAGCGCGCGGAGCTGCCCGGCGCGCACCGGCTCCAGCACCGTCTGGAGCGTGCCGAACAGCATCTCGACCCGACCGGCCACGACCTCGGTCTGCGCGGGGGCGGCGCCGCGGAAGGGAACATGGACGATGTCGGTGCCGGTGCGGGTCTTGAACATCTCCCCCACCAGGTGCCCGGCGGCGCCGACGGCGGCGGAGGCGAAGTTCATCCGCCCGGGCCGCGCCTTCGCCAGCTCCACCAGTTCCGCCACATTGCGCGCGGGCAGCGAGGGATGGACGACGAGCACGTTGGTGATGCTGGCCAGCAGCGCCACTGGCGTGAAGTCGCGCACCGGGTCGAAGCCGATATTCTGGTAGAGCGCCGGGTTGGCCCCGTGGCTGTTGTTGGTGGCCAGCAGCAGCGTGTGCCCGTCCGGCGCCGCGCGCGCCGCCTGCGCGGCCGCGATGTTGCCGCCGGCGCCAGCGCGGTTGTCCACGATGACGGGCTGGCCGAGCCGCGCGGCCATGCCTTCCGCCGCGACGCGGGCGATCACGTCGGTGACGCCGCCGGCGGGGAAGCCCACCAGCATCCGCAACGGGCGGTCCGGGTTCCATGCCCCCTGACCCGCCGCCCCCTTCCCGAGAAGCGCCGCGCCGCCCAGAGCCAGCGCGCCGCGCCGGCCGATCATGCCCGTCATCGCCGTCCTCCGGTCCTTCAGATCATTGCCTTGCCGGCCTGGTATTTGCGGTGGAGCTGTTCCGGCAGCAGGAACTCCTCCTCCAGCCGCTCCAGGCTTTCGTAGTCCATCAGCCGCTTGATCTCGTCGATCGAGAACAGCAGGTCGGGGCGGTCCACCACCTCCCCGGTCTCGAGCGCGTGGCGCAGCAGGCCGAGCGCGCCTTCCATCGCCCGCAGCGCGGCGGCGGGCAGCATGCGCGGGACGCTGACGCGGCGCACGCCGAGTTCCTTGAGCCGCCGCACCGGGATCAGCGGCGTGGTCGGGCGGCTGCGGATGCCGAAGCCGATGTTGATGGAGACCGCGACCGGCACGGCGTCGCAGATGCGGCGGATGTCATCCTCGCCGCGCACCGCATCGGGGAAGATCATGTCGGCGCCGGCCGCGGCATAGAGCTTCGCGCGCTCGACCGCCGCCTCGATCCCCTCGACCGCGATGGCGTCGGTGCGCGCGTTGATGATGAAGTCCGCGTCGCGCCGGCCCCGGGCCGCGGCCTCGATCTTCTTCGCCATCTCCAGGGGGTGGATCAGCTCCTTCCCCTTCATGTGCCCGCAGCGCTTCGGGAATTCCTGGTCCTCGATGTTGATGCCGACGACACCCGCATCCTCGAACATGCGGACGGCGTGGAAGACGGTCACGGCATTGCCGTAGCCCGTGTCGGCGTCCGCCATCAGCGGGATCGTCGCGGTCGCGGCCAGCGCGCGGCAGGCATCCACATTCTCGTGCAGCGACATCATGCCGGTGTCCTGCACGCCGAGCCGGCTGTTGGCGATGCCCGCGCCGCTGGTGCTGGCGGTTTGGAAGCCGGCGCGTTCGGCCAGGCGCAGGCTGTAGCCGTCATAGACGCCGGGCGAGACGACGACCTCCCCGCCCGCAAGCAGGCGGCGCATCTGCGTCGTCTTCCGGATGGCGCCGTCCATGCCCGTCCCCGCTCCCGCGCTTCCGCCCGAGACTAGCACCCGCGCGGCCGGAGGGAAGGCGCGGCGGCGCGCCCCCTACTCGGCCGCGGCAGGCGCCGGCTGCGCGCGTTCCAGCATGGCGTGGAAATGCTGCAGCGAGGCGAGGTGGAGGAAGGTGCATTCCAGCTCGTTCCTGGCCAGCATGTCGGCCACGACCTCGGCCGGCAGGGCCTTCAGCCGGGCGCGGTCCACCACCATGAAGCCGGACAGCGAACGCTCCCCCCCGCCGGGCAGGCTGAACTGCGCCTGCATGGGCTGGAGCAGGCCGAGTTCGAGCAGTCGCGCGCAATAGGCCTGGGTCGCGCGGAAGCTCGCCTGGTAGTCCTGCAGGAAGCCGAGCACGGTGCGGAGATACTGCGTGTGCGCGCCCTCCGCATCGAACAGCCGTTCGCCCCGGCCGTCGCGGTTGCAGCCCTCGTAGGCCTCGTCGACATGCAGGGTGAAGGTCCCCGCCGCCGTATCCTCGGAGAAGGCGAAGGGGTAGCGGCGCACGAAGGCCGGCACGTAGCGGCCCCGCCACCTGCCCTCGGCATCGACCCAGAGATTCCGGTCGGTGTCGAGGCCGAGGATGACGGCGGGGAAGACCGCTTCGGGCGTGCCCGCGAAGACCAACGGGTATTCGGCGGAGGCGGCCGCGAATTCCACCGCGGTGACGGGCACCGAGTTCACGTCCGCCGCGAAGGCGTGGCCCCCACCCGCGCGGATGGACAGGTCGTGGTGCCGGTCGAAGCTGACCGGGACGGGGCTGCGGTAGAACAGCTGCTGCGTGGCCATGCGCCGTGGTTCCCGATGAGGCAGGAAAGGATAGGACCTTCCGCGCCGCGGCGGAACCGTGGTGTCCCGGACACGCCGCCCCTTGCGGCCCGCGCGTCCCCGCGCCTAGCCTTCGCCGATGGATGCCGCACGCCCGCCGCTGGACCTCGACGCGCATTTCCCGGAGGTTGCGCAGATCTCCGACCCCGCACTGGCCGGCCAGGTGCGCGCGGTCTGGGCGGAGCTGTGGGCGCGGAGCGAATTCCCCGACCTCGCCGCCGTGCCGACCTCGGGCGAGATCCCCTATCCCAACGTCCCGCACACCCGCAGCGTCACCGCGCTGGCGCTGGCCATGGCGGAGGTGCTGGCGCGCTTCCATGGCACGCGCATCGACCGCGACGTGCTGATCGCCGCCTGCCTGCTGCAGGACGCCTCGAAACTCGTCGAGTACCGCCCGGCGCCGGGCGGCGGCATCGAGAAGACGGAGTTGGGCCGTGCCATGCCGCATGCCTTCGAGGCCGCGCGCATCGCCGCCCAGCACGGCGTGCCGCTGCCCGTGCTGCACATCATCGCCACCCACAGCCCCTCCGCCGCGAAGCTGCCGGAGACGCTGGAAGGGCGCATCGTCTACCTGGCGGACGAGCTGGACGTCACCGCCATCCATCGCGACCAGTTCGTGAAGGAACAGATCCTCCGCCGCCGCTGAACGCCTGGAGACCGCATGACGAAGCTCGCGCGCCGCACCCTGCTGGCCACGCTGGCGGCCCCCGCCCTTGCACGGGCGCAGGGCGGCTGGCCGAACCGCACCATCCGCCTCGTCGTCCCCTTCCCACCCGGCGGGTCAACCGACGTGGTGGGGCGGCTGGCCGCGGAACGGCTGGGCGCCGTGCTGGGCCAGACGGTGGTGGTGGAGAACCGGGGCGGCGCCTCGGGCGGCGTCGGGTCGCAGGCGGTGGCGCGGATGGCGCCGGATGGCTATTCGCTGGTCGTCTCCGGCGTCGGGTCGCACGGGATCGTGCCGGCAGTGGTGGCCAATCCCGGCTACGACGCGCTGCGGGACTTCACGCATGTCGGCATGCTCGGCCTGTTCAACAGCGTGCTGGTGGTCCACCCGTCCTTCCCGGCGCGCGACTTCGCGGGGTTCGTGGCGGAGGCGCGGCGCCGGCCGGGGGCGATCAACTACGCTACCTCCGGCAACGGGTCGTCGAACCACATCCTCGGGGAACTCATCAAGCACGAGGCGGGGGTGGAGATCGTCCACGTTCCCTATCGCGGCGCCGGGCCTGCCCTCCAGGCGGTGCTGGGCAACGAGGTGCCGGCGATGTGCGACAGCCTGCCTTCCGCCGCGCCGCACATCGCGGCCGGGTCGCTGCGGGCGCTGGCGGTCTCCGCGCGGCAGCGGGTCGCCTCCCTGCCCGAGGTGCCGACCTTCGCGGAACTCGGCCTGCCCCGCATCGTCGTCGAGAACTGGTTCGGCATCGCCGGCCCGGCGGGGATGCCGGCGGATGCGACGGCGCGGCTCTCGCGCGCGCTGGCGGAGATCCTGACCCAGCCGGAGCTGGTCGCACGCTTCCGCGCCATCGGCTTCGAGCCGCTGGTGCAGGACCCTGCCACCCATACCGCCTTCGTCGCCGACAACCTGACCTTCTGGGCCGAGGCGGTGCGCCGGACGGGCGTGACGGCGAACTAGGCCGCCGCCAGCGCCCGCTCCATCCGCGCCACGCCTTCCTCCAGCAGCGGCCGCGGGCAGCCGAAGTTGAGCCGGACGAAGCCCCGGCCCGGCGGGCCGAAATCCGGGCCGGGGTTGAAGCCGACCCGCGCGTGGTCGAGGAAGAAGCGCTGCGGGTCCGCGGCGACGGCGGGCGGTGCGGCGGTGCAGTCGAGCCAGGCGAGGTAGGTCCCCTCCGGGCTTCGCATCGAAAGGCCCGGCAGCCGCGTGGCGACGGCCTCCACCAGCCAGTCCCGGTTGGCCTGCAGGTGGCGCAGCACGTCCTGCCGCCAGGGCTCCCCACCCTCCAGCGCCGCGACGGTGGCGATCAGGCCGAGGATGTTGGCATGGTCCGCGACGCCGGCAATCGCGGCGGCGTAGCGGGCGCGCAGCCCGGCATCCTCCACCACCGCTCAGGCGGCGTTCAGCCCGGCGATATTCCAGGTCTTGCCCGCGGACATCAACGTGATGGTCCGCGCGCCGACCTCGGGCGAGAGCGAGGCAACGGGGATGTGGCGCCGCCCGTCGAACAGCAGGTCGCAATGGATGTCGTCGGAGACGATCGCGACGCCGGCCGAGAGCGCGGCTTCCGCCATCGTCTCCAGCTCCTCGCGCCGGAAGACGCGGCCGGTCGGGTTGTGCGGGTTGCACAGCAGGAAGGCGCCCTGCCCGGCGGCGGCGAGCGCGGCGCGGAAGGCGGCCGGCTCCACCTCGCCCTCCGCGGCCAGCGGCGCGTCGATGCGGCGCAGTCCCCAGTTGTCCGGCGCCTTCAGCATCGGCGGATAGACCGGCGTCTGCACCACCACGCCCGCGCCCGGCGCGCAGGTGGCGCGCAGCGCCAGGTTGAAGCCGGGCACCACCCCCGGCAGCGGGATCACCGCCTCGGGCGCCACGCGCCAGCCGTATTGCCGGTCCAGATGCGCGACGATCGCCCGCCGCAGCCGCGCCTGCGCCATCCCGTAGCCGAGCACGCCGTGGTCGATCCGCGCGCGCAGCGCATCCAGGATGGGCGCGCAGGCCGGGAAATCCATGTCGGCCACCCACATGGGCAGCACATCCGCCTCGTAGCGGTTCCACTTGTTGCAGCCGCTGTCGCGGCGGTCGATCACGGCGTCGAACGGTGTCACTCGGGCTTGCCCCCTACGATGGCAGGACGGGCCGGATCGGCGGCCCAGGCGGACCATGATCCGGGATACATCGCGGCCTCGATCCCCAGCGAGGCGAGGGCGAGGACGTTGAGCGCGGCCGAGATGCCGGCGCCGCAATAGACGCCGACCGGCCTCGAACCCTCGGCGCCGAGCGCGGCGTAGAGATGCCGCAGCGTCTCGGCCTCGGCGAAGGGGCCGGGCTCGGTCAGGTTGTCGGTCGCGGGGGCGCTGAGCGCGCCGGGGATGTGGCCGCGCTTCGGCTGGCCGGGTGCGGCGGCGGCGCCGATGTAGTTGGGGCGGATGCGCGAATCGAGCAGCACGCCGGCGCGCGCCAGCGCCGCCGCGCCATCGGCATCCAGCACCGGCAGGTGCCCGGCGGAAAGCACGACATCGCCCGCCGGCGGCGCCGGGGCCGGGGTCCGGGCCACCGGCAGGCCGGCCGCTTCCCAGGCGGCGAAGCCGCCATCCAGCAGGCGCACATCGGCGATCCCCGCCCAGCGCAGCACCCACCAGCCGCGCCCCGCGACCAGGCCGCGGTCATGGTCGTAGACCACGACCGGCTGGCCCTGGCGGAGGCCCCAGCGTCGTGCATGGGCCTGCAACGCCGCGATGTCCGGCAGGGGCCGGCTGCCGCGCGTGCCGCCGCCGGGTCCGGCAAGTTCGGTCGGCAGGTCCACGTCGACGGCGCCCGGGATGCGCGGCGTGCGGCCCTCGTCGCCGCGCGGGTTCCGCACCGCAAGCACCGCCGCGCCGTCCAGCCGCGCGAGGTCGGCGGGGGTGATCAGCACCCGCGCGCGCGGATCCTGCGGCAGGGTCATCGTGGTCCTCCGGGCATCCCCCCGATCATAGCGCGGACGGCGCCCGGCCGGGAGGTGGACGGCAGGCGCGCCGGATGCTCCGCTGTCGGCCATGGCCGATCCCCCGGGCGGCGCGGCGCTGCTGAAGCGCGCGCCTTTCCTGCTGTTCCTCTCCTCCCGCATCCTGTCCCAGGGGGCCCTGCAGGTGCAGGCCGTCGCGGTGGGCTGGCAGCTGTACGAACTCACGGGCAGCGCGCTCGACCTCGGGCTGCTGGGCCTGGTGCAGTTCCTGCCGGTGCTGCTGATGACGCTGCCGGCGGGGCATGTGGCCGACAGGCACCCGCGCAAGCTGGTCGTCGGGTCCTGCCGCATGGCGGCGGGGGTGGCGGTGCTCGCGCTCGGCCTCGGCAGCCTGGCGGGATGGCTGGACCGCACCGCGATCTTCGTCCTGGTCGGCCTGCTCGGCATCGCCCGCGCCTTCGAGATGCCGGCCCAGCAGGCGCTGCTGCCGGGCGTGGTGCCGGGCGCGCTGTTCCCGCGCGCGGTGTCGCTGACCACCACGGCGGGGCAGCTTGCGACCATCTGCGGACCGGCGGTGGCCGGGGCGCTGATCGTGCTCGGCGGGACGGCGGCGGCCTACCTGCCGGCGGCGGTGGCGCTGCTGGCGGCGGGGGCGATGGCGCTGGCCATCGCGGTGCCGCCGCATGTCCCGGCGGCGGGGGGTGCGGGACTCGCGCGCTTCTTCGAGGGCGTGGCCTTCCTGCGGGCGCGCCCGGTGCTGGTGGGCGCGGTCTCGCTCGACATGGTGGCGGTGGCGATGGGCGGGGCCGCGGCGTTGTTCCCGGTCTATGCGCGGGACGTCCTGGCGGCGGGTCCGGTCGGGCTCGGCATGCTGCGGGCGGCGCCGGCGGTGGGGGCGATGGCGACCGGCCTGTTCCTCGCCTGGCGTCCGCTGCGGGGGCGAAGCGGGCTGCGGATGTTCCAGGCGGTGATCCTGTTCGGCGTCGCCACCACGGGCTTCGCGCTGTCGACCTCGCTCATCCTGTCGGTGGCGCTGCTGGTGGTGGTGGGGGCGGCTGACGTGGTCAGCGTGGTGGTGCGGCAATCCATCGTGCAGCTCGGCACGCCGGACGAGATGCGCGGGCGCGTCGCGGCGGTGAATTCGCTGTTCATCGGCGCGAGCAACCAGCTTGGCGAATTCCGCGCCGGCGGCATGGCCGCGGCGATCGGGCCTATGGCGGCCGCCGCCATCGGCGGCGCCTGCACGGTGGCCGTCGCGCTGGCCTGGATGCGGATCTTCCCCGCGCTGCGGGGCATCGACCGGCTGGAGGAGGTGGCGGAGGGCGCCCCGAAGCCGATGTGACTGCGGCGCGCCACCCTTCCCCGGACCTGCGGGGATGGATGGCGCGCCCGCGTTCCGGCCGCCTATTCGGGCTGGTAGTTGACGCTGCGCAGCAGCTCCGTCGCGCGCACGATCTCGCCCGCGATGAAGCGGCGGGTGTCGGCGATGCTTTCCGTCACCGGCTCCAGCACCTGCTGGGTCAGGCGCTGGACGATGACGGGGTCACGCATCGTCTCCTGCATCAGGTCGTTGACGCGCTGGCAGATCTCGGCCGGGGTGCCCTTCGGCGCCCAGACGCCGTACCAGGACTGGAACTCGTAGCCGGGCAGCCCCGCCTCTCCCATCGTGGGCACGGTCGGCGCCAGCGGCGAACGTTCCTTCGACGCGATGCCGAGTGCGCGGATGCGCCCGCCTTCGGTGTGCGGCAGCAGGTTGAAGCTGGGGTCGATCAGCAGCTGGACGTTCCCCGCCATCAGGTCCTGCAGCGCCGGCTGCGTGCCGCGATAGGCCACCATCTCGAGGTTCGCGCCAGTGCGGCGATTGAACTCGATCGTGGCCAGGTGGCTCGCCGCGCCGAGCGAGGTGACGGCGATGGACCAGTCCTGCGGGCGCGCCTTCGCGGCGGCCACCACCTCGGCCAGGGTGCGCTGCGGGCGGTTGCCGGCGATCGTCATCACCAGCGGTGCCTGCGCGGTGCGGGCACAGACCTCGAGATCGGTCTGCGGGTCGAAATTCGCGCTTCTCAGCACCAGCGGCATCACCGCCGTGTTGAAGGCGGAGGCGAGCAGCGTATAGCCGTCCGGCGCGGCGTTCAGCACCTCCCTCGTGCCGATCAGCCCGGCGCCGCCGGTGCGGTTCTCGACCACCGCGGTGGCGCCAAGCTTCTCCTGCAGGCGCGCGCCGGTCAGGCGGGCCAGCATGTCGTTCGCGGCGCCAGGCGGCCAGGGGCAGATGACGCGCAGCGGGCGGCCATGCGGCCAGCCCGGCTGCGCCTGCACGGCGGGCGAGGCGAGCGTGGCGAGGCCGCCCGCAGTGGCGGCGAGCAGGTGACGGCGGTTCATGGTGGTTCCTCCCCTTGCGTTCCGGTTCAGGCCTTGGCCCAGGCTTCGTCCACCCGGACGTATTTGATGGCCTGCCGCCAGTAGGTGTAGGCGATGTGCAGCGCCCCGTCGGGCGATTGCCGGATGGTCGGATAGGAGAATTCGCGGTTCTGCCTGTCCTTCGAATTGTTGGTCATGCAGTAGCCGTCGCCGACCTCGAGGTTGCGGCGATGCGGCCATGTCCGGCCCCCATCCTCGCTGATCGCCAGCGTCATCGGCGCGCGCGGCGCGCCCCAGAAGGCGGCGCGGCCATCGGCGGGCGGCGCGGCCGGCGGCTCGCCGCCGATGTCGTCGTAGAGCGACAGGCGCCGGCCCGTGGCCTGGTCCGCGCTGCTGTCGTTGAAGACCATCGCGATGTGGCCATTGGCCAGCCGCACCGCCTGGATGGAGGAGTTGTTGTTGGGCAGCGCGGTCGGCACCGGCGCGGACCAGCTGCGGCCGCCGTTGGACGAACGGCTTTCGTGGATGAAATCCGCCCAGCGGCTGCGGAACAGCGCGAGCAGCGTGCCGTCGCCGGCATCGAGGATGTTCATGTGGACGCATCCGGTGCTGCCGGGGACCGGATGCTCGGTCCAGGTCGCGCCCGCGTCGGAGGAGATCATGACGGAGGAGGTGTCGCGGTCACCGGTCCAGGCGCCGGCAGGCGGGCTGGTGCAGCGCCAGATCGGCAGCAACCAGTCGCCATTCGCCAGCACCAGGATCGGCTGGCGGATGAAGGTCCCGAAGCCCTCCCCGGCGCCGAGCAGCGTCTCGACCGGCCCCCAGCTGCGCCCGCCGTCGCGGGAGATGCGGCGCCGCACGATCGCGGTGTCCTGGTTGCCCGCCACCTGCGCCGTCCACAGCAGCCAGATCGTGCCGTCCGGTGCGTTGAACAGCAGCGGGTTCTGCTCCGACCGCGTCGGGTCGTCCGAAAGCTGCACCGGCGCCGTCCAGCGCAGCGCCCCGGGGTCGAGGCGGGAGAACATCACCGAGATGTCCGGGATGCCTTCCTGCGTGCCGGCGAACCAGACGCATCCCATGGCGCCGCCCGGCAGTTCCATCAGGAAGGCGGCGTGGTTCTGCACGCGGTTCGTAGGGAGGAAGCATTCGAGCCGAGCGGGATCGCCCGGCACGGGGGCCAGCGTCTCGGGGCGTGCGGGGATGGTGCCGTCCATGGCTGTCATTCCTCAGAGGGCCGCGCGGTAGAGATCGAGGATCCCGGCAGCCGAGATGTCGCGCGGGTTCCAGTCCAGCAGGCGGCGGATGCCATGCGCCTCCTCCGCCATCGCGGGCAGCGCATCGGCCGGAACGCCGTGGCGGGACAGGCGCATCTCCATCCCGAGGCCCGCGCAGAATGCCAGCGCGGCGTCGCGCACCGCGGCGGGATCGGCCGAGGCCGGGGCGCCGAGCGCATCCAGGATCAGCGCCGTCCTCTCCGGCACCGCCGGCGCGTTGAAGGCCAGCGTGTGCGGGAAGACCAGCGCGCAGGCCAGGCCATGCGCCATGTGCAGCCGCGTGTTGAGCGGATAGGCGACCGCATGCCCCGCCGTGGTGTTCACCGGGCCGAGGCAGAAGCCGCCGTACATCGAGGCCAGCATCAGCCCCGCCCGCGCTTCCGCATCGCGCCCGTCGGCGACGGCACGCGGCAGGAAGCGCCCGACCAGGCGGATGCCCTCCAGCGCGTACAGGTCGATCAGCGGATGCGCGCGCCGGCTGGTGAAGGCCTCCACGCAATGCGCCAGCGCATCGACGCCGGTGGCCGCCGTCAACGCCGCGGGGACGGAAAAGGTGAGTTCCGGGTCCACCACGGCGATGTCGGCCAGCATGTGGCGGCTCTGCACCGCAAGCTTGCTCAGCGTCGCCGGGTCCGTCACCAGCGCCCGCGTCCCGCCTTCGCTGCCCGTGCCCGCGGTGGTCGGCACCTGGGCAAGCGCGACGCTGCGGCCGGCCACTCGCTCAGGCCCCACCACGTCCCGGATGCCCTGGCCGCTGCCCGGCAGCACGGCGGCAAGCTTCGCGAGGTCCATCGCGCTGCCGCCGCCGAAGCCCACCACCAGTTCCGGCCGCACGCGCCCCGCCACCGCCAGCAGCGCATCGAGGTTCGGCATGTCGGGTTCCGGCTTCGCCTCGGCGAAGGTCGTCACCTCGCCCGGCAGTCCGAGCCGCGGCAGCATGGACGCGACGGAGGGGCTGGTGACGACGAGGATGCGCCCGAGTCCGCGTTCCCTCGCCCAGTCGCCGAGCCGCGGCGCGGTGCCGGCGCCGAATTCGATGCGCGGCGGCCGCAGCATCTCGATCGGGGTGGCGGAGGCCGTCATGCCGCCTTCTCCTGCCGCGCCGCGCGGTTGGCCGCGAGCCGCTCGGCGTAGTCGATCGCCTCGATCAGGCTCCGCTCGCTCGCGATGCCGCGGCCGGCGATGTCGAAGGCGGTGCCGTGGTCGACCGAGGTGCGGATGATCGGCAGGCCGAGCGTGATGTTGACACCCGACAGCGCGTCCCATCGCCCGGTGGCGGGATCGACATGGAAGCCCAGCAGCTTCACCGGGATGTGGCCCTGGTCGTGGTACATCGCGACCACGGCGTCGTACTGCCCCGCGCGCAGCTTCACGAAGACCGTGTCCCCAGGCACCGGGCCGGCCACGTCCATCCCGTCCGCCACCGCCTGCGCGATGGTGGGGGCCGTCACCTCGATGTCCTGCCGGCCGAACAGGCCCCCTTCCCCGGCATGCGGGTTCAGCGCCGCCACCGCGATGCGCGGGCGCGCGATGCCGAGGTCTCGCAGCGCCTGGTGCGTCAGGTCCAGCACCAGGCGGATGCGCTGCGGCGTCACGCGCTTCGGCACATCCTCCAGCGCGACATGGGTGGTGACGTGGCTGACCCGCATGTTGCCATGCGCCAGCAGCATCACGCTGCCCGTCACGCCGGTCAGCGCCGCCAGCATCTCGGTATGGCCGGCATGGTGGAAGCCGGCGGCGTTCAGCGCCTCCTTGTTCAGCGGCGCGGTCACCAGCGCGCCGACCCGCCCGGCCTGCGCCAGGCGCACCGCGCGCTCGATCGCGTGGTAGGCGAGCCGCCCGCCATCGGGGCCGAGCACGCCGGGCATGATCGGCGCGCCTTCCGGCGCGGCCTGGAGGAAGGCGAGCGCGGGCCATTCCGCATCCTCCTCCACCTGCGGGATCGGCGCGGCGCCCAGCATCGCGCGGGCGCTTTCCAGCGCGGGGCCGCTGCCGAGGACGAGCAGGCGAAGTTCGCCGGCCGCGATGCGCGGGGCCAGCGCGGTGCAGGCCTTCACGATGATCTCGGGCCCGATCCCGGCGGGATCGCCCATGGTGACGGCAAGGTGGCGCGGCGCGCTCATGCGGGGGTGGGTTCCTTGGCCAGGCCGTTCGACGCGAGCAGGTCGCGCCACAGCGCATCGGCGCCGAAGGCGCCGGATTTGGAGATGACGAGGGTGCCGTCCCAGCGCCCGCCGACCAGGAGGGAACGCGGGACGCCGCGCAGGACGAGGCCGGTCGCGCGCAGCGCCGAGGCGCCGAGCGCCGCGCAGAGCATCCGCAGCGTCTCGCCGCCCGCCACCAGCAGCGTCGCCGGCGGGGGAAGGCGCGCCGTCAACGCCGCGAAGGCCTCCGCGATGCGGGCCGCGGCCTCGGTACGGGGAAGGCCCGCGGGAAGTGCCGGCGCGACCATCGCGACGCCGTCGCCCGCAAGGCGCCGCGCCACCCGCGCCGCATCCCCGGCGCCGCCATCCGCGATCCGCAGCACGAGGTCGTCGCAGGCAGCAAGCTGCCGCGCGGTGGCGGGGTTGTCCGACCCGAACAGGCCGAGCACCGGGCCCGCGAGATGCAGGTCGGGCCGCACGGCCGCCCCCGCCAATGCGCCCGCCAACCCCCCCGTGCCGCACCACAGCACGGGCCCGGGCAGGCACCGCGCCTCCGCCACGATGCGGGCGAGGTCGTCCTCCGTCTCGGCATCGTGGATCGTCACCCCCGGCAGCGCGCCGAGCGCCGCGCGGAGGTCGCCGGCCGGCACCAGGGCGCCGCCGGCATCCCGAACCCACTGCACCCCGCCCCGCGTGACGCGGCCCTGCGCCGGGAAGGCCGGCGCGACGACGCAACGCGCCCAGGCGCGGCTGGCGAGGCAGGCGCCGAGTTCGGCCGCGACATGGCCGCGCAGCAGGCTGTCGATCTTGCGGAAGGCGGTCCCTTCCCCCGCCAGCGCGGGCGCCAGCGCGGCCATGCGCGCCGCGGCCTCGGACTCCGGCCGTTCGCGCGTGCCAGCATCGAGCGCGAAGGACCCCGCGGGCACGCGCCCGTCCCACCGCACCTCCACCGGGCCGCAGGCGGCCGTGAATTCGGCCGCGCTGTCGAGCGCGCCGGTCAGGTCGTCGGCGAGGAGCCGCAGCCTCATCGCCCGCGCCGCGGCAGGCCGATGGCGCCGAGCGACAGGCGCATCCCCTCGGCCAGTTCGCCGGCGATCCGCAGGGCGTGGGGCGCCGCCGCCTCGACGAAGGCCTCGATGGGCATCCGCGCCGCGCTGATGGTCAAGCTGACCGCGGCGGCGGGTGCGCCGTGCGGGTCGAGCACCGGGGCGGCGACGGTGCGAAGCCCGTAGGCATTCTCACCGTCCGACACCGCCAGGCCGCGGGCGCGCACCTGCGCCAGGCGGTCCAGCAATTCGTCGATGCCCGTCAGCGTGCGTTCGGACAGCTTCACCCGCTCCACCGCATCTAGCCGGGCCAGCTGCTCGCTCCTCGGCTGGAAGGCCAGGATCGCCTGGCCGAGCGCGGTGGCGTAGGCGCCGAGCCGCGCGCCCGGCCGCCGCACCAGCCCATGATGCCGCAGCCCGCGTTCGGCGCGCGCGAGGTAGACGACCTCCCCCCCTTCGAGCACGCCAAGGGAGGCCGCGTCCGCCGCGGCGGGGACGACCTCCTGCAGCAGGGGCTCGGCATGCGCCGGAAGGTCATCGGCGCAGAGGGTGGAGAAGCCGAGTTCGAGGCATTTCAGCGTCAGCCGGAAGCGCCGGCTGTCCGGCACGGGGCGGAGATAGCCGAGGCCGGCGAGGGTGTGGACCAGCCGGAAGGCGGTGCCGCGGTCGAGCCCCGTGCGGGACGCGACCTCGGCCACCGTCGCCTCGGGCCGGCCATCGCCGAAGGCGCGCAGCACGGCGAAGACCTTGGCGACGGACTGGACCTGGTTCTTGGGATTGGCCGATGGCCCGTGCGGGATGGACGGCAGGGCGGGCGGCAGGGCGGCGTTTGCGGTCAAGCGGTCGTCCCTCCTCCGCCCGCGTCCTCGCGCAGGCTGTTATGATCGGAATGCGATAAACAGTTCGCGTCCAGAGCAGTCCTATGCGGCGCCGCGCCGCCGCGTCAAGCACGATCCATCCCGCGCCCGCGGGCAGGCGGGCGCGGGATGGAGGTCAGGAAGGAAGGTCGCCGGGCCGGAACCCGGCCGGGCGTCAGAGCGAGGCGCCGCCGCAGACCATGATCTGCTGCCCCGTGATCGCCCCCGCCTCCGGCCCGAGCAGGAACCAGACCAGGGCCGCGACCTCCTCCGGCCGGACCAGGCGGCCGATGGGCGGCAGGCGCGGCGCGATGCCGGCGCGCGCCGGGTCGCGCAGCATCGGCGTGTCCGTCGCGCCGGGCGCGACGACGTTCACCGTGATGCCCCGTGGCGCGAGTTCCGCCGCCCAGGACCGCGCGAGCCCGACCAGCGCCGCCTTGCTCGCCGCATACTGGCTTCGCCCCGGCGCGCCGGCCGATGTTCGGCTGCCGATCAGCAGGATGCGCCCGCCATCCGGCATCCGCGGCAGCAGCGCGTCGGCCAGGACCTCGGCCGCCTCCACATGCAGCCGGAACAGCGCCCGCCCCGCCTCGGGATCGAGTGCGCCGAGCGGCGCGCCGCGCATCAGCCCCGCCGCATGCACCAGCGCATCCGCCGCAAGGTCCGCGACGACGGGCGGGATCGCGGATGTCTCCGTCAGGTCCACCGCACGGTGATCCAGGCCCGGCGCGTCCCCGGCCGGCGGGCGGCGGCCGAGCGCGGTGACGCGCCAGCCCTCCCCCAGCAGCCGCGCCGTGATGGCGGCGCCGATGCCGGAACTGGCACCGGTGACCACGGCATGGCGGCTCATCCCGCGGCCCGCCAGGCATCCCGCAACGCCCGGAAGCCGGTGCGCCGGATGCCCTCGGCCGCCAGCAGCGCATCCACGGCGCCGGAGGCGAACAGCGCGTGTTCCCTGACGCGCCAGGCCGGGTCCTGGCGCGGGTGGCGCGCCGTGATCGCCTCGATGTCGCCCGTCAGGTTCGGATGGAGCGACACGAAGGTCAGGCCCGGCCCTTCGGGTGCGACGACGGCGCGGTAGCTCTCGGCGGTGGGCGTCACGCCGGGGGTCATGGTGAAGCGGTCGAAGGTCGGCATGCCCGTGGCCTCGATCGCGGCGAAGGCATCGGCATAGGCCCCGCGCTCCACCTCCCCCAGCCGCAGCACGCCCAGGTAGCTGTCGATGTCGCGGGGCAGCAGCAGCGGCAGGCGGTACTCGCGGGCCAGCCGCAGCGTCGCGGGCAGGATCTCCGGCGCCAGTGCCGCGCCCATATGCGTGTCGAGATGCGTCGCATCGATCCCGGCGGCGAGCGCCCGTTCGACCTGCGCGCGCATCTCGGCCTCCGCCGCCTCGGGCACGACGGCGGCGCGGAGCGCCACGACGTTGGGCGGGAAGAAGCCATTCGCATCGAGCAGCCCGCTCGCGCCGCTGCGGGTGGAGATCGGCCCCCAGCGATAGCCGTGCCACTCGCTGGTCAGCGTCAGGTGGATGCCGAGGTCGAGCGCGGGATCCTCCGCTGCCTCCCGCGCGATCTCAGGGAACCATGGGCACGGCACCATGACGCTGCCGCTGTCGATCCGTCCCGCCCGGAACAGGTCGAGATAGGCGGCATTGGCGCCGTGGCACATGCCGACATCGTCGGCGTGGAGCAGGACGGTGCGTCGGGTCATCGTTCGAACAGGAAGCGGATCAGCAATTGCACCTGCGCCAGCATCATGCTGCGCCCGTGGTCGGCCACGCAGCCGCGCCGGCGCGCCACCTCGACCAGCGGCGTGTCGGGGCGGTTGACGATGTCGTACACGAAGCCTCCCTCGGGGACGAGGTCCTCCGGCACCGGCAGGCGCGCATCCGTGCCCATGCCGACCGGCGAGCAGTTGACGAGCGTGTCGGCGGGACCGAGCGCGGCCACTACCCCGACCGTCGGGAATTCGCGGCGGATATCGGCCACCAGCGCCTCGGCCCGCGCCGCATCGGGGTCGCTGACGGACAGGCGGGCGGGGCCTGCCTCGGCGATCGCCATGGCGACCGCGCGGCCGGCGCCGCCTGCACCGAGCTGCTGCACCCGCCGCCCCGCAAGGGCGATCCCGCCGGCATCGGCGGCGGCGCGGAAGCCGGTGCCGTCCAGCATCGTCGCCTCCCACCCATCGGCGGTCGGCCGCAGCAGGTTGGCGCTGCCGGCGCGGCGGGCGACCGCATCGGGCGTCGCCGCCGCATAGGCATCGTGCTTGTGAGGGATGGTCGCGACCACGCCGGCCAGGTTCCGCAGGTGGCGCAGCCCGCCCAGGAAGTCCCGGAAGCGCCCGGCCGGCACATGCGCGGGAAGATAGGCCGCATCCAGCCCGGCCGCGGCCAGCGCCTCGGCATAGTCGGCATAGCCCTTGGTGTGGCCGATCGGATCGCCCACGAGGAAGATAAGCCGCGTGCGGGACCCGATCACGAGGCGGCAGCCGGAAGGCGCAAGGGTTCCTCCATGCGTCGGTCCTGGGCGCGGAACCACAGCCGCAGCAGCACGCGGTCCGACCGCAGCGCCCCTGCCACGGCCTGAAGCTGCACGGCATGGCTGGCATTGCCGGTGAAGCGGAAGCGGCCTTCCGCATCCGCCGTGGTGCGCTGGCTTTCGTTGCTGACGACGAAGGAGCGTTCGAACAGCAGCACCTGCGCCCCGGGCACCGGCCGGCCGGCCGCGTCCACCACCCGCCCCTCCACCACGCCGCCGGCACTGGCCGCGACGTGGAGGTTCCAGCCGACCACGACCGCGGCGATGCCGCCGGGCACGACCACCCAGCGCGACGCCCACCACCGGGCGCGGGGCGGCGCCGGCACGGCCTGCGGGTCCGGCCCGTCCGTCATCCCTTCGTCGCCCCGCTGGTCAGGCCGCGGATGAAGGCGGACTGCGCCATGAGGAACACCAGGATCCCGGGCGCGAGCACCATGCAGACGAAGGCGTAGAGCGCGCCGGTCGTGTCCTCCATGTAGGAGAGGAACCGCGCGAGGCCGAGCGGCAGGGTCTGCATCCCGGCCTCCCTCGTCACGATCAGGGGCCACATGAAGCTGTTCCAGGACCAGATGAAGGCGAGGATGACATTGGTCGCGATGGCCGGCTTCGACAGCGGCAGCAGCACCTTCCAGATGATGCGCCATTCCGCCAGCCCGTCCATCCGCGCCGCGTCGATCAGGCTGCGCGGTACCGCCTCGAATGCGGATTTGTAGATGAAGATGCAGATGATGGTCGACAGCAGCGGCAGCGCGAGGCCGAGATGGGTGTTCAGCAGGCCGAGCCGCGCGGTGATGAGGTAGGCGGGGATGATCGTCGCCTGGAAGGGGATCAGCGTGCAGGACAGCAGCAGCACGATCACCAGGCGCTTCGCCGCGAAGTGCTTCGTCAGTGCATAGGCCGCCAGCGCGTTCAGCACCACGTTGCCCGCCACCGCCATGGCCGAGACGATGATGCTGTTCAGCAGGTAGCGCGGGAAGGGGATGAGGTACCAGACATCGACGAAGTTGAAGAAGTGGGGATCGACCGGCAGCAGGCGCGGCGGGTAGGCGTAGATGTTCTCGTTTGTGATGGCGGTCTTGATGACCCAGTAGAAGGGCAGCAGCATGACCGCGGAGACGAGGACGAGCACTGCATGGCGTGCCCAGGGGAAGCGCCGGCGCATCAGTCGCGCTCCACCGCGCCGGCATTGCCGCCGGCGGCGCGGTTGGCCAGCACGGTCAGCAGCAGCAGCAGGGCGAACTGCACCACGGTAACGGCCGCCGCGTAGTCGAACCGCGTCTGGCCGAAGCCCAGGCGGTAGATATAGGTGATCAGCAGTTCCGTCGCGCTGCCCGGCCCGCCATTGGTCATCACATAGACCAGGTCGAAGGACGTCAGGGAATTCAGCAGCCCGATCACGCAGCACAGGAACAGCGCGGGCCGCAGCATCGGCAGGGTGATGCGCCAGAACCGCGCCCAGGCCGGCACGCCGTCCACCCGCGCTGCCTCGTACAGGTGCTGCGGGATCTGCTGCAGACCCGCCAGCAGCACGATCATGTAGAAGCCCAGCATCTGCCAGATGTCGGTGACGATCACGGCGGGCAGCGCCATGTCGAAGCTCTGCAGGAAGCCGAGCGGGCGGTCGATGATCCCCGCCTCCCGCAGGGCCCAGTTGATGAAGCCGCCGCGCTCGTCATACATCCAGCGCCAGACGATGCCGACCGCCACCGTCATCAGCGGGTAGGACAGGAAGACGATGGTGCGGTAGACGCTCGCGCCCTTCAGGTCGCTGTTCACCAGCAAGGCGATGCCGAGCGCGAGCGCGATGGCGACCGGCGCCGCGCCGATCCAGATGAGCGTGTTGGCGAAGGCCTGCCAGAACACGTCGTCGTGGAACAGCATCTCCTCGTAATGCTCGAACCCGACCCAGCGCGGCGGGCGCATCGGCGACCAGGACTGGAAGGACAGCACGACATTCCAGCCCAGCGGCAGCACGCGGTACAGCAGGAAGATCAGCAGCGAGGGGAGCAGGAAGCAGAAGATCAGCAGGGACTGCCGGACCCGCCGCCTGCCCCAGGCCGCCGTCATGCGCGCCCGATCTCCCGCGTCAGGCGGCGCTCGGCATCCGCCAGCGCCTGGCGCGCCGGCTTGCGGCCCAGCAGCGCGCTCTGCAGCTCCGCCCAGAAGATGTCCTTGATGCGGGCGTCGTTCGCCAGCGGCCACTTGCCCACCATCCGATCGGTGTGCTCCAGCTGCGTCGTCAGCACCGCATGGACCTGCGGGTCGTCGGTGCGGAGCGTGTTCAGCAGCGCCTGGTCCACTTCCGTGTTGCCGGTCAGGATGCGGCGCTGCGTCGCCAGCTGGCTGGCCTGTTCGCGCGCCGTGATGTGCTTCACGAAGGCCCAGGCCAGTTCCGGCTGCCGCGACCCGCGGGAGATGCCGAGCCCGTGGCTGTTCGGCGTGGAATAGCCGCCCGGCGCGTGGCCGACGCCCAACGTTTCCGGGTTGATCCAGCTGCCCTGGCCCTTGATGAAGAAATAGGCCGGCGAATGCGCGTGCAGCATGCCGACATTGCCGGCCGCGAAGGCGCCGTTCGGCTCCACCCAGCGTCCCGTCCAGCTTATCTTGTTGATCGCGCCGCTGTCGGAGGCGCGGGCCAGGCGTTCCACCACCTCCACCGCGCGGGGCGTGTTGAAGGCCGGGCGGCGCATGTCCGGGGTCAGCAGCTCCACCCCGTTCATCGCGAAGAGCGGCCAGTAGAGCCAGTCGAAGTTCAGCGTCAGGAATCCGGTATTGTCGCCCTGCGCCATGCGGCCCGCGAAGGACAGGATGTCGTCGAAGTTCTGCGGCGGACCGGACAGGCCGGCGCGCTGGAACATCGGGCGGTTCCAGAACAGCAGGGTCTTGGTGATGTAGAAGGGCAGCATGAAGTTCCGCCCCTCATAGGTCCAGTTGGACAGGTATTCCGCGTTGTAGCGGCCCTTCACCGCCGGTTCCTGCGCCAGCAGCGGGGTCATGTCCATCAGCGCGCCGCCCGCCGCGTATTCCAGCCACAGCGCGCCCTGGGTGTTGATGACGTCGGGCGGCGTGCCGGCCGCCAGCTGGGTCTGGTAGAAGGGCGGCAGTTCCGGGCCCTTCTTGTCGAGCCATTCGACCTCCGCGCCCGGATTCGCGCGCTCGAAGCTCGCGATCCAGCCGCGGATGAGCGGTTCCTGGTCGATGATGTTCCAGGTCAGGAAGCTGATGCGCCGCCGCGCCTGACCGAAGGCGGGGGCGGCGAGCGGCGCGAGGGCGCCGGCGGCAAGCAGGCTGCGACGGGTGAGCATGGCGTTCTCTCCTCCTGTCCTGGTCTTGTTGGCGCCGAGCCTAGCGTGGCGCCTCCGCCTCGGTCCAAGGAATCTCTCGCCCGCCTTCCCGCGCGGAGCGTTCGGCAAGCAGGCAGCAGGCGATCGCCGCGCGCGCCTCCACGGCTGGCACCAGGGCGCGGCCCTCGCGGAAGCCGGCGATAGCGGCCGCGGCCTGCGTCTCCAGCTCGAAGATCTCGCCGCTGCGGTCGAAGGGGATGGCGGTGGCCAGCTGCCCGGGCTCGGCCCGGCCGCGCAGGAGGTGCAGGCTGGCCGAGGGCTCCCCGCTCCGGTCCATCGCGGCGGACCAGAGCGCGCGGATGGCGCCGGATTCGCCCGCCAGGTGCAGCGCCAGGTGGTGCTCGAACCCGGCGACCACCGTGTTCACCGTCATGAAGGCGCCATCCGCGAAGCGCAGGATCGCCGCCAGCGCGCGCGGCATCGCGGGATCGCCCTCCGCCACCGCGCGCACCGTCACGGGCGGGCCGAGTTCGCGGCCGTACCACAGCAGCAGGTCGAACAGGTGGACCGGCTCCTCCAGGATCCAGGAGCCGACAACGGCGGGGTCGTAGCGCCAGGCGGCCGAGCCCTGCCGGTACGGGAAGCGGAACAGCGTGGCGGTCGCGTGGCGCAGCGCCCCCACCTCGCCCGCCGCGATCATGCGGCGGATCGGCCCCCATTGCCGCGAGACCCGCAGCTCATGCCCGACCGTCAGCACGCGGCCGGCCGCGGCGGCGGCGGCGATCAGCGCATCGCAATCGGCCAGCGTCAGCGCCATCGGCTTCTCGAGCAGCACATGCTTGCCCGCGCGCAGGGCGGCCAGCGCCATCGCGGCATGCAGCGCGTTCGGCACCGCCACCACCACCGCCTCGATGCCGCGATCGGCCAGCACCGTGGCCGCGTCGCGGGTCACCGGCAGGCCGGGCCAGTCGGCTTCCGCGGCGCGCGCCCCGGCATCGCCGCGGGCGACGATGGCCGCAAGCTCCGCCCCCGGCGCCGCGTGCAGCGCCCGCGCATGGTGCCGCCCCCAGGCGCCGTAGCCGATCAGCGCCACCCTCACCGCAGCACCGGCAGCGGGCTTTGCACCACGTCCTCGGTCGCGGTGACGGCGAAGTCCGGGTGGCGGCGCAGCAGCGAGGCGGGGACGGCGGGCGTCACCGGGCCGTGCAGCATCAGCCGGATGATGCCGCGCTGCCAGGGGCGGTTCATGAACAGCCGGATGCGGCGCGCGCCAAGGATCTCCCGCATCCCTATCGTGACGGCCCGTTCCGGCACGAGGTCGATGGCGCCGCCCGTCGCCGTCACGGCGTTGATCGTCCGCGTCTCTCGCGACAGGCGCAGCACGCGCGTCGGGCGGTCGGCGAATTCCGCGGCGTCCGTCCGCTCGCCGGGCTCGGGCGGTTCGTTGAAGGCGACGTGCCCCGCGATTCCGACGCCGCCGAAGCACACATCCACGCCGCCGTGCTCCGCAATCACCTCGGCCGGTTCGCCCAGCCGCGCCGGATGGGGGAAGACGACGCGCGGCGCCCGCGCGGGATCGACGCGCGAGGTCAGGTGCCGCCGCAGGTGGCCGCGGAAGCTCAGCGGGTGGTCCTCCGCGATCCAGCCGCCATCCGGTGCCAGGTATTCGTCCATGCCGAGCAGCGTGAGGTCGGACAGCGCCTGTCCGGCATTCACCGCCTCGGCCAGCAGGTCGTACTGGCCGACCGGCCCGACCGGAACGATGAACAGAACGCGGTCGCGGCCAGCCGCCTTCGCGGCCCGGTACTCCGCCAGGATCACATCGGCGAAGGCGTGCGTCAGCGCGGCCGCATCGGGCACGACGGTCAGCGGGACACCGACCCCCTCGCCCAGCGCGCCGGCCGGCAGGTGCAGCGCATTGCCCCTCACAGCCGGCGCCCTCCCTCGGCGGCGAACAGGTGCAGCGTCGCGGGGTCGAGGCCGAGTCGAACCGCCTCGCCCGCCGCGCGCACCGTGCGCGGCGGCACGCGGGCATGCAGCGGCTGCCCGCCGACATCGATCGTCACCAGCGTCTCGGCGCCCAGAGGCTCCACCACCGCGGCGCGGCCCGCGATCTCGCTCGCGGCCGGCTCTCCCGGCCGCAGCCAGGTGAGCGATTCCGGGCGGATGCCCAGCAGCGCCGGCCCGTCGGGCCCGCGGTCGAGCGGCAGCACCGACCCGTCCGGCAGCCGCACGCGCCCGCCCGCCAGCACCACCGGCAGCAGGTTCATCGCGGGCGCGCCGATGAAGCCGGCGACGAAGGCGCTGGCAGGGCTGTCATAGATCTCCTCCGGCGTGCCGACCTGCTCGATCAGGCCGCCCCGCAGCACCACGATGCGGTCGGCCAGCGTCATCGCCTCCACCTGGTCGTGGGTGACGTAGATGGTGGTGGCGCGCACGCGGTCCCGCAGCCGCTTGATCTCGGTCCGCATCTGCACGCGCAGCTTGGCGTCGAGGTTGGACAGCGGTTCGTCGAACAGGAAGACCTTCGGGTCGCGCACGATGGCGCGGCCCATGGCCACCCGCTGGCGCTGCCCGCCCGACAATTCGCGCGGGCGGCGATGCAGCAGGTGGGCGATGTCGAGAACCTCCGCCGCGTGCTGCACGCGTCGCGCGATCTCCGGCTTCGCGACGCCACGGTAGCGGAGCGAGAAGCCCATGTTCTCCGCCACGCTCATGTGGGGATAGAGCGCATAGTCCTGGAACACCATCGCGATGTCGCGGTCCTTCGGCTCCTTCTCGTTCACCGCGACGCCGTCGATCAGGATCTCGCCCGAGGTCACCTCCTCGAGCCCCGCGACCATCCGCAGGATGGTGGACTTCCCGCAGCCGGACGGCCCGACGAGGACGACGAACTCGCCCTCCGCGATCTCCAGGTCCACCCCGTGCACGACCTCGACCGTGCCGAAGGCCTTCCGCAGGCGACGCAGGCCGACCGTTGCCACGCATCCTCCCCCATCCTTCCGCTGGCGATGCTAGGCATGGCTGCCCCGCGCGCTCAATATCCCTGTCGAAAGAATGAGGGAGGCGCGCGATGGCGGCGTGGGAGGCACTCGGCAGGCCGCTACGGCTCGGCTTCGTCGGTGGCGCGGCGCCTTCGGCGATCGGCCCCGCGCATCTCGTCGCCGCGCGGATGGATGGCCGCTTCGCGGTGCTGGCCGGCTGCTTCTCGCGCGATGCCGGCAAGGCAGGGGCGGCAGCGGCGGCCTTCGGGGTCGTGCCCGCGCGCGCCTATCCCACGGTCGGCGCCATGATCGCCGGCGAGGCCGGCCGCCCGGACGGGATCGAGGCGGTGGCCATCGTCACCCCGAACGACACGCATCACGCCTTCGCCAGCGCCGCGATGGAAGCGGGGCTGCATGTCATGCTCGACAAGCCGGTGGCGAACTCCACAGCCGAGGCCGAGGACCTGCTGGGCCTGGCGCGGCGGCAGGGCACCGTGCTGCGCCTTGCCCACGCCTATGCCGGCTATCCTATGTTGCGCGAGGCTCGCGCGCTGGTCGAGGCCGGGCGCATCGGGGCGCTGCGCGCGGTGCAGGTGGAGTATCTCGGCGGCGGGCTGGCCGGCGCGGTGGAGGCGCTGCCCGACGCCAGGGCGCGCTGGCGGCTCGACCCGGCGCGGAGCGGGCCTTCCCTCGTGCTCGGCGACATCGGGACCCATGCCCACCACCTTGCCTGCTTCGTCGCGGGCGAGGGTTTCGCGGCGGTGAGCGCGGAGGTCGGCACGCTGCAGCCCGGGCGCGCCGTGCACGACTATGCGCAGCTGCGCTTCCGCCTGGCCGGCGGGGCGCGCGGGACGATGACGCTGTGCCAGGCGGCGGCCGGGGCCGAGAACGACATACAGCTCCGCCTGCTCGGCTCCGAGGGGCAGCTTCTCTGGACCCATGCGCGTCACAACGAACTGGTGCTCGCGCCGCTCGACGGTTTCCGCACCATCCTGCCGCGCGGCCATCCCCGCCTGTCGGCCGCTGCGACGCGCGCTGCGCGGTTCCGCCGCACGGGGCATTACGAAGGCCTGCACGAGGCTTTCGCCAACCTCTACCTCGACTTCGCCGAGGCGGTGGCGGCGCGGGTCCTCGGCATCGCGCCGGACCCGCTGGCGATGGAGGCACCGGATGGCACGGCCGGGCTGGAAGGCATGCGCTTCGTCGCCGCCTGCCTGGACAGCGCGGCGCGCGACGGCGCCTGGGTGGCGATGCCGTCCGGTTCGGGTTGACGGCGGTACTTACTCGCTGGAAAGCTGGCGGCCAGGATGACCGAACCGCCCCCGAATCCCTTCCCCGACCTGTCCCGCTTCTTCGCGCCGCGCCGCGTGGCGCTGGTGGGCGCGACGGAGGACCTGGCGAAGTTCGGCGGCCGCTGCCTGAAGCAGATGCTGGATTTCGGCTTCGCGGGCGATGTCTTCCCGGTGAACCCGAACCGGCCGCAGGTCTTCGGCCGGCCCTGCTTCCCCGCCCTGTCCGCCCTGCCCGCCCTGCCCGACCATGTCGGCATCGTGCTGCCGGCGAAGGCCTGCATCGAGGCGGTGGCGGAATGCGGCCGGCTCGGCGTGCCCTTTGCCACCGTCTTCTCGGCGGGCTTCGGGGAAAGCGGCACGGAAGCGGGCGCTGCCCTCCAGGCGGAGCTGGTGGCGACCGCGCGGCGCGGCGGCGTGCGGCTGATGGGCCCGAACTGCAACGGCACCGTCAACTTCGTCGACGGCTTCGCCATGACCTCCACCGGCACCATCAACGGCCCGCGGCGGCCGGCGGGCGACATCGGCGTGGTCGGACAATCGGGCGGCGCGGCGCAGGTCAACGTGATGTGGCGGGCGCAGCAGCTCGGCCTCGGCATCTCCTACCAGTCGAGCTCGGGCAACGACGCCGACCTCGACATCATGGACTACGCCGCCTTCATGCTGGAAAGCCCGCGCACCCGCGTCGTGCTGATGCTGGCCGAGACGGTGCGGGACGGCGCGAAGCTTCGTGCCCTGGCCGCGCGTTCGGCCGCGCTGCGCAAGCCGGTCGCCATCATCAAGTTCGGCCGGACGGAAGCCGGCGCCCGCGCCGCATCCTCCCACACCGGCGCGGTGACGGGGGCGGACGCGGTGTTCGACGCCGCGGCGCGGCAGCTCGGCCTCATCCGCGTCACCGACACGACGGAGCTGTACGAGGCGGCGATGCTGCTGCGCCAGCCGGTGCTGCCGGCCGGCAACAGGGCGGCCGCAATGGCGATCTCGGGCGGAAACCTGGTGCTGCTGACCGACCTGGCGGCGGCCCTCGGCATGACCTTTCCCCCCTTCGGGGCGGAGACGCAGGCGCGGCTGCGGCGGCTGACGCCCGGCTTCATGGCCGTGAACAACCCGATGGATCTCAGCGCCGGGGCGATCGGCACGAAGGACGTCTTCGGGGAAGCCGCCCGCGCCGTGCTGGCTGACCCCGCGGTGGACATCGTCGTCCCCGTCGTCACGCTCGGCGCCGCGGAGGACATCCGCGCCGTCGCGGCCATGGCGGCCGGGGCGCCGAAGCCGGTGCCGATCCTCTGGACCGGCGCCTGCCTCGACGACCCCGCGCTGACGCCGCAGGTGCTGGTCGCGGAAGGGCGTGCGGTGTTCCGGGATTCGCAGCCCTGCGCGCTGGCGCTGTCGCGCGCCATCCGCTGGTCCGACTTCCTGCGCCGGCGCGAGGGCGCGGCGCCGCCATGCCGCCCGGCGGGGGTCGAGCCGGAGCGCGCGCGCGCCCTGCTCGGCGATGGCCCGCGCACCCTGTCGGAACGGGATTCGCGCGCGGTGCTGGCCTGCTACGGGCTGCACGGGCCGGCCGAGGCCGTCGCCGCCGATGCCGCCGATGCAGCAGCGCGCGCGGCCGCCTTCCCGGGCGCGGTGGCGCTGAAGGTCCTTTCGGCCGACATCCCCCACAAGACCGAGGCGGGGGTCGTGCGGCTCGGCCTGCGCGGTGCCGAGGTGGGGCGGGCGGCGGAGGAGATCCTGGCCAATGCCGCGCGCAGCGCGCCCGGCGCGCGGATCGACGGCATCCTGGTGCAGGAGATGGTGACCGGCGGGCAGGAGATGCTCCTCGGCATGTCGCGCGACGCCACCTTCGGCCCGGTGCTCACCCTCGGCTTCGGCGGCGTGCAGGTGGAGGTCCTGCGTGACGTCACCTTCCGCCTTCCCCCCGTCACGGCGGAGGAGGCGGACGCCATGCTGTCCGACCTGCGCCTGGCGCCGCTGCTGGCCGGGCTGCGCGGCGCGCCGGCCGCGGACCGCGCCGCGCTGGCCGATGCCGTCGCCCGCTTCTCCTGGCTGGCAGCCGATCTCGGCGACCTCCTGGCGGAGGTGGATGTGAACCCGCTGGCCGTGCTGCCCGCGGGACAGGGGGTGCGCGTTCTCGACGCGCTGGTGGTGACGGCATGACCCTTCGGCAGGGAAGGTCCGAAAGCGGCGTGCTGCGGCTGGTGCTGGACAGGCCGCACGCCGCCAACGCGCTCGATTCCGCGCTGCACGATGCGCTGGTGGCGGCGTTGGCCGCGGCGGCGGCGGATGCCGCGGCGCGGTCGGTGGTGCTGGCCGCCGCGGGCGGGCGGGTGTTCAGCGCCGGCGCCGACCTCCGGGAGGTGTTCGACCTGCCGGCCGAGGCCGCGCGGGCGCGGCGCCGCGCGCTGCTGCTGCGGACGCTGCTGGCGGTGCTGGATTTTCCGAAGCCTCTGGTGGCGCTGGTGCGCGGCAAGGCGGTCGGCGGCGGCGCCATGCTGGCGCTGCTGGCCGACGAGGTGGTCATGGAGGACGGGGCTTCGCTGTCGATGCCGGAACTCGGCATCGGGATGCCGTCGCCGATCGGGCTCGCCATCATCGCGGCGCGGGCGGGACGGGGCGCGGCCTTCCGCCTGGTGCAGGCCGGCCGCCCCCTGGCCGCGGCGGAGGCGCTGCGCGAGGGCCTTGCCGACCTTGTCCTGCCGGGGGGAGAGGCGGAGGCCGCCGCCATCGCCCGCGCCGCCGCGCTCGGTGCCTTCGACGCGGGCGGCTTCGCGACCAACAAGTCCTGGATGAACGCCGAGCTGCGCGCCGCCCTGCCGCGCGCGGCCGCCCATGCGGAAGCCGCCCATGCCCCTGGTTGAGCCCTCACCCGAGCTGGCGGAGCTGCGCCCCGCGATCCGGCGCTTCGTCGAGGACCGTCTGGAGCCCCTCGCGCTCGAGATCGACCGCAGCGGGGAGATCCCGGCCGCGGCCTGGGCCTTGCTGCGCGAACAGGGATGGCTCGGCATGCTGCTGCCGGCGGAGGCTGGCGGCGGCGGCGCCGACCTCGGCACCTACTGCCTGGTGATGGAGGAGGTGGCGCGGTCGCATCGCTGCTTCACGCTGCTGCTGGACGCGACCAGCGGCCTGACGCCCCTCGCCATCCATCGGCGCGGCACGGCGGCGCAGAAGGAGAAGTGGCTGAAGGGCCTGGCTGCCGGCACGCTGCGCGCCGCCTTCGGCTTGACCGAACCCGAGGCCGGCAGCGATTCCGCCGCCATGCGGACCCGCGCGGAACGGGTCGAGGGCGGATGGCGCATCAACGGGCGCAAGCACTGGATCAGCGGCGGCCACGCGGCCGACGTCGTGATGGTGATGGCCGTGACGGACCCCGCGAAGCGTGCCCGCGGCGGAATCGCCGCCTTCCTGGTGGAACGCGGCACGCCCGGCTTCGAGGTGACGCGCATCGACACCACCATCGGGTCGGAGGCCATCAAGCTCGGCGAGCTGACCTTCACCGACTGCGTGGTGGGTGAGGATGCGCTGCTGGGCGGGCCGGGGGATGGCTTCGCCATCGCCATGTCGTCGCTCGCCAGCGGGCGGCTCGGCGTCTCGGCCGCCTGCATCGGCGCGGCGGACCGGCTGCTGGCCATGTCGGTGGAGTTCGCGCGCAATCGCAGCACCTTCGGCCAGAAGCTCGCCGACCGCCAGGCGATCCAGTGGATGCTGGCCGACAGCGCCGCCGAGATCGAGGTGGCGCGCGCCTTCCTCTACGACACGTTACGGAAGGCGGTGGCGGGCGCCGAGCTCGGCACCGCGACCAGCATCTGCAAGCTCACCTGCTCCGAGATGGTGGGCCGCGTCGCCGACCGCGCGGTGCAGATCCATGGCGGCGCGGGGCTGATGCGCGGCTTCCCGGTGGAGCGCTTCTACCGCGACATCCGCCACTACCGCGTGGGCGAGGGCACGTCCGAGATCCAGCGCATGCTGATCGCCCGGGACCTGCTGCGATGAGCGATCCGGTCCTGATGGAGAGCGGCGGCGGGATCGCCCGCATCACGCTGAACCGGCCGGAGGCGCGGAACGCGCTGAACGCGGCGATGCGGGACGCCCTGGCGCGCGCCATCCGCGCCGCGGAGGCCGATGGTGCCGTGCGCGTCCTGGTGCTGCGCGGCGCGGGCCCCCACGGCTTCTGCGCCGGCGCCGACATCAAGGAGTTCACCGAGGTCCCCTCCCCGACCGAATTCCGGCAATCCCGCGTGCATGACAGCTGGATCCGCCCCTTCGACGAGGCACGCAAGCCGATCATCGCCAGCATCCACGGGCACTGCCTGGGCGGCGGGGTCGAGATCGCATTGGCCTGCGACATCCGCATCGCGTCGGAGGATGCGGTCTTCGCCCTGCCGGAGACCGGGCTCGGCGTCATCACCGGCGTCGGCGGGTCGCAGCGCCTGCCGCGGGTGGTGGGACTCGGCCACGCGCTCGACATGATCCTGACCGGGGAACGGGTGCCGGCGGCACGCGCGCAGGCGATGGGCCTCGTCTCCCGCCTGGTGGCGCCGGATGCGCTGGCGGGCGCGACGGAGGAGCTGGCCGCGCGCATCGCCGCGCGGCCGCCGATGGCGGTCGCCTTCGCCAAGGAAGCCGTGCGCGCGGCGCAGGACCTGCCGCTGCGCGAGGGAATGAAGCTGGAGGTCGACCTTTCAACGCTGCTGCTGAACACCGAGGACCGGCTGGAGGCGGCGCGCGCCTTCCGCGAGAAGCGGCCGTCGCGCTTCACCGGACGCTGAGCGGACGGAAGAACCAACCGACAAGACAGAAGACAGGGAGGATGACGATGCCAGGACCGAACCGCAGGACGCTTCTTGCCGCCGCGGCCGGGGCGCTCGCCGCCCCCGCGGCGATGGCGCAGCAGGGCTGGCCCGCCCGGCCCATCCGCCTCATCAATCCCTGGACGCCGGGCGGCCCGGCCGACGCCATCGCCCGCCCCCTGTCGCAGAAGCTGACCGAGGCGCTGGGCCAGCCAGTGGTGATGGAGAATCGCCCCGGCGCGAACGGCACAATCGGCATGACCGCTGTCGCGCGTTCCGCCCCGGATGGATACACGCTGTTCTTCTCCCATGTCGGGCCGGTGGCGATCAGCCCGAACTTCTCGCCCAACATGCAGTACGACGTGCTGCGCGACTTCGCCCCCATCACGCAGCTCGTCTCGGGCGCCATCGTGCTCGTGGTGCGGCCCGACGTGCCGGCGGGCAGCGTGGCGGAGCTGATCGCGCTGGCCCGTGCCCGGCCGGGCGAGATCAGCTACGGTTCCGTCGGCCCGGCGAGCACGACGCACCTGGCCGGCGAGATGCTGGCGATGATGGGCGGCGTGCAGATGCTGCACGTCCCCTACCAGGGATCGGCCCCGGTGGTGACGGACCTGCTCGGCGGGCGGCTGCACTTCGCCTTCATCAACCTGGCCGGCGTGCTGCCGCAGATCGAGGCCGGCAGCGTGCGCGCGCTCGCCGTCTCCACCGCGCGGCGCATGTCGCGCGTGCCGGACCTGCCCACGGTGGCGGAAACCCTGCCGGGGTTCGAGGTGAATTCCTGGTACGGCATGATGGCGCCCGCCGGCACGCCCGCGGCGATCATCGACCGGGTCCACCGCGAATCGGTCGCGGCGCTGCGCGCGCCCGAACTTGCGGCGCAGCTGCGGAACCAGGGGCTCGACATCGAGGGAAGCTCCCCGGAGGAATACGGCCGCAAGATCCGCGACGACCTGCGCCGCTGGGGCGAACTGGCGCGCGCCACCGGCATCCGCGTGGGCTGAGGGGGGCGCACGATGGCGATGCGCATCTGGCACCAGGGCCTCGTCATCTTCGACGACCTGCCCGACTACCGCGCGGCGACGGAGCGGCACCTGAAGGCGGCGGTGCGGCCCGACACCGAGGTTGTGATGCACGGCATCCTGCCCGGCACCTATTCCACCGACTACCCGATCGACGAGTTGCAGTACCGCCCGCTGGCGCTGATGCACCGCGCGCAGCCGATGGCGGCGGCCTATGCGGCCGAACGCCAGGGCTTCGACGCCTTCGTGATGAGCTACCTCAGCGGCGCCATGCTGCCGGAGATCCGCGCGCTGGTGGACATCCCGGTGGTGAACTACCTGGAAGCGGCGGCGCATGTGGCCACGATGTATGGCTACCGCTTCGGCATCACCCGCTTCGCCCCACAGCTGGGCGGAGAGATCCAGGAATTCCTGGATGGCATCGGGCTCGGCAAGTGCTTCGCCGGCACCGTCGCCTCCGGCTACAGCTACAAGGCGATCTTCGGCGGCTTCGCCCGCCCCGCCGAGGTGATCGAGAGGTTCCAGGAGACGGTGCGCGCCTTCAGCCGGGAGACGGGGGCAGATGTGATCATCCCCGGCGAGATGCCGCAGAACATCTTCCTTACCACCAACGGCATCCACCGCGTGGACGAGATCCCGGTCATCGACGGCGTCGGCGTCACCTACCGGATGGCGGAGATGATGGTGGACCTGAAGCGGCAGTTCGGCCTGTCGCGCAGCCGCACCGGCCAGAAGAACTGGCGCCCCCCGCCCGACCGGGTGGCGGAGGTGATGCGCTTCTACGGGATGGACCGGATGTGGAAGGCGGTGGGGGCGCTGGAATGATCGCGCGTCGCGCGGCGCTCGCTCTGCCCGCCCTGCTGCTGCCGCGCCTCGCGGTGGCGCAGGATGCCTTCCCGACCCGGCCGATCCGCCTGGTGGTTCCCTGGCCGCCGGGCGGGCCGATCGACCTCGCCTCCCGCCCCGTCGCGGCGCGCATGGCGGAACTGCTGGGCCAGGCGGTGGTGGTGGAGAACCGGGGCGGCGCCAATGGCACCATCGGGTCGCTGCATGTCGCGCAGGCGGCCCCGGATGGCTACACGCTGCTGGTCGCCTCCCCCGGGCCGGTCTCCATCCACCCGCTGGCGCGCGGGCAGTCGGACTATGACCCGCTGCGGGTCTACACGGCGGTCAGCCAGCTTGTCTCCAGCCCGTCCGTCCTCGTGGTGCGGAAGGACTTTCCCGCCGCCAGCCTGGCGGAGCTGGTGGCGCATGCGCGGGCGAACCCGGACCGGCTGACCTACGGATCGGCCGGGCCCGCCAGCATCAACCACCTGAGCGCCGCTTCGCTCGCAGCACGCGCGGGCATCGCGATGCTGCACGTGCCCTATCCCGGCGCGGCGCCGATGCTGAACGACCTGCTGGCGGGCCGCATCGACATGGCCTTCATGGGGATCGGCGTCGCCCTGCCGCTGCTCGGCCAGGGCAGCGCGCGCGGCATAGCGGTGGGCAACCTGCGCCGCGCCGTCGCCCTGCCGGACCTGCCGACGGTGGGGGAGACCTATGCCGGCTTCTCGGCCGACAACTGGTACGGCATCCTCGGCCCGCCTGGCCTTCCGCGCGCGGTGGTGGAACGGCTGCATGCGGCGGCCGTCGCCGCCGTGCGCACGCCCGCGGTCACGCGCGTGCTGCTGGATGCAGGCACCGAGCCGGCGCCGTCCGAGACCCCCGCCGCCTTCGCCGCCATGTTCCGCGAGGACCTGGAACGCTGGCGCGAGTCCGTGCGCGCCGCGGGGCTCCGCCCGGACTGATACTTGGCTCACAAAGTCCCGGCCTGCGGCCCGCGCAGCGGGCCGAGCGCCCGAACGGGCGCCGCTGCGGATGCGGCGAAGCCGAGCGCCGGAGGCGCGCTGGCGTCCGAAGCATGAAGTGCGTCAGCACTTCATGGGCCAAGTATGACAGGGACCGTAGGGGCGACGGGTTTACGGCAATGGCCGCAAGCCGCATCGCCGTAACCTATTCCAGCGTAATGTTGGCTGCGCGGACCACAGTGGTCCAGCGGGCGATCTCGGCGCGGATGAAGGCCTCGAACTCCTCGGGGCGCAGCGGCGCGGGGCTGGCGCCGGCGGCCTCGACGCGCTGCGCCACCGCCGTATCGGCCAGCATGGCGCGGGCCGCCGCATCCAGCCGCTCCACCACCGCCGGCGGCGTGCCGGCCGGCACGAACAGGCCGGTCCATCC
>NZ_JBNXUO010000030.1:0-60776 GCF_050563535.1 Falsiroseomonas sp. CW058
CGGCGCCGTGCCCAGCGCCTCCAGCCGCAGCAACTCGCCGCCGACAGCGAGCCTCGCGCCCACCTCGCCCCCAAGCGCGGTCACGGTGCCGGCGCAGGGCGCGGGGATCTCGACCGTCGCCTTGTCGGTCATCACCTCGGCCAGGATCTGGTCCTCGCGCACCAGGTCGCCGGGCTTGACGTGCCAGCCCACCAGCTCCGCCTCCACCACGCCCTCCCCGATATCGGGGACCTTGACGACGAAGGTCGCGCCCATCTCAGCCGCCCTCCGCCAGCACGCGCCGCAGCGCGCGGCCGACCCGCGCGGGGCCGGGGAAGTAGTCCCATTCCTGCGCATGCGGATAGGGCGTGTCCCAGCCCGTCACGCGCAGGATCGGCGCCTCCAGGTGGCGGAAGCAGCGTTCCTGCACCTGCGCCGACAACTCCGCCCCGAAGCCCGAGGTCCGCGTCGCCTCGTGCAGGATCACGCAGCGCCCGGTCCGGCGGACCGACACCTCGATCGCCTCGGTGTCGAGCGGCACCAGCGTGCGCAGGTCGATGATCTCGGCATCCACGCCCGCCTCCTCCGCCGCCGCCTCCGCGACATGCACCATCGTGCCGTAGGCCAGCACCGTCACCTCCGTTCCCGCGCGCGCCACCGCGGCGCGGCCGAGCGGGACGGTGTAGTGCCCCTCCGGCGTCTCGGACCGCGGGTCCCGTGCCCAGGGTACGGAAGGGCGGTCGTGGTGGCCGCTGAAGGGGCCGTTGTAGATGCGCTTCGGCTCCAGGAAGATGACCGGGTCGTCGTCCTCGATCGCCGCGATCAGCAGCCCTTTCGCGTCATGCGGGTTGGACGGGATGACGGTCTTGAGCCCGCAGACATGGGTGAACAGCGCCTCCGGGCTCTGGCTGTGCGTCTGGCCGCCGAAGATGCCGCCACCGCAGGGCATCCGCACCACCATCGGCGCGGTGAAGTCCCCGGCCGAGCGGTAGCGCAGCCGCGCGGCCTCCGACACCAGCTGGTCGTAGCCGGGATACATGTAGTCGGCGAACTGGATCTCGGCCACCGGCCGCAGCCCATAGGCCGCCATGCCCACCGCCACGCCGACGATCCCCGTCTCCGAGATCGGGGTGTCGAAGCAGCGATGGGCGCCGTGCCGGCGCTGCAGCCCGTCCGTGCAGCGGAAGACGCCGCCGAAATAGCCGACATCCTCGCCGAAGACGACGACGCGGCGGTCCCGCTCCATGGCCACGTCCATCGCGTCGCGGATCGCCTCGGTCATCGTCATGCGGGGCATGTCAGGCCTCCATCTCCTGGCGCTGCTCGCGCAGGTGGCGGGGCATCTCCTTGTAGACGTCCTCGAAGATGGTGGCGGCCGGGGCGTGCGGGCCGGTCTGCAGCGTGCCGTGGCGCTCCGCCTCCCGCTGCGCCGCCAGCACCTCCTCCTCGATCTCGGCGCGCAGCTGCGTGTGGCGCTCCTCGCTCCAGGCGCCGAGGACGAGGAGGTGCTTCTTCAGCCGCTCGATCGGGTCGCCGAGCGGCCAGGCGTCGCTCTCCTCCTTCGGCCGGTAGCGGGACGGGTCGTCGGAGCTGGAATGCGGCCCGGCGCGGTAGGTGACATGCTCGATCAGCGTCGGGCCGAGGTTGCGCCGCGCGCGTTCCACCGCCCAGCACGCCACCGCATGCACGGCCAGGTAGTCGTTCCCGTCCACGCGCAGCGCGGGGATGCCGTAGCCATGCGCGCGGGAGGCGAAGGTCGCGCCCTCCCCGCCCGCCACGAACTGGTAGGAGGAGATGGCCCACTGGTTGTTGACGATGTTCAGCACCACCGGCGGGCGGAAGACGGAGGCGAAGACGAGCGCCGCGTGGAAGTCGCTCTCGGCGGTCGACCCCTCGCCGATCCAGCCCGCGGCCACCCGCGTGTCGCCGCTGATGGCGGATGCCATCGCCCAGCCGACCGCCTGGACATACTGCGTGCCGAGATTGCCGGAGACCGAGAAGAACCCCGCCTCCTTCACCGAATACAGCACCGGCATCTGCCGCCCCCGCAGCGGGTCGCGCTCGTTGCCGAAGATCTCGCACATCATCTCCACCAGCGGCCAGTCCTGGGCGATCAGCAGGCCGGGCTGGCGGTAGGTGGGGAAGTTCATGTCGCCGCGGGACAGCGCCGCCTGGAAGGCGCAGGCCACCGCCTCCTCCCCCGTGCACTGCATGTAGAAGGAGGTCTTGCCCTGGCGCTGCGCCATCATCATCCGCGCGTCGAAGGCGCGGGTCCGCATCATCGCGCGCAGCCCGTCCTTCAGAGCCTCCGCCCCCAGCCCCGGCGCCCAGGGCCCGACCGCCTCGCCCTCGCGGTTCAGGACGCGGATGATGGAATAGGCCAGGTCATGGATCGCATGGGCGTCCGCATCCACCGGCGGGCGCCGCACCTCGCCCGCGCGGGGGATGGCGATGTGGCTGAAATCCGGCTTGTCCCCCGGCCGCCCGGGTGGGGCGGGCACATGGAGCGACAGGGGCTTGCGCTCGGTCATCGGCCGCGATCCTCCCGGCCGGGCCGGGCGGGGGCGCCGCGGGCTGCCGGCCTGAGTGAAGCGTCCGGCGACCGTTCCGGGTTCTCCCGGGATGCGCGGATGTGACGAGGGCGCGCGGCGGCGCCCGGCCAGGCCCGAGCCGGCCTATCCGCTGGCCACCACGGCGCGCCGGCGCTTCAGCAGGCGGCGCAGGACGAAGACGGTGATGACCGCCACCGCGACCCCGGCGAGACCCCAGAGCAGCCGCTCCGGCCCCAGCAGCGCGCCGAGGAACCAGCCCGCCCAGGTGAAGCTCGCGGCCCAGATGCCGGCCGCGATGAAGTTCAGGACGGCGAAGCGGCCCCAGTCCATCCGCGCGATGCCGCAGGCGGCGGAGGCCACGTTGCGGATGCCGTAGAGGAAGCGGAAGGTCAGCACGAACAGCGTGCCGTATTTCTCGAGCAGGGCGGAGGCCTGCGCCACCCGTCTCTCGGCGCCCGGGATGCGCTTCACCGCCGCCGGGCCGAAGCGCCGGCCGAGCGTGAACCAGGTCTGGTCGCCCGCGAAGGAGCCGAGCCAGACCGACACCATCAGCACCCAGGGGTCGATAAGCCCCGTCGTCGCGCCTGCGGCGGCGGCGACCAGCACGAAGGTCTCGCCCTCGAAAAAGGCCCACATCGCGGCCGCGACATAGGCCAGCGCCCCCCATTCTTCCCAGAACTCCGCCAAGGCGAGCCCCCTTGTTTGTGGGCACCCTGCCCGTTCGGTCCGGGAAAGGGAAGCGCCGCATCGCTTGCTTTTTGATTGACAGGCCGGCGGACCGTCCGCCGCCGCCCCGGCAACCACGCGGCCCCGGGCCGCGTTGTTGCGGCGGCATAAAGGAGGACGCCCGCCATGAACAACATCATCTACATCGTCGGCCTGGTGGTGATCGTGCTGGCGATCCTGGGCTTCCTCGGCTTTCGCTGAAGCCCGGCCCGGGCGTCAGTCGAAGCTCACCATCGCCGCCGCCACCGCCCGGTCGTAGCCGCGGCTGGCCAGCAGGAGCTGCCGCGTATAGGCCTCGCGCGGCGCGGCGCGGCGCAGGGTCGCCACGTCCATCTCCTCCACCACCAGGCCGCGGTTCATCACCGCCAGGCGGTCGCACATGTGGCCGACCACCGCCAGGTTGTGGCTGACCAGCAGCAGCGTGATCCCCCGCGCCGCGCGCAGGCGCTTCAGCAGGTTCAGGATCTCCGCCTGCACGCTGACGTCGAGCGCGCTGGTCGGCTCGTCCAGCAGAAGCACCCGCGGCTCCAGCATCAGCGCGCGCGCGATCGCGACCCGCTGCCGCTGCCCGCCGGACAGCTGGTTCGGGTAGCGGAAGCGGAAGGCGGGGCCGAGCCCCACATCCGCCAGCGCGCGTTCCACCCGCGCGCCCGCGTCGCCGATGCCGTGGATCGCCAGCGGCTCGGACAGCGCGCGGTCCACCGTGTGGCGGGGATGGAGCGAGGCGTAGGGGTCCTGGAACACCATCTGCGCGATGCGCGGCAGCCGCCGGTCGCGCGACGCGACATCCACCCCCGCGACCGCCGCCCGCCCGGCCCAGTCCCGGTTCAGCCCCGCCAGCACCCGCAGCACGGTGGACTTGCCGCTGCCGCTCTCCCCCACCAGGCCGAAGCTCTCGCCCTCCGCCACCTCGAAGGACACGCCGCGCACGGCATGCGTCGCGCCCGCGCCGCGCCCGAAGCTCACCGACAGGTCGCGCACCGAGATCACGGCGCGGGGCCTTCCCGCCAGGCAGGGTCGCGCGACAGCACCGGCAGTTCCGCCCTGTCGTCGTCGAGCCGCGGCAGGCTCCGCAGCAGCCCCTGCGTGTAGGGATGCGTCGCCCCCGCCAGGTCCCGCGCCGCGCGCTCCTCCACGACGCGGCCGGCATACATCACCAGCACGCGGTCGCAGAAGGACGCGACGAGGTCGAGGTCGTGGCTGATGAAGATCAGCCCCATCCCCCGCCGCGCCACCAGGTCGTCGAGGATCGCCAGCACCTGCATCTGCACCGTGACGTCGAGCGCGCTGGTCGGCTCGTCCGCGATCAGCAGGTCGGGCTCCGGCACCAGCATCATCGCGATCATGATGCGCTGGCCCATCCCGCCCGACACCTCGTGCGGGTACAGGCCGAAGACCCGCGCGGGGTCGCGGATGCGCACCGCCTCCAGCATCGCCAGCGCCCTCTCCCGCGCCTCCCGCGCGGAAAGCCGGCCATGGATGCGCGCGGCCTCGGCGATCTGCGCGCCGACGGTCATCACCGGGTTCAGCGAGTATTTCGGGTCCTGCAGCACCAGCGAGATGCGCGCGCCCCTGATGCCGCGCAGCGCGCGCGGGGAGGCGGTGAGCAGGTCCGTGCCCGCGAAGGCCAGGCGCTTCGCCTCCAGCCGCGCGGAAGGCGGCAGCAGCCGCAGGATGGCGCGCCCGGTCAGCGACTTGCCCGACCCGCTCTCCCCCACGATGCCCAGCCTCTCGCGCCCCAGCGCGAAGGACACGCCGCGCACCGCCTGGAAGGGGCCGGTCGGCGTCGGGAAGGTGATGCGCAGGTCCTCGACCTCCAGCAGCGGCGTCACTTCGCCGCCCTCGGGTCCAGCACGTCGCGCAGCCCGTCGCCCAGCAGGTTGAAGGCGAGGCTGACGACGAAGATCGCGAGCCCCGGGATGGTCGCCACCCACCACTGGTCCAGGATGTAGCGCCGCCCGGCCGACACCATCGCCCCCCATTCCGCCATCGGTGGCTGCGCCCCGAGCCCGAGGAAGCCGAGCCCCGCCGCCGTCAGGATGATCCCCGCCATGTCGAGCGTGACGCGGACGGTGAGGGAGGAGACGCAGAGCGGCATGACATGGCCGAACAGGATGCGCCCCGTGCCCGCCCCCTGCACCCGCGCGGCCGCGATGTAGTCGCTGCCGCGGATGGTCAGCGTCTCGGCCCGCGCGATGCGCGCATAGGGCGGCCAGGAGGTGAGCGCGATGGCGATGATCGCGTTCTCGATCCCCGGCCCCAGCGCGGCGACGAAGGCCAGCGCCAGGATCAGGCTGGGAAAGGCGAGGAACACGTCCGTCACCCGCATCAGCGCCGCATCCACCCAGCCGCCCATGTAGCCCGCCGCGGTGCCGACCAGCAGCCCGATAGGCGCCGCGATCAGCGCGACGAGGACGACGATGTAGAGCGTGATGCGCGCCCCGTGCACGAGGCGGGAGAAGATGTCGCGCCCGAACTCGTCCGTGCCGAGCAGGTGCCCCCCCGCGCCCGGTGCCAGCAGCCGCCGCGCCAGGTCCTGCGCATGGGGGTCGTGCGTCGCGATCGCCGGCGCGAAGGCCGCGGCCAGCACCAGCGCGACCACGATCAGCAGCCCCAGCACCGCCAGCCGGTTGCGCCGGAAGCGCAGCCAGCCGCGGTAGAAGGCGCCAAGCCGCGCCTGCCCCCGCGAAGCCGGCGTGTCCGTCAGCAGCGCGTCGCGCCAGCCGCTCATCGTGCCCTCGGGTCCAGCAGGCGGTACAGCAGGTCGGACAGCAGGTTGATGCCGACGAAGACGAGGCCCACCACGATGGTCGCCCCCAGCACCGCGTTCATGTCGGCCGCGAGCAGCGCGGTCGTCAGGTAGCGGCCGAGCCCCGGCCAGGCGAAGACCGTCTCGGTCAGCACCGCGCCCTCCAGCAGCCGCGCATAGGACAGCGCGATCACGGTCACCAGCTGCACCGCGATGTTGCGCCCCGCATGCAGCCAGACGATCCGTGCTTCCGACACGCCCTTGGCGCGGGCGGTGACGACGTATTCCTGGCTCAGCTGCTCCAGCATGAAGGCCCGCGTCATGCGCGCGATGTAGGCGACCGAGAAGTAGCCGAGCACGGCGGAAGGCAGGACGACGTGGCCGAGCGCGTTGCGGAACACCTCCCACTCGCGCGCGATGGCGGCATCCAGCAGGATCACGCCGGTCACCGCCGGCACCAGGTCCTCGTAGAAGACGCCGAGCCGCCCGGGCCCCTCCACCCAGCCGAGGATGCCGTAGAAGACCAGCAGCCCCACGATGCCCAGCCAGAAGATCGGCACCGAATAGCCGACCAGCCCGATCACCCGCACCAGCTGGTCCGGCCAGCGGTCCTGCCACACCGCGCCCGCCACCCCCATCGGCACGCCGAGCGCGACGCCGATGACGGTGGCGAAGGTCGCCAGCTCCAGCGTCGCGGGGAAGACGCGCGCGATGTCCTCCATCACCGGGCGGTTGGTGACGAGGGACTGCCCGAACTCGCCCGCCAGCACGCTGCGGACATAGATGCCGAACTGCACTGCCAGCGGCTGGTCGAGCCCGAGTTCCCGCCGCACCGCCTCGTACACGTCGCGCGGCGCCTGGTCGCCGACCACGGCCAGCACCGGGTCGATCGGCACGACCCGGCCGATGAGGAAGGTGACCGCGAGCAGGCCGAGCAGCGTCAGCGCGACCTGCAGCGCGAAGCCCGGAAGCTGGCGCATGGCGGAGGTCACGCCGCCCCGGCTCCCGCCCCCGCCACCCGCCTCAGCCCTTGTTCGCCAGCCAGTAGATCGCCGACAGACCCGGCGAGCTCGCGAGGTAGCCGCGCAGATTCGTCCGCAGCGCCACCTGCACCTGTTGCTGCGCGAAGATCGCGAAGGGGGAGGTGCCGATGAACTCTTCCTGGATCTGGCGGTACACCGCGGCGCGCGCGGCCTCGTCGCGCTCGCGCATGGCGGCCTCGGTGCGTGCCGTCATCTCCGGGATGGACCAGTTGTTGCGCCAGGTCAGCTTGCCCGGGTTGTTCCCGCCCGGCGGGTTGTGGGCGAAGCTGTCGGCGTTGTAGTGCGGGTCCGGGTAGCCCAGCCCCCAGATGCCGATGAAAAGCTGGTGGTTGCGCGCCCTGAACTTCGCCAGCACCTGCGCCCCCGTCGCCGGCAGCACCTCCAGCGTCACGCCGCCGCGCGCGAAGCTCGCCTGCAGCGCCTGCGCCACGTCGAGGGAGGGGAAGGTGTTCGCGGTGTCGAGCGTCAGGCGGATGCCGTTCGCATGGCCGGCTTCCGCCAGCAGGCGCCGCGCACGGTCGGGCTCGAAGCGCCAGGGGCGGCTGTCCACCTCGCCCAGGATCGCGCGGGGGATGAAGGACTGGTGCGGGAAGACCTGGCCCGGCAGCAGGTTCGTCGCGATCCCCTCGTAGTCGATCAGGCACTTCAGCGCCTCGACCACCTTCGGGTTGGACAGCACCGGGTCGCCGAGATTGGCGCAGACATACTGGATGGTGCCGCGCGGCCATTCGGCGATGCCGATGTTCGGCCGGCCGCGCAGCGCCGCGATGTCGGTCGGCGTCAGGTTGCGCGCCACGTCCACATCGCCGCGTTCCAGCAGCAGCCGCTGCGTCGCCGCTTCCGGGACGTGCCGCACGATCACCCGCTGCAGGTTCGCCCGCCCGCGCCACCATGCGTCGTTGCGGTCCAGCGTGTAGCTCTCGTTCGGCTGGTGGCGCGTCAGGCGATAGGCGCCCGATCCGGCGGAGTTGCGGTTCAGCCAGGCATTGCCCAGGTCATCCCCGGCATTCTGCTGCACCAGCCGCATGTCCACCACGCTGGCGATGGTGGCGGTGAACAGGTTCTGGATCAGGCTCGGCGCATAGGGCTGGTCGAAGGTGACCTGCACCTCGAACTCGCCGGTCTGGCGCACCGTCTGCTCGATGTTCTCCCGCGTCAGCCCGACGGATCGGTACATGAAGGCCGGCGTGCGGTTGATCAGCAGCGGCCGCCGCAGCGAGAAGACGACATCCGCCGCCGTCAGCGCGTTGCCCGAATGGAAGCGCACGCCCTGGCGGATGCGGAAGGTGAAGGTCCGCCCGTCCTCCGACACCGTGAACCCCTCGGCGAGCGCCGGCTGCAGCTCCGCGCTGTCCTTCGCCGGGTCCAGCGTGAAGAGCTGGTCGTAGACATTCTTCAGCAGGTCGCTGCCCGTCACCTCGAAGGAATGGTGCGGGTCGATCGCGACCAGGTCGTCGATCTGGGCGGCGATCACCAGCGCGCTGCGCGGCGTCTGCGCCGCGGCGTGGCGGGCGCCGGGCAGGGCGGCGGCGGCGAGCATGGCGCCACCCCCGGCGAGAAGGGCGCGCTTCGGCAGGCGGGGCGTCATGGCGGGGTCTCCCATGCAGGCGGCGCGCTTGTGGCGGCGGCGTCACCCGCCTGTCAACTGCCGTCCATGTCGTCGCCCGTCTGTCCGCGCCGCCCCGGCCGCGCCAGACTGCGCGCCGGATTCGGACAGGGAAGGGGACGTGCATGTCGATCGCCGCGGAGGTCGCGCCGACGGGCCGGCTGAGGGCCACCATCAACCTCGGCAACCCGGTGCTGGCGCTGCGGACGCCGGACGGGCGCATCGGCGGCGTCTCCGCCGCGCTCGCCCACGCGCTCGGCCGGCGGCTCGGCCTGCCGGTGGATCTCCACCCCTTCGACACTGCGGGCGGGGCCTTCGCCGCGCTCGCCTCCGGGGCCTGCGACATCGGCTTCCTGGCGCGCGACCCGAAGCGGGCGGAGGAGGTGATGTTCACCACCCCCTATGTGGTGATCGAGGGCACCTGCCTGGTCCGCGCCGACAGCCCGATCGTCGATGTCGCGGCGATCGACGCGCCCGGGCTCCGCATCGCGGCCGGCCGGAACTCCGCCTATGACCTGCACCTCTCGCGCAGCCTGAAGCATGCGCGGCTGGTCCACGGCACGACCGGGGAGGATGCGCTGGCGCTGTTCCTCGACCAGGGGCTCGACATGCTGGCCGGCGTCCGCCAGCCGCTGGAAGCCCATGCCGCCGCCCATCCCGGCTTCCGCGTGCTGCCCGGCGGCTTCATGCGGATCGAGCAGGCGATGGCCGTCCCCCGCGGCCGCGCCATCGCCCATGCCTTCGTGGAGGCCTTCCTGGGCGAGGCGAAGCTGTCCGGCGCGGTCCGCTTCGGCCTCGACGCCAGCGGCAACTGGGACGCGGCCGTGGCCCCCTGACCTCGCCGCCCCCCTCTCCCGCCACCCGCCGGGGGAGGGGGGCACATCCCGGCGCCACCCGGCCATGCGCCCGCCGCCCTTTTCCCCGCCCCGGCCCTGCGCCACATAGCGCCCGGAACCGGAGGCCCCCCATGCAGACCCGCATCCCCTGCGTCCTGATGCGCGGCGGCACCAGCCGCGGCCCCTATTTCCTGGCGTCCGACCTGCCGGCCGACCCGGCGCTGCGCGATGCCGTGCTGCTCGCCGCCATGGGCTCGCCGCACCCGATGCAGGTGGACGGCATCGGGGGCGCGCGGACGCTGACCAGCAAGGTCGCCATCGTCTCCCGCTCCGCCGCGCCGGGGATCGACGTGGACTACCTGTTCGCGCAGGTGGACGTGGAACGCGCCATCGTCGACACCCGCCCGAACTGCGGGAACATGCTGGCCGGCGTCGGCCCCTTCGCGATCGAGGCCGGACTCGTCCCCGCGCGGGAGGGGGAGACGGTGGTCCGCATCCTGAACGTCAACACGCAGACCCGCGTGGATGCCGTGGTCCAGACCCCGGGCGGCGCCGTCACCTATGAGGGCATGGCGGAGATCCCCGGCGTCGCCGGCACCGCCGCCCCCGTCATGCTGCGCTTCCGCGACGTCGCCGGCAGCAAGACCGGCACGATGTTCCCCTCCGGCCACCGCGCGGAGGAGATCGGCGGCGTCCGCGTCACGCTGATCGACGGCGCGATGCCGATGATGATGGTCCCCGCCGCCGCCCTCGGCGCGGATGTCGGCGCGCCGCCCGAGGCGCTGGACGCCGACCGGGCGCTGATGGCGCGGATCGAGGCGCTGCGCCTGGAGGCCGGCCGCCGCATGGGCTTCGGCGACGTGGCCGACAGCGTGCTGCCGAAGCCCTGCCTGGTCGGCCCCGGCCCGGCCGGCGCGCATCTCGCGGCCCGCTACTTCACCCCGCATGACTGCCACCGCGCCATGGCGGTGACCGGCGGCATCACGCTCGCCGCCGCGTCGCGCACCGCGGGGACCGTGGTGGCGGAGGCTGCCGGGGCCGATCCCGGCGAGGTGGTGCGCATCGCCCACCCCTCCGGCGTGATGGAGGTGCCGATCGGCGTCGAGGCGGGCGAGGTCGCCTGGGCCGGCACGCTCCGCACCGCGCGCCGCATCTTCGAAGGCACGCTGCTCATCCCCCGCGCCGTCTGGCCGGGGCACGCCCGGCTTGCCGCCGCGGCCGAATGACCAACGCAACAAGGACCAACACCATGCTTCGCCGGACCCTCCTCGCCACCAGCCTCGCCGCGCCCTTCGCCGCGCCGGCGATGGCCCAGGACGCCGCCTTCCCGAACCGCCCGCTGCGCATCCTGCTGGCCTTCGCGCCCGGCGGCGGCACCGACCTCATCGCGCGCACGCTCGCCAATGCGATGGGCCCCGCCCTCGGCCAGCCCGTGGTGGTGGAGAACCGGCCCGGCGCGGGCGGCAACATCGCCACCGAACAGGTCGCGACCGCGCGTCCCGACGGCTACACGATGCTGATGGGCAACCACGGCCCGATGTCGGTCAACGTGTCGCTGTTCCGCAACATGCGGATCGACCCCGAACAGGCGCTGGAGCCGATCGGCCTGGTCGCCGACGCGCCGCTGATCGTCGTGGTCGGCCCGAAGTCCCGCGCCCGCAACATGCGCGAGCTGCTGGACGAGATCCGCGCCGCGCGCGGCGACATCACCTATGGCAGCGCCTCCAACGGCTCGGCCAGCCACCTCGCGGCGGCGCTGATGCTGCAGATGGCGGGGCTGCAGGCGGAACACGTCCCCTTCCGCGGCGCCGCCCCGGCGCTGACCGACGTGGTCGCCGGCCATCTGCACTTCATGATCACGACGCTGCCCTCGGTGGTCGGGCTGATCCAGTCGAACTCCGTCCGGCCGCTCGCGGTCACCGGCGACACGCGCATGACGCTGTTCCCCGAGATCCCGACGGTCGCCGAGACCATCCCCGACTACAAGGCGACCGCCTGGTACGGCATCCTGGTGCCGAAGGGCACGCCGGAGCCGGTGAAGGCGCGGCTCTTCGCGGCGATGCGCGAGGCGCTGGCCAACCCCGAGGTGATCCGCCGCCTGCGCGACGAGGGCGCCGAGCCCTCCACCCTCGACGGCCCCGGCTTCGCCCGCCTGATCCGCTGGGAGCGCGAACGCTGGGCGCAAGTGGTGCGCCAGGCCAGCATCACGGTGGACTGACGGCCACGGGCCGGTCCGGGCCGGCCGCCCCGCCCCGCGGCTGGCGGCCGGCGCGCAAGCTTGATGGCGGGCATCGATGGTGTATGCAGGGATCGTGGAACTCCGCATGCCCCATCCATCGAGCCTCGCCCCCAGCGCACCGGCGTCGATGCCGTGGCGCGGGGCGCATCCCCGCGGCCGGCGCCCGTGCCGGCCCGCCGCGCGGGGGCGGGCCGTACCCGACCATGGAGCGCCGCATGCAGCCCAAGCCTGACACCGGCCGCTTCCGCCGCGCGCTCTGGCGGCACCTCGTCAGCGCCGACGACGCCCAGCTCGCGACCCTCCTCGGCGTCTGGCGCGAGGTCGGGCTGCCGGCGCTGCCGGCCTTCTACGAGGTCATCAGCATGCTGCTGGTGCGCGACGGCGACCGCTGGCTCGACCGCGGGGAGGAGGTGATCCGGCAGCTCGGCCTCGACCTCGACGAGGTGGACGGTGCGCTGCACCGCTACGTCACCGGCGACACCGCCGGCGGGCTCGCCGCGCTGCGCGCGTGCCGGGAACGGCGCAACCCCGGCCGGAAGGTCGTCTTCTGGCACATGTTCCTGGAGACGCGGGAGAACCGGCTGCGCCAGCCCGCCCCGCCCGCGCCCGAGGTCGACCTGTTCCAGTACTGGGACCGCGACCCCCCGCCCGATGTCGCGGCGGAGATGGAGAAGTGGTCGCGCGTGCCCACGCTCCGCTCCTACCGCCGCTTCGACGAGGCGGAGGCGCGCCAGTACCTCGCCGACCGCCACGGCGCGGAACTGGTGCGCGCCTATGATGCGGCGTGGCACGCGGCGATGAAGTCGGACCTGTTCCGCATCGCCTACCTGCTCGACCATGGCGGGCTCTACATGGACTGCGACATGCGCCAGGTGGAGCGGACGGCGGAATTCGTCGCCGCGATGAACACGCCGCTGCAGCTGACCGTGCAGACCCACCGCCCCACCTGCGGCGTGACCAACTGCGTGATGCATGCGCGGCCGAACCACCCGCTGATGGCGCGCTTCCTGGAACGCTGCGTCCGCAACATCCTCGACGAGAACCTGCGCAACCCGCTGCAGGCGACCGGCCCGGCGGCACTCAGCGCGATGATCGACCAGATGCTGCGCGACCGCGACGGCGCCGCGGTCCTGCTGCGCTCCACCTCGGTCTCGCTCACCGAACTCCATCGCCGGCTGGCGACGAATTTCGGCGCCTCCTACAAGAAGACCAGCAAGTCGTGGCAGCGTGCCCTGGGCACGTCCGGCCGCGCCGGGGATGCCGGGCGCGGGGCGTGACCCGCCCCGCCCGCCCCGCCCGGGAAGGGCGCCCGGCGACCGCGCCGGATCACAGACGGAAACCCAGCCGATGACGTCGAAGAAGCCTGTCGTGTTCGCCATCCCGCTGGCGGCGGCCCCGGATGATGCGGCGGCCCGCGCGGCGGACCGTGCCTTCGCCTGGACCCTGCGCTCCATTCTGCGCCAGACCGACCCCGACCTCGCGGTGCTGGTCACCGGCCACGAGAAGCCCGACTGCGAGGAGATGGACGACCCGCGCGTCGAGTTCGTGCCGTACCGGGGCGAACGGGTGACGGATGCCGCGCGGGCGCCACTCGACCTGCTGCGCAAGCGCCGCGCGCTCGGCAAGGTGGCGCGGGCGCGCGCGCCCTGCTTCCTGGTGCACCAGCTTCCCGGCGGCATCCTGCACCGCCGCCTGGTCGAGCACATGCGCGCGGCCGATGCGCCGCACGGCTACCGCTATGCCCCCGCCTGGCTGATGGAGGACCACCGCTTCGACATCGCCCCGGCCGAGGCGGTGCCCGGCCGTCCGGCCGATGACGGCGGCGCCGCGATCTGGCTGGAACCCACGGATTTCGACCCGCCCGCCGACGGGGCCGGAAGCCCGTATTTCGATGCCTTCCGCCAGCAGCCGCGCTGGGCCGCCACCGCGGAAGCCGCCGGCCGGCCGTTGCAGGAGGTGGATTTCCCCTGCTGCATCCAACTCGTCGCCCATGCGTCCGCACCGGACGGGGTCGACCGCGTCGCGCTGCGGACCGCGCGGCTCGTCACGCGCGGCGCCACCGCGGTCACGCCGGCATTCTGCGCCGATTTCGCGCTGGAATGGATCTGGCGCGCGCGCGCCCTTGCCCGGCAGCGCCCCGCCCATCCGGAGGTGCCGATCGCCGCGGCCGACGGCGCCGCGCTCGCGGCCTTCGGCATCGATGCCCAGCGGCGGCTGCTGCGGCGCCTCCTGCCCGCCGACCCGGCCGGCGCGGTGGCCGGGCGCGCCGCCGGCGCGCAGCGGCTGACGCAGGCCGTCGCCGGGGTGGTGCAGGCCCTCGCCCCCGCCACGGTGCTCGAGGTCGGCGCGCATGAGGGCAGCTTCTCGAAGGGGATCAAGTCCCTTCTGCCGGCCGCGCGCGTCGTCGCCTTCGAGGCCAACCCGGTGGTCCATGGGCGCCATGCCGAGGCGATGGCGGCGGCGGGCGTCGAATACCTGCAGCAATGCGTGTCGGACCGCGCGGGGGAACTGACCTTCAACGTGCCCATCCGGCAGAACGCCATGAAGGCCACGATGGGCAGCGTGCTGCTCGATTCCCGCGCCTCCGAGCATGCGCACTACACCGTCCCGGCCGTCACGCTCGACGGCTTCCTGGCGGCGGGGGAGGGCGACGTCGCGATCTGGATCGACGTCGAGGGCGCGGTCGCGCAGGTCCTCGCGGGTGGCAGGGCGACGCTGCGGCGCTGCGTTGCCCTGTTCATGGAGCTTGAGACGGTGGCCCGCTGGCCCGGCCAGTCGCTCGCGCATGACATCCTGCCGGTCCTGACCGCGGCAGGGCTGGTGCCGGTCCTGGCCGACATCCAGCGCGAATGGCAGTTCAACGCCCTGTTCGTCCGCCCCGAGGCGCTGGGCAACCCCGCCGTGGCGGCGGCGGCCGCGGCGTATCTGTCCGGCGAGGGCGGCGGACCCGCGCCCGGCTGATACTGGCCCGCATCGCCTTGCGCGGCGCCCCGCCTACCCCCTTGGCGCCGCCGCCCGCGCCAGCCGGTCGTTGATCGCGGCACCCAGCCCGGCCTCGGGCACCGGCATCGCGGCGATGCCCTTCAATCCGCAGCGCGCGCCCTGCGCGTCCAGCCAGCGCAGCCCTGCGAACAGCCGCGCCGCGGCTTCCTCCATGTCACCCCCGGGCGAGAGGTTCCACATCGCGCCCGCGCCGGCCGGCACGACCGGGCCGAAGGCGAGCAGCGCCTCGTCCCCCGCCACCTGTCCCGCACCCAGCCGCACCGGCAGCGAAGGCGCATAGTGCGACAGCAGCATCCCCGGGCTCCGCAGGCTGCGCGTCGCCGCCGCTGCCGTCACCGGCAGCTGCCGGCCGACCGGGCCGATCACCGCCTCGATCGCCTCCGCCGTGACCCCGCCCGGCCGCAGCAGCGCCGCGCCCCCACCCGCGAGGTCGAGCACCGTGCTCTCCACCCCCACCGCGCAGGCGCCGCCATCCAGCACCGCCGCGATGCGGCCCGACAGCCCCGCCAGCACATGCGCGGCCGTGGTCGGGCTGACCTGGCCCGAGCGGTTGGCGGAAGGCGCGGCGACCGGCCCGCCCACCTGCCGCAGCAGGTCGAGCGCGACGGGGTGCGCGGGCACGCGCACCGCCAGCGTCTCCAGCCCCGCGCCGGCCAGCAGGTCCACCTTGCAGCCCGGCCGGCGCGGCAGCACCAGGGTCAGCGGGCCCGGCCAGAAGCGCGCGGCCAGCGCCCGCGCGCGGTCATCGGCCAGCACATCGCCGAAGGCGGCCTCGGCATCCGCGTAGTGGCAGATCAGCGGGTTGAACTGCGGCCGTCCCTTCGCCGCGAAGACCGCCGCCACCGCGCGCCCGTCGCGCGCATCGGCGCCGAGCCCGTAGACCGTCTCGGTCGGGAACGCCACCAGCGCGCCCGCGCGGAGCAGGGCGGCGGCTTCCGCGGCATCGGCGACCAGCCGCGTCATGCCAGGCCGCGCGCCAGGAAGGGCGGGTTGCGCCAGTCGTCCTTGCCGTAGCGCAGCGGCGTGCCGTCCCATTGCGCGACCTCGCCGCCCGCCGCGCGCAGCACCGCCTCGGGCGCGGCGGTGTCCCATTCCATGGTGGTGCCGAAGCGCGGGTAGAGATCGGCCGCGCCTTCCGCCAGCCGGCAGAACTTCTCGGCCGAGCCGATATGCACCACCCGCGCCGCCCCCCGCGCCCGCGCGAAATCGGCGATGCGCGGGTCGTCGGCATAGTGGCGGCTGGCCATCACCACCGGCCCTTCCGCCGGGGCGCGGCGGGCACGGACCGGGCGTTGCCCGCCGGCGTCGCGCTTCCAGGCGCCAAGCCCGGCGATGCCACCGAACACCTCGCCATGCGCCGGCAGCGCGACGGCGCCGAGATGCGGGCGCCCCGCCACCACCAGCCCGACATTCACGGCGAAGCTCGTCTCCCCGGCGGCGAATTCGCGCGTGCCGTCCAGCGGGTCCACCAGCCAGAAGCGGGCCGCCGGGCCGCCGGCCAGGCCGGCCTCCACCGCCTCCTCCGCCACAACCGGGATGCCGGGGGTGGCCTCCCGCAACCCGTCGACGATCAGCGCCTCGGCGATGCGGTCGGCCGCCGTCACGGGGGAGAGGTCGCGCTTCGCCTCCACCGCGAAGCCCGCGGCGCGCACCGCCATGATCGCGTCGGCCGCCCGCTGCGCGAGCCGCGCGGCAAGGTCCAGCAGGTCACTGTCATCCATGCGCTGGCCCTTACCCCCGCCCCCGCGGGGGCGACAAGCCGGCCCGGTGCCGCCTTGCCGCCCCCGCGGGGGCGGGTGCTAGGTTGGCCCCGAACGACACCACCCCGGGGAAGAACGGACGCCCATGCCCGACATCGCCTTCGTCAAGGCCGCCCTGCCGCGGGGCGGCACGCTGGTGCTGCTGCTGCCGGAGGGCGAGCCCCCGGCCGGCCTCGCCGCGGAGGCCGATGCCGCCACCTCCGGCCTGCTCGCCCGCGCGCTGGAGGCGGCGAACTTCAAGGGCCGCAAGGGGCAGTCCACCACGCTCTGGGCGGTCGGGCCCTATGCCAAGGTCGTCGCCGTCGGCCTCGGCAAGTCCGGCGAGGTCGATGCCCCGGCGGCGGAAGCCGCGGGCGGCGCCGTCGCCCTCGCCACCGCCTCCGACCGGGAAGCCTGCGTCGCGGCCGATGCGCTGTCCCCGGCGCTGGCGGCGGGCGTCGCGATGGGCGCGCTGCTGCGCGCCTGGCGCTTCGACCGCTACCGCACGAAGGAGAAGGAGGAGGACAAGCCGAAGCTCGAACGCCTGTCCATCGCCACCTCCTCGGCCACCGCAGCGAAGGCCGCCTTCGCGCCGATGCGCGCGGTGGCGGATGGCGTGTTCCTGACGCGCGAACTGGTCAGCGAACCGCCCAACGTGCTGCACCCCGTCGAATTCGCCGATCGTTGCCTCGCGCTCCAGAAGCTCGGCGTCGAGGTGGAGGTGATGGGGCTGAAGGAGCTGAAGCGCCTCGGCTTCGGCGCGATGATCGGCGTCGCGCAGGGCAGCCAGCACGAGCCGCGGCTGGTCGTCATGCAGTGGAAGGGCGCGCCGCGCGGGGGGAAGAAGCCGGCGGCGAAGCCGATGGCCTTCATCGGCAAGGGCGTCACCTTCGACACCGGCGGCATCTCCATCAAGCCCGCCGCGGGGATGGAGGACATGAAGTGGGACATGGCCGGCGCCGGCACCGTCGTCGGCCTCATGGCCGCGCTCGCCGGCCGCCGCGCCAGGGCAGACGTGGTCGGCCTGGTGGGCCTGGTGGAGAACATGCCCTCCGGCACCGCGCAGCGGCCGGGCGACGTGGTGAAGACCTATTCCGGCCAGACGGTGGAGGTCATCAACACCGACGCCGAGGGCCGCCTCGTCCTCGCCGACGTGCTCTGGTACTGCCGGGAGAGGTTCGAGCCGCGCTGCATGGTGGACCTCGCCACCCTGACCGGCGCCATCATCATCGCGCTCGGCCACGAACATGCCGGCCTGTTCAGCAACGACGACGACCTCGCCGCCCGCATCGCCGCCGCGGGCAAGGCGGTGGGCGAACAGGCCTGGCGCATGCCGCTCGGCGATGCCTACGACAAGCAGATCAAGTCCGACATCGCGGACATGAAGAATGTCGGCGGGCGGCCGGGCGGGTCGATCACCGCGGCGCAGTTCCTCCAGCGCTTCGTCGACACCAGGGGCGGCCACGTCCCCTGGGCGCATCTCGACATCGCCGGCACGGCCTGGAGCGCGAAGGACCTGCCGACCGCGCCGAAGGGCGCCACCGCCTATGGCGTGCGGATGCTGGACCGGCTGGTGGCGGAGATGGCCGAGGAAGGCTGAGGCCTTCCGTGCTGGATCTCGACATCCGCCGCACCCCGCCCGACGCCGCGCTGCCCCGCGCGGTGCCGGTCGCGGCCGGCGCGGCGCTGCCCGCCATCGCCGGGGCCGCCGGCTTCCGGGCGGAAGCGGGGCAGGTGCTGGAACTCGCCGCGCCGCCGCTGGGCGTCGAGGGCGCCCCGGTGCGCTTCGCCCTTGTCGGGCTCGGTGCCGCCCCGCGCGCGCTGGACCATGAGACGGCCGGCGCCGCGGCCGCCGCCCGCTTCGCCGCCATTCCCCATCTCGTGCTCGATGCGCGCGGCCTCGCGCCCGATGCCGCCGCCGCGTTCGCGGCCGGCGCCTGCCTGCGCGCCTGGCGCTTCGATGCGCTCCGCACGCGCGATGTCGCGCCGGGGCTGTCGCGGCTCAGCCTGCTGGCCGATTCGCCCGCCGCCGTCCGCACGGCGTGGGAGGAGCGGTCCGCCGCGGTGCGCGGCTGCCTCCTCGCGCGGGATCTGGTGGCGGAGCCGGCGAACCGCCTGACCCCCCGCCGCTTCGCGAAGCGGCTGCGCGCGCTGGCCGCCCACGGGATCGAGGTGGAGGTGCTGGGCCGCCGGCGCCTGCTGCGCGGCGGCTTCGGCGGGCTTCTCGCGGTGGGGGCGGGGGCGGAGGAGCCGCCGCGCCTCGTCGTGCTGCGCTGGCGGGGCCGCATCGCGGCGCGGCCGGTCGCCTTCATCGGCAAGGGCATCGTCTTCGACACCGGCGGCATCTCCATCAAGCCCGCGCAGGGGATGGAGGCGATGCGCGCCGACATGGCCGGCGCCGCGGCCTGCGCCGGCGCGATGCTGGCGCTCGCGCTCCGCCGTTCCCCCGCGCCCACGGTCGCCGTGCTGGCGATCGCGGAGAACGCGACCGGCGCCACCAGCTACCGCCCTGGCGACGTGCTGCGGATGGCGGCGGGGACGACGGTGGAGGTGGTGGACACCGACGCCGAGGGCCGGCTGGTGCTGGCCGATGCGCTGCACCACGCGGCCCGCCGCTTCCGCCCGCGCGCGATGGTCGACCTCGCGACCCTGACCGGCGCCGTCGTCTCCGCGCTCGGCCATCACCGCGCCGGGCTGTTCGGCACCGACGCCGCGCTGCTGTCCTCCCTCGCCGCCGCCGGGGAAGCGGTGGGAGAGCCGCTGTGGCCGCTGCCGATCGGGGAGGGGCACCGCGCCGACCTCGCCTCCGCCATCGCCGACCTGCGCCAATGCGTGCCCCCGGCGCGCGGGGAGGGGGGGTGGCCCGCGCGCTTCATCCCCGATGCCAGCCATGCCGCCGCCTTCCTCCGCGAATTCACCGCCGGCATTCCCTGGGCGCATCTCGACATCGCGGGGGTGGACACGCAGGACGCGCCGCACCCGCTCGGCCCCGCCGGGCCCACGGGCTTCGGCGTGCGGCTGCTGGATGCGCTGGTGGCGGCGCGGTTCGAGGACGAGGACCACCACCCGCCGGTGGCCCGCCGCGGCGCGGCCGTGTAGACCGCGCCGGCATGGCGGATTACGGCTTCTACCACCTGACCCGCACGCCGCTGGACCAGGCGCTGCCGAAGCTGCTCGGCCGGGTGCTGGCGGGCGGCGGGCGGGCGATGGTGCTCTGCGGCGGCCAGGAACGGCTCGATGCGCTCGACGCCGCACTCTGGACCTGCGCCGATCCGGACTGGCTGCCGCACGGCACCCCCCGCACCGGCCATGCGGAACTCCAGCCGATCTGGCTGACGGCGGAGGACGCGCCGGCATCCGGTGCGCCGAACGGCGCGCGCTTCCTGTTCCTGCTCGACGGCGCCGCCATCGCGCGGGCGGATGCCTTCGACCGCATCCTCGACCTGTTCGACGGCGGGGACGAGGCCGCGGTCGCCGCGGCGCGGCTGCGCTGGCGCGCGGCCAAGGCCGCGGGCCACGCGCTCACCTACTGGCAGCAGGGTCCGCGGGGGTGGGAGAGGAAGGGGGGAGGATAGGCAGCATCGCCGTCACGCGCCCGCCCGGCCCTTCGGCCACCCGCAGCGTCCCGCGCAGCTGCCGCGCCATGGCCAGCGCCACCCGCATCCCGAGGCCCTGCGACCGGGCCGGATCGAAGCCGGGCGGGAAGCCCGGGCCCTCGTCCTGCACCACCAGCTCCGCCTGCTCCGCGTCATGGGCCAGCCGCAGCGTGATGCACCCCGCCCCGTGCTTCAGCGCATTGGTCACCAGCTCCGTCGCGAGCAGGCCGAGCGCGGCCATGCGTTCCGGCGACAGGCGCAGCCCCGGCGCGGCTTCCAGCCGGATCTCCCGCGCCGCATGGCCGACCGACCGGCTCAGGTCCTCGACCAGCCCCGCCAGGTGGTCGGCCGCGTCCTGCTGCGGCCCCGGCCCGCCTTCGTAGAGCCGCCGGTGGACCGAGGCGATGGAGACGATCCGCCCCGCCGCCTCCCGCAGCCGCGCGGCCAGCCCCGGCTCCGCCCCGCGCGCCTGCAGCAGCAGCAGCCCCTGCACGAGCTGGAGGCTGTTCTTCACGCGGTGGTGCATCTCCTGCACCAGCAGGTCCTTCTGCGCCAGCAGCGCCTCGCGCTCCGCTGCCAGTTCCCGCCGTTCCGTGATGTCGAGATTGGCGCCGAGCAGGCGCAGCGGCGTGCCGTCCTCCGCCCGTTCCAGCACGCCCTGCGCGCGCATCCAGCGCACCGCGCCGTCGCCGCGGCGAATGCGGAATTCCAGCGCATAGGTGCCGCTGCGCAGCGCCTCCGCCATCCCCGCATCCACCGCCGGCAGGTCCTCCTCCAGCACCAGCGAACGGAAGAAGCGCGGGGTCAGCGGCCCTGCCCCCGCGGGGTCTAGGCCGTAGAGCGTCCACATCGTCTCCGACCAGCGGACCTCCCGCGTGCGGAGGTCGTGGTCCCAGGTGCCCACCTGCGCCGCCCGCTGCGTCGCCTCCAGCCAGGCGGTGCGGTCGCGCAGCGCGGCCTCGCTGCCCGCGCGGGCGGCATTCGCGGCCGACAGCGCGCGCGCCAGCTCCTCGACCTCGGCGATGCGCGGGCCCGCCCCGCCGCCCGGCAGCGCCGCCAGCGCCCCGCGCAGCCGCAGGCCGAGCAGGAAGGCCAGCAGCAGCCCCCCCGCCGCCACCGGCAGCGCCTGGGTGGCAAGCTGCGTCAGGGATGCGTTGCGCGCCTGCGCGAACAGCGCCTCCGGCACGGCCAGCGCCACCGCGTAGCCGCTCGTCGGCGCGCGGGCATAGGCGACGACCGAGACCTCGCCATCCTGGTTGACCAGCTTCTCCACCACGCCCTCGCCGCGTTCCGCCAGGCCGCGGGCGACGGCGGGGGTGGCGGGAAGGCCCACCACCTCCTCCTCGCGCCGGGTGCGGGCGACGACGACGTGCCGTCCGTCCAGCACCGCGGCCACGGCGCCGGGCGGCAGGTGCTGGCGGGTCAGCGCCTCGGTCAGCCGCGCGCGGTTCAGCGTGATGCCGATGGCGTATCGCGGCGGCCCCTCCTCGCGCGGGATCGGCACGGCGATGGACACGGCCGGCCGGCCGGTGACCGTGCCGGAATAGAGGTTGCTGATGGTGGTGCGGCCCGTCCCGAACACCGCGTCCAGCCCCGGCGCCATCGGGTGCCCGGGGGGCAGGGTGCCGCGCAGCGTGTTGGCAAGCTGGAAGCCCGGCGCCTCCGCCATCGCCATCACCAGCCCGTCCAGCGCGCGGCCCAGCCGCGTGGCGCTGTTGAGGAAGGCCTGCGCATCGCCCGCCGCCACGTCCGGATCGGCCGCGACCCCCTGCAGCAGCGCCTCGGCGCGGGCGAATTCCTGGTCCACCAGCAGCGCCATCGCCCGCGCGGTGCCGAGCATCTGCTCCGCCGCCCGCTGGCGCGACGTCTCATGCGCTTCCCAGACCGCAAGTCCCGCCAGCGACAGCAGCGCGGCGGTCAGCGTGGTGACGAGCACAAGCATGCGGCGCCGCAGGCTTGGCGCACGCGCGGCGCGGCGATCGCCCTTCGCGGTCCGCGTCAGCCCGCCGTCCAACGCTTCGTCTTTCCCTCACATCCCTGTCAGCAGGCTTTGGCGCGTCGCGCGCGCGACTGCAACTCGCGGTCGCGTGAGCCTCGTTTTTTTCCGAGCCAGGAACGGGAACCGGTCCGGCCCCGGTCAGTCCTCCAGCCGCACGCCGGTCAGCTGCACCATCTCCGCCCAGCGCGCGACCTCGGCGCGCTGGAAGGCGGCGAAGGCGGGGGGCTGCATCGGCATCAGGGTGAAGCCGGCGGCGGCCAGGCGGCGCTGCACCTCCGCCTCCTCCAGCGGGGCGAGGAAGGCGCGCGCCAGCCGTTCCGTCGCGGCTGCGGGCAGGCCGGCGGGCGCGAACAGGCCGAACCAGGCATCCACCGCCATGAAGGGCACGCCGGCCTCGGCCGTGGTCGGGATCTCGGGGAAGTCCGGCACGCGCGCCGCCGCGCCGATGGACAGCGCGCGCAGCCGCCCTTCCCGCACCAGGGCGGAGACAGTCGGGAAGGTCGCGACGTAGAAATCCACCACCCCCGCCACCGTGTCGGTCGCCGCCGGCGCCGCGCCGCGATAGGGCACATGCGTCGCCTCCATCCCCGACCGGCGCACGAAGGTCTCCGCGATCACATGGCTCGCCGATCCCGCCTGGGAGGAGGCGTAGGTCACGCGCCCGCCGTTGCGTCCCATGGCGATCAGGTCCGACATGGACCGCGCGCGGTGCCCCGCCGCCACCACCGTCGCGTGGTGCACCGTGGCCAGCCCCGCCACGGGCGTGAAGCCGTCCACCACATGGAAGGGCAGGCGCGCCATCATGTGCTGGTTCGAGGCATGGGTCTGGTTGTGGCCGACCATCAGCGTCAGCCCGTCGGCCGGGGCGCGGAAGGTCGCTTCCGCCCCGATCACGCCGCCGGCGCCGGCGCGGTTGTCCACCACCACGGGCTGGCCGAGCAGCACGGCCGCGCGTTCCGCCGTGACGCGGGCGAGGATGTCGGTCGGCCCGCCCGGCGGCGCCGGCACGATCAGCCGCACCGGCCGGTCGGACTGCGCCAGGGCGGGCAGGGCGAGCGCGGATGCGGCGACCGGCGCGAGGGCGCCGATGGCAAGGCTGCGGCGGCGGATCGGCATGGCGGGTCCTCCCTTGGTTCGGTCGCGTCTCGCGCGGGTGGGGGCGGCGGTCAAGTCCGCGTCATTCCGCAACCTGCCGTTGCAGAACGGTCCGGCGATCGTGCAGCAATGCCGTGTCGCCGCAGGGCGACGCACGCAACTGGATCGGCACGACGCCACGCTGCCCCCAAGGGAGCCGCGGCCGGCGGGAGGGCTTCGGGATGGACGCGGAGGCACGTCGCGCGACCCCGGCCGCGGAGGCCAGGGACACCAGCCGGGGGGAGGCGGAGCGCCGCGCGGCGCCGGAACCCGCGACGCCGCGTGCGCTTTGGCCCACCTTCCTCCGCCGCACCCTCGCCGAGGAGGCGCTGCGCGACGCGGCCCTGCCGGCCCGACCGCATCATTGAGCCTTGGCGGGGACCCCCGCGGCATCCTGCCGCGACAGCCGCGCGATCATCCCTGCCAGATCCTCCTGCCTATAGGGCTTGTTGAGCCGGGGCAGCCAGGACGAGGTCCCGGCCGCGAGGTCCGCATAGCCCGTCGCCAGCGCGACCGGCAGGTCCGGCCGTTCCCGCCGCAGACGCTCGGCCAGTTCCAGCCCCGTCATCCCCGGCATCGCATGGTCGGTCAGCACCATGTCGATCCGCGGGTCGCCCGCCAGCGTCAGCAACGCCTCGGCCGCGCTGGCCACGACCACGGGGCGGTGGCCCAGATCCTCCAGCATCAGCGCGGTCCCGGCGGCCACCAGCGGGTCGTCATCCACCACCAGCACGCGCCGCGGCGGCGCCTGCGGCCGCGGCGGCTCCGGCGCGGCCGCAGGCGCGGCGCCGACCGGCCGGCCCGCGGCGCGCGGCAGCCAGATCTCGACGACCGTGCCCTCCCCAGGGGTGCTGCGGAGCGCGAGGCCGCCGCCCGACTGCTGCGCCAGGCCCTGCACCATCGACAAGCCGAGCCCCGACCCGCGCCCCGGCCCCTTGGTGGTGAAGAAGGGCTCCGTCGCCCGCGCCAGCGTCGCCTCGTCCATCCCGGTGCCGCTGTCGCGGACCGACAGCACCAGGTAGGGGCCCGGCAGCAGCCCCGGCGGCGCCCCGGGGCAGGATGAGAGCCGTTCGGCGACCGTGATCGCGACCTCCCCCCCGTCCGGCATGGCGTCGCGGGCGTTCACCACCAGGTTCAGCAGCGCCAGCTCCAGCTGGTTCGCATCCGCCATCGCGGGGGCGAGCCCCGCCGGCAGGTCGAAGCGCAGGCGGATGCCCGCCCCGGCCGAGCGTTCCAGCAGCGACCGTACGCCATCCAGCAGGCCGGGCAGGTCCACCGGCTCGGGCCGCAGTTCCTGCCGGCGGGCGAAGGCCAGCAGGCGCTGGGTCAGCGCCGCGCCGCGTTCGGCGCCCTGCTGCGCGCCGTCGAGCAGGCGCAGCAGGCGCGGGTCCTCCGGCATGCGCTTTCGCAGCAGGGCGAGGTTGCCGAGCACGGCCATCAGCAGGTTGTTGAAGTCATGCGCGACGCCGCCGGTCAGCTGGCCCAGCATCTCGGTCTTCTGCGCCTCGCGCAGGCGGGCCTCGGCCGCCTTCAGGTCGGTCACGTCGTGGCCCTCGGGCACCAGCAGCACCACGCGCCCGTCGGCGTCGCGGATCGGCTTCAGGGAGAAGTCGATCGTCGCCAGCACGTCCCCCGCGCCGCGCACCACCACCTCGTAGCGTTGCGGCCGGCCGGCGGCGGCGGCGGCGATGGCGTCCCGCAGGCGCTGGCGCGTCGCCTCGTCGGTGTCCCACCAGCGCGCCTCCCAGAAGGGGCGGCCGATCACCTCCTCCCGCCCGAAGCCGCCGAAGGCGAGCGCGGTCTCGTTCGCCTCCAGCAGCGTGCCGTCGGGCGCCAGCAGGCCGACGAACTGGAAGGTGCTGTCGAAGATGGCGCGGAAGCGCCGCTCCCGCTCGGCCAGCTCGTCGCGCGCCGCCGCCAGGTCGCGCGTGCGCTCCGCCACCCGCGTCTCGAGCGCGGCGGCGCCCGCGCGCAGCGCCGAGTTGGCGGCCGCAAGCTCCGCCCGCACCCCTGCCTCCCGCCGCATCATGCGGAGCGCCTGGAAGGTCGCCAGCAGCGCGGCCGTCGCGATGCCACCGAGCAGCGCGACGGACCACCAAACGGCGCGCCACCAGCCCGCCAGCACCGCCGCCTTCGGGATGCTGGCACTGACCAGCACCGGCCAGTCCTCCAGCCGCCGCGTCGCCGCCAGCCGTTCCACCCCGTCGAAGGGCGAGACGAAGGTGGCGATGGCGACCCCGCCCGGCCCCGGCGCCGCCCGGAGCACCTGCGCCGGCAGCCGCGTGTCGAGCTGGTCCGGGCGCAGCCCCGTCCGGGCCAGAACCCGACCCTCCGCGTCGAACAGGCCGAGCGCGGTGCCGCTGCCGAGTTCGGCCAGCAGCGCCTCGCGCTGGAAGAAGCCGGTCCGCATCGCGACCTGCACGGCGCCGTCGAAGCCAACCCCGCCGCGCAGGGCGCGGCTGTAGGTGAACAGTACCTCGTCGGTGATGCGGCTGTGCAGCGCCTCCCCCACATGCCGCTCCTCGCCCGCGGCATGGATGCGGAACCAGCGGCGGTCGGACAGGTCCACCGCCGGCGGCGGGTTCTGCGCCGTCAGCGACACCGGGCGGCCGGCGGCATCGACGATCATCAGGTAGTCGCCGGCCATGCGCTGCGACAGGTCGCGCAGCCAGTGGTGCATCGCGGGGTCGCCATGGATGCGCGCCGCGCCGCCCGCCTGCGCGACGCGGTCCGCGATGTAGTCCGCCACGAGGTCCGACGTCTCGAAGACGCGGCTGACATGTTCCTCGGTCACCCGCGCCATGTCGCGCAACGCGGATTCCGCGCGGAGCAGGACCGTCTCGCGTTCCTCCATCAGAAAGGATGCGCGCAGGCCGACCATCGCCGCCAGCACGAACAGCACGGCGGAGAGGATCAGCAGTCGGATGCGGTCATTGGGCAATTGGCGGGGGAGCCTGTCGGGATGGGGATTACTGGAAGCAATAGCTACTGACGGGACGGTGCAGAACCGCACGCGTTCCATATTCACAATTTCGTGATCACGCAGCGTCGAGCCTTTCCGACAGCGTCAGCCATTCTTCCTCCAGCGCGGCCACCTCCTTCGCGATGGCCGCGCGGCGCGTGGTGGCCCAGGCGATGTCCTCGGCCTTGCGCTTCGCATAGGTGTCGGGGTCGGCCAGCCGCTTCTCGATCAGCCCGGCTTCGAGCCCGAGCCGTTCCAGCAGCTTCTCGACTTCCCGCAGCCGCTGGCGCAGCGGCGCCTGCTGCGCCCGGTTCTCCGCCCGCTCGCGCCGTTCCTGCGCGCCGCGCGCCCCGCCCGCGGCCTCCGCCCGGCCCGGGCCGCGCGCGCGTTCGGCCAGCAGCGCGCGGTACTCGTCGAGGTCGCCGTCGAAGGGCTTCACCGTGCCGTCGGCCACCAGCCACAGCCGGTCCGCCACCAGCTCCACGAGATGCGGGTCATGGGTGATCAGCAGCACCGCCCCGCCGAATTCCGCCAGCGCGCGCACCAGCGCCTCCCGCGCATCGATGTCGAGGTGGTTGGTCGGCTCGTCCAGGATCAGCAGCTGCGGCGCATCGCGCGTGCAGAGCGCGAGCAGCAGCCGCGCCTTCTCCCCGCCCGAGCACTTGGCGAGCTGGGTTTCCGCCTTCTCCGCCGTCAGCCCGAAGCGGGCGAGCTGGCTGCGGCACTGCGCGTCCGTCGCGCGCGGCAGGGCGGCGCGCATGTGCGACAGCGGCGTGCCGTCCATGTCCAGGTCCTCGGACTGGTGCTGCGCGAAGAAGCCCACGCGCAGCCGCGCCGCCCGCTTCACCTCGCCCCGCGCGGCGCCGAGCCGCCCGGCCAGCAGCTTCGCCAGCGTGGACTTGCCGTTGCCGTTGGCGCCGAGCAGCGCGATGCGGTCGTCCTGGTCGATCCGCAGGTCGAGCCCGCGCAGCACCGGCGCCCCGCCATAGCCGACCTCCGCGCGCTCGATCGCGACGATCGGGGGCGACAGCGCCTCGGGCTCGGGGAAGGCGAAGCTGCTCGCGTGGTCCTCCACCACGGCGTCGAGGGCGGGCAGCTTCTCCAGCGCCTTCAGCCGGGACTGCGCCTGCCGCGCCTTCGACGCCTTGTAGCGGAAGCGGTCCACGAAGGCCTGCATGTGCGCGCGCTGCTGCGCGATCTTCGCCCGTGCGGCTTCCTGCTGCGCCGCGCGTTCCGTGCGGATGCGCACGAAGGCCTCGTAGTTGCCCGGATAGGTGGTGATCTTCCCGCGGTCGAGATGCGCGATGACATCCACCGCGCGGTCCAGCAGCCCGCGGTCGTGGCTGACCACGATGGCCGCGCCCGGGAAGCGCGCCAGCCATCCCTCCAGCCACATCGTCGCTTCCAGGTCGAGGTGGTTGGTCGGCTCGTCCAGCAGCAGCAGGTCGGGCTCCAGGAACAGCGCGCGCGCCAGCGCGACCCGCATCCGCCAGCCGCCGGAATAGGAGGAGAGCGGCCGCGCCTGCGCCTCCGCGTCGAAGCCGAGGCCGGCGAGAACGGTCGCCGCCCGCGCCGGCGCGCTGTCGGCGCGGATGGCGATCAGGCGTTCGTGGATCTCGGCCGCGCGGTGCGGATCGGGGTGGCCGTCCAACTCGGCCAGCAGGGCGGCGCGTTCGGTGTCGGCCGCCAGCACGGCCTCCAGCAGGCTGCCCTCGCCCCCCGGCGCCTCCTGCGCGACATGGCCGAGCCGCGCGCGGGCGGCCAGCCGGATGTCCCCGCCATCCGGCTGCAATTGCCCGGTCACGGCCTTCAGCAGCGTGGACTTGCCCGCGCCGTTGCGCCCGACCAGGCCGAGCTTCCGCCCGGTGTCGAGCGTGAGGTCCGCGCCCTCGATCAGCGCGCGGCCGCCAAGGCGGATCACCAGGTTGCGGATGGACAGGACGGTCATGGCGCCGCCTCATATACCCTCCCCCGTCCCGGGGGGAGGGCCGGGCGGGGCGCCCCCCTATCCGGGCTGGCCTTCCGTGTCCCCCTCGGCCTTCGTCCCCTCCGTCGGGGCGGGGGCCCATTCGTCGGTGATCATCCCCTGCTGCTCGCTCACCTTCTCCACGTCCTCCTTCGAGGGCGGGCGGGGGATGTAGCCGGGGCTGCGCCCGACCTCGGTCTTCCGTGGCGTGTCGTCCGGCATCGCGGCCTCCCTGCGGTGACGCGCCAACGCGCGGAGAGGCGCCGGGGATGCCGGGGCTTGCGCCGGGCCCGTTCCCCGCCTATGCGCCGGCCGCACCTTCGCAGCCGCAACAAGGAACGCCCCCATGGCCATCGAGCGCACCTTCTCCATCATCAAGCCGGACGCCACCCGCCGGAACCTCACCGGCAAGATCAACGCCGTCTTCGAGGGGAACGGCCTGCGCATCGTCGCCCAGAAGCGCATCTGGATGAGCCGCGCCCAGGCGAAGGAGTTCTACAAGGTCCACGCCGCGCGGCCCTTCTACAACGACCTGGTGGACTTCATGGTGTCCGGCCCCGTCGTGGTGCAGGTGCTGGAGGGCGAGGACGCCGTCGCGAAGAACCGCGAGCTGATGGGCGCCACCAACCCCGCCAACGCGGCCGAGGGCACCATCCGCAAGCTGTTCGCCGAGAGCATCGAGGCCAATTCGGTCCACGGCTCCGACAGCGCCGAGAACGCGGCGACCGAGATCGCCTACTTCTTCGCCGGCACCGACATCGTCGGCTGAAGCCGGGGGGCCGGGGCCCGCGCCCCGGCCGCGCCGCCCGCCGCGGGTTCGTCCCGCCCGCGGCCGGCGGTGACGGGCCGCCTTCGGTCTAAACCAGGAAGATCGCCATCAGGATCAGCACGACCACCACCGCGCCGATCGACCAGGTCGAGCCCTTCATGAAGGCGTCGTAGAAGCCCTGGCGTTCCGCCATGAGATCCTCGGCCTTCACCTCGACCATCTCGTAGCCCGCGTCCGCGTGATCCGCCATGATGCCCATCGATCCGTTCAACCCTCGGCCCGGTTTGTAGGAAGCGCGGGGGCGTCGGGCAAGGGGCTGGCCAGGGCGCCTTCCGCCACCGGCGCCGCGACGCGCGCGATCCCGCCCTCCACCCGCACCCGCCCCGCCGCCAGCCAGGCCAGCGCGGCGGGGTAGATCCGGTGCTCCTGCGCCAGCACGCGGGCGGCGAGCGTCGATTCGGTGTCGTCCGGCAGCACCGGCACCGCGGCCTGAGCCAGGATCGGGCCCTCGTCCACGCCCGCGCTCACCAGGTGCACCGTGCAGCCATGCAGCCTGACGCCGGCCGCCAGCGCGCGCGCATGGGTGTCCACGCCCCGGAAGCTCGGCAGCAGGGAGGGGTGGATGTTCACCAGCCGTCCCCCCCAGCGCGCGACGAAGCCTTCCGTCAGCACCCTCATAAAGCCCGCCAGCGCCACCAGCTCCACCCCGTGCCCGAGGAGTTCCGCCTCCATCGCGTGCTCGAAGGCGGCGCGGTCGCCGCGGAAGGGGCGGCTTTCCACCACCGCGGTCGGGATGCCCGCCGCCCGCGCGCGCGCCAGCCCGCCCGCATCGGCGCGGTTCGACAGCACCAGCACGATCTCCGCCGGGTAGGCGGGGTCGGCGGCCGCCTCCAGCAGCGCCGCCATGTTGCTGCCGCGGCCCGAGACGAGGACCGCGGTGCGCCGCCGCGCCATCAGCCCGGCCAGCCGGCCGCGAGGTTGTCGAGCCGCACCGACGCCTTGCCCGCGCCGGCCTCCACCACGCCGATGCGGTGGACGGATTCGCCCGCCCCGCGCAGCATCGCCGCCGCACGCTCCGCATCCGCCGCCGCCACCGCCGCCACCATGCCGATGCCGCAGTTGAAGACGCGCGCCATCTCCCCCGGCGCGACGCCCCCGGCGCGGGCGAGCCAGGCGAAGACGGGCGGCACGGGCCAGGACCGCGCATCGATCGCCGCCACCACGCCGTCGGGCAGCACGCGCGGGACGTTGCCCGGAAGGCCGCCACCGGTGATGTGCGCCGCCGCCTTCAGCAGCCCCGCCCGGTGCAGCGCCAGCAGCGGCTTCACGTAGATGCGCGTGGGGGCGAGCAGCGCCCGCCCCAGGCTCGTCCCCGGCGCGAAGGGGGCGGGGGCGTCGAGGGCGAGCCCCGCCGCCTCCAGCACCCGCCGCACCAGGGAGAAGCCGTTGGAATGCACGCCGGAGCTGGACAGGCCGAGCAGCACGTCCCCCGGCCCGACATCGCCGCGCGGCAGCAGCGCGCCGCGTTCCGCCGCGCCGACGGAGAAGCCGGCCAGGTCGTAGTCGCCCGACCGGTAGAGCCCCGGCATCTCCGCCGTCTCGCCGCCCACCAGGGCGCAGCCGGCGATGCGGCAGCCCTCGGCGATGCCGGCCACCACCTCCCGCGCCTGCGCGACCTCGAGCCGGCCGGTCGCGAAGTAGTCCAGGAAGAACAGCGGCTCCGCCCCCTGCACCACCAGGTCGTTGACGCACATCGCCACCAGGTCCTGGCCGACGAAGCCGTGAATCCCGGCCTCGATCGCGATCTTCAGCTTGGTGCCGACCCCGTCGGTGGAGGAGACCAGCACGGGGTCCGCGAAGCCCGCCGCGCGCAGGTCGAACAGCGCGCCGAACCCGCCGAGGCCGCCCATCGTTCCAGGCCTGTCGGTGGCGCGCGCCAGCGGCTTGATCGCATCCACCAGCGCGTCGCCGGCTTCGATGTCAACGCCCGCGTCTCTGTAGGTCAGGCTGGTCATGGCGGCCCCCGATCGGGTATGCGGCTTGGAACAGGCAAGGATGGAACGATGCCGGTCACCCGGTTCGACATCGGCTTCGAAACCGGCCCCGGGATCGCCGGCGGCGTCCCCGGTCGCGGCGGAAGGAACCACGCGGGCGCTGCTGCCGCAACCGCGCCGGCCCTGCGCGCGGCGCTTCTGGGCCTCGTCCTCGCCGCGTCCGGGCTGGGCCCCGTCTTCGTGCCCGCACCCGCCGCGGCCCAGACGGCGCCGGAGGAGAACCCGCTGGTCCAGCGCAACGTCCCGGCCGAGGCCACGGCGGAGAATGCCGTGGTCGCGCGGGACCGCGCCCTCGCGGCCGGGCAGCGGCTTGCCTATGAGCGCATGGCGGGCCAGCTCGGCCTGTCCACCGGCGCCTCCGACAGCCAGATCGAATCCATGGTGCAGTCGCTGGTGATCGAGAGCGAGCGGATCACCCCGCGCGGCTATGCGGCGCGCATCACCGTGAACTTCAACCCGTCCCGGGTCGGTGCCCGCGCCCCTTCCGGCAGCGCGGCCGCGGCGGCACCCTCGCCAGCGGCCCAGCCCGGCCGCGGCGGCCCGGCGGTGACCACGGTCGATGCCGTGGCGCGCTATCGCTCCTTTCCGGAATGGGTCGAGATCACGCGCCGCCTCGGCTCCGCGGGGCCGGTGGCGCGGGTGGAGGTGGTGACGGTGTCGGGCGACATGGCGCGGCTTCGCCTCGCGCTCCGCAGTCAGCCGCCCGAGGCGGCGGCGGAACTCGGCGCGGCCGGGCTGCAGCTCAATCCGGGGCCGATCGACGCGCGGCCGGGCGAGGGATGGCGCCTGAGCCTTGCCGGCGGCCGCTGAGGACCGCCCGGCCGGGGGCGGCGCGCCCGGCCACGCCACCCCGCCCGGCGAGCCGGAGCCGGCGGCGGTCCTGTTCACCATCCCGAACGCCATCACCTTCGCCCGGCTCTGCGCCGTGCCGGGCACCGTCTGGCTGATCGTCAACCACCGCCTCGACCTCGCCTTCTGGATGTTCGTCGCGGCCGGGCTGTCGGACGGGATCGACGGCTGGCTGGCGCGGGTGCGCAACGCGCGCTCGAAGCTCGGCGCGGTGCTGGACCCGGTGGCGGACAAGGCGCTGCTGGTGTCGGTCTACGTCACCCTCGCCGCGATCGGGGTGCTGCCGGACTGGCTGGCCATCCTGGTGGTGTTCCGAGACCTGCTGATCGTGGGCGGCGTGCTGCTGCTCTACGTGCTGCACCAGCCGCCGCATATCCGCCCGCTCATGATCTCCAAGGTGAACACCGCGCTGCAGATCCTGCTGGCGGCGGCGGCCCTGCTGGCGGCGGGCTACGGCCAGGCGGACTGGCTGGCGCTGGACATGCTGGTCTGGGCGACGGCCGCCGCCACCTTCGCCTCCGGCGCCGCCTATGTGGCGCAGGCCGTGAAGCGGGGCGCGGGATGAGCGGGGCGGCCCGCCCCCCCGGCACCGCGCTTCGCCCGGCCGATCCGGCCCGCCTGCCGGACCCGAAGCCGGCGGCGGACCCGCCACGGCCGCCCGGCTGGCCGCCATCGCCTGGCGCGCGCAGCGCGACGCGCGGGCAGCGCATGGCACTCGTGCTCGGCACGCTCGCCGCGCTGCTGTTCGCGCTGTGGCTGTTCTCCGCGATCCTGACGCCCTTCGTGCTGGCGGCCTGCATCGCCTATTTCCTCGACCCGCCGGCGACGCGGCTGGCGCGCTTCGGCATCCCGCGCGGGTTCGGCGCCTTCCTGCTGATCCTCGGCCTCACCGCGGCGGCGCTGCTGGCGGTGCTGCTGCTCTATCCGCTGCTGGTCGCGCAGATCGGCGTGCTGATCCAGCGCCTGCCCGCCTATGTCGTCGGCATCGGCACGCTGGTGAGGGAGGCGCTGGAACGCGCGCAGGAAACCTTCGGGCCCGAGGTGGTGGACGCGCAGCTGCGCGACCTGGTGGTGGGGCAGGCGGGGCAGATGGTGACCTTCCTGGCCACCGCGGTCGGGCGGCTGATCGGCGGCGGCATCGCGCTGTTCAACGTGTTCACGCTGCTGGTGGTGACGCCGGTGGTGGGCTTCTACCTGCTGCGCGACTGGCCACGGCTGATCGCGCGGGTGGAAAGCTGGCTGCCGCGCCGGTCCGCCCATGTGCTGCGCCAGCTGTCCCGCGACACCGACCGCGTGCTGTCGGCCTGGCTGCGGGGGCAGCTGCTGTGCTGCCTCATCCTCGCGGTGTTCTACGCGGTCGGCCTGCAGGTCGTCGGGCTGGAGCTCGGCCTGACGGTCGGGCTGATGGCGGGGGTGCTGTCCTTCATCCCCTATGTCGGCTCGCTGACCGGCTTCGTCACGGCGGTGGTGCTGGCGGCGGCGCAGTTCGGCACCTGGCACGGCGTGGGGCTGGTGGTCGCCGTCTTCGTGATCGGCCAGGTGGTGGAGGGCTACGTCATCTATCCCCGCCTGCTCGGCGACCGGGTGGAGCTGCACGCGGTCTGGGTGATCTTCGCGCTGTTCGCGGGCGGCGTCGCCTTCGGCTTCCTCGGCGTGCTGCTGGCGGTGCCGATGGCCGCGGCGATCGGCGTCGTCGCGCGCTACTGGCTGCGCCGCTACCTGGAAAGCCCGCTCTACCTCGACCCGCCGCGCACCGGCAGCTGAGCCCGCGGCCGCCGGCGGTTGCAGGGCCGCGCGGGCTGGCGCATTCCCCTGCCATGCCGGCCGACCCGCCCGTCCACCGCCAGCTTCCCCTGCCGCTCGCCGGGCGGCCGTCCCATGCGCGGGCGGACCTGGTGGCCGATCCCTCCAACGCCGAGGCGCTGGCCTGGCTCGACCGGCCGGCGGACTGGCCGCTCGGCCGGCTCGCGCTGTTCGGCCCGGCGGGCACCGGCAAGTCCCACATGCTGCGCGCCGCCGCGGCGGGCCATGGCTGGCGGCTGCTGCACGGGGCGGCGCTGACCGAGGCGCTGGCGCTCGCGCCCGCCGCCGGCACCGCGCTCGACGACGCGGAGGCGGCGCCGGAAGCCGCGCTGTTCCACCTCATCAACCGCAGCGCGGAGGCGGGGGCGCGGCTGCTGCTGGCCTCCCGCCCGCCGCCGGCGCGCTGGCCGGTGCGGCTGCCGGACCTCGCCTCGCGCCTGCGCGCCACGCTCGCGGTGGGGATCGGCGCGCCGTCGGATGCGCTGCTGGCCGCGCTGCTGGCCAAGCACCTGGCCGACCGGCAGCTGCGCGTGGGTGCGGAGGTGCAGGGCTTCCTGCTGGCTCGCCTGCCGCGCGACGCCGCCTCGGTCGCCGCCGCGGTGGCGGCGCTGGATGCGGCGGCGCTGGCCGGCCAGGCGCCGATCACCCGCCCCTTCGCCCGCGCCGTGCTTGGCCCCCTGCTCGGCGCGCCGGAGGATGACGATCCGATGACGGGAGGGGCCGCCGCCTCGCCGCCCGGTGGCGCGTTGGGCTAGGCTGCCGCCATGGACACGCTGCCCAACCCCGCCGCGCCCGCCGCCGCCGGCCTTCCGGCCGCCAGCCCCGCGCGCTTCATCAACCGGGAGATCTCCTGGCTGGCCTTCAACGGCCGCGTGCTGGAGGAGGCGGCGAATCCGCGCCACCCGCTGCTGGAGAGGCTGCGCTTCGTCGCCATCTCCGCCTCCAACCTCGACGAGTTCTATTCGGTGCGCGTCGCCGGGCTGATCGGGCAGGAACGCGCCGGCGTGCTGACCCCGTCCTCGGACGGGTTGACGCCCGCGCAGGCGCTGGCCGCCATCCATGACGAGACGCAGCGCCTGATCACCGCCCAGCAGGACAGCTGGCGGGAACTGCGCGGCCTGCTGGCGGAGGCGGGGCTGCATGTCTGCGCGCCGGGCGACCTGACCGAGCCCGACCGCGCCTGGCTGGAAGGCTGGTTCATGGACCGGGTCTTCCCGGTGCTGACCCCGCTGGCGGTGGACCCGGCGCATCCCTTCCCCTTCATCGCCAACCTCGCGCTCTGCATGGTGCTGAAGCTGGTGCGGGAGGAGGATGGCGGCACGATGCGCGCGCTGCTGCCGCTGCCGCCGCAGGTGGACCGCTTCATCCGCCTGCCCGCCCGCCACGATGAGCCGCGCACCATCCGCTTCCTGATGCTGGAGGACCTGATCCTCCTGTTCCTCCGCCGCCTGTTCCCCGGCTTCCTGCCGGCCGAAAGCGGCCTGTTCCGCCTGATCCGCGACACCGACGTGGAATTCGAGGAGGAGGCCGAGGACCTGGTCCGCAGCTACGAGACGGCGCTGAAGCGCCGCCGGCGTGGCCGCGCCATCCGCCTCTCGGTCGATGCGCGGATGCCCGGGGACATGGTGGACCTGGTGGCGGACGAGCTGGACGCGGACCGCGGCGGCGTCATCACCGTGGACGGCATCCTCGGCGTCTCCGACCTGCGGCAGCTGATCGTGGACGACCGGCCGGACCTGCTGTTCACGCCCTACACGCCGCGTTTCCCCGAACGCATCCTCGACTTCGGCGGCGACTGCTTCGCGGCCATCGCGGCGAAGGACATCGTCGTCCACCACCCCTACGAATCCTTCGACGTGGTGGTCCAGTTCCTGCGGCAGGCCGCGCGCGACCCCAACGTGGTGGCCATCAAGCAGACGCTCTACCGCACCACCCGCGACAGCCCGATTGCCAAGGCGCTGATCGAGGCCGCGGAATCCGGCAAGTCCGTCACCGGCATCGTCGAGATCAAGGCCCGCTTCGACGAGGAGCGCAACATCGCGCTGGCGCGCGAGCTGGAAGCCGCGGGCGTGCAGGTGGTGTTCGGCTTCGTGGAGCTGAAGACCCACGCCAAGGTGTCGCTGGTGGTGCGCCGCGAACGCGAGGGCCTGCGCAGCTACGCCCATTTCGGCACCGGCAACTACCACCCCGTCACCGCGCGCATCTACACCGACCTCAGCTTCTTCACCGCCGATGCCGGGCTGACGCGCGATGCCGCGAAGCTGTTCAACTACATGACCGGCTACGCCCGGCCCGAGACGATGGAGGGCCTGGCCTTCGCCCCGCTCACCATCCGCCCCGCGCTGCTCGGCCTCATCGAGCGGGAGATCGCCTTCGCGCGCGAGGGTCGGCCCGCGGCCATCTGGCTCAAGATGAACAGCCTGGTCGACGAACAGGTGATCGATGCGCTCTACCGCGCCTCCCAGGCCGGGGTGGGGGTGGATTGCGTGGTGCGCGGCATCTGCTGCCTGCGCCCCGGCGTGCCGGGCCTGTCGGACAACATCCGGGTGAAGTCCATCGTCGGCCGCTTCCTCGAACATTCGCGCGTCTACGTCTTCGGCAACGGCCACCGCCTGCCCTCGCGGCGCGCGCGCGTCTTCATCAGCAGCGCCGACCTGATGGCCCGCAACATGGACTGGCGGGTGGAGACGATGGTGCCGATCGAGAACCCGACCGTGCATGCCCAGATCCTCGACCAGGTGATGGTGGTGAACCTCCAGGACACGCGGCAATCCTGGCAGCTCGGCCCTGACGGCGCCTATCGCCGGCTGGAGCCCGGGGCGAAGCCCGTCTCCGCGCATGAGTATTTCATGACCAACCCCTCCCTCTCCGGCCGCGGCAGCGCGCTGCAACGGCCGGCCCGCACACCCCGTCGCACGCGGCAGGACCGCGTGGCGCAGGACTGAACGCATGGACCTCCTCTCCCCCGCCGAGGCGCATGGCCGGAACGCCGACGATGCGCGCCGCCGCGTCGGCGTGGTCGATCTCGGCTCCAACTCCGTCCGCCTGGTGATCTTCGAGGGGCTGTCCCGCAACCCGCTGCCCATCTTCAACGAGAAGGCGGTGCTCGGCCTCGGGCGCGGGTTGCAGATGACCGGCCGCCTGAACGAGGAGGCGATCGGCCCGGCGCTGACCGTCATGTCGCGCTACTTCGCCGTGGCGCGGGCGATGGGCGCCGACCCGGTGGAGGTCGTCGCCACCGCCGCCACGCGGGATGCGGCGAATGGCGCGGAGTTCATCGCCGCGCTCCGCGCCCGCCTTCCCGGCATCCCCATCCGCGTGCTGAGCGGGGAGGAGGAGGGCGCGCATTCCGCCGATGGCGTGCTGCTCGGCTTCCCGGGCGCGGACGGCATCCTCGGCGACCTCGGCGGCGGCTCGCTCGAACTCGTCGAGCTCGATGCGGGCCGCGCGGGCGCCGCGGCGTCACTGCCGATGGGCGCGATCCGCCTGGCCGACCGTGCGGCGGGCGAGGTGGCGAAGGCCCGCGCCATCGTGGAGGCCGACCTCGCCCGCGTGCCCTGGCTGAAGCGCGGGGCGGGCAGGGACCTCTACCTCGTCGGCGGCGCCTGGCGAGCGCTCGCGCGGATGCACATCGCGCAGACCGGCTACCCGCTGTCCATCGTCCACCACTACGTCCTCCCGCGGGAGGAGGCGCGCGACCTCGCCGGCGTCGTCGCCCAGGCGCCGCGACGGACGCTCGAGAAGATGCCCGGCGCGCCGGCCAAGCGGCTCGGCGACATGCCCTTCGCCGCCGTCGTGCTGCGCCGCCTGCTGCGCGCCACCGGGGCGCGCCGCGTCGTGTTCAGCGCCAACGGCCTGCGGGAGGGCTGGTACGCGCGCCTGCTGCCGGCCGATGTGCGGGGGGCCGACCCGCTGCTCTGCGCCGGCCGCGACCTCGCCGCCCGCTTCGGGCGCGAGCCCGAGCTGCCGCCCGCGCTGCGCGCCTGGACCGACCCGCTGTTCGAGGGGGAGGCGCCGGACCAGGCCGCGCTGCGCGAGGCCGCCTGCTGGATCGCCGACATCGGCAGCCACGACCACCCCGACTACCGCGCGGAACAGGGCTTCTACCGCGTGCTGCGCCAGCCCGGCGTCGGGCTCGACCACCACCAGCGCGCCTTCCTCGCCCTCGTCGTGGCGCTGCGCTACGAGGCGGAGGCCAGCGCCCCCTTCCTCGCCTGCGCGCGCCAGCTCCTGGACGCCGATGCGCAGCGCCGCGCCGAACAGCTCGGCGCCGCGCTGCGCCTCGCCTTCACGCTCTCGGGCGGCACGCCGGTGCTGCTCGCCGGCACCGCGCTGGCCCGCCACGGCGGCGAATTGCGGCTGCGCCTGGTGGAGGGCAGCGGCGTCTTCGCGGGGGAAAGCGTGCAGCGCCGGCTGGACGCGCTGGCCGCGGCGCTCGGCCTCGCCGCGGTGGTGGAGGTGGCGGGGGGGTGATGCGCCCCCCGCCGCGTCGGCGGCGGGGGGCTTCGCCGTTCAGAACCGAGTGGTCAGCGCGAAGCGCATCGAGAAGGGCGCGCCGGGCATGATGTTGTTGTTGTTGTCCGCGACCGGGTAGTATTTCGTCCGCAGCAGGTTCTCGAAATTCGCCTGCAGCTCCACCCGCTCCGACACGTTCCAGTACAGCGCGCCGTCGAGCCGGGTGAAGGCCGGGATGCGCGCGCGGTTGTCCGCCGCGGCCACGTAGCTCGACTGGTGGACCACGCCGAGCCCGACGCCGAGGCGGGGGGAGACGTCGTAGCGGTTCCACAGCGACAGCGTGTTGCGCGGCACGAAGGGCACCGTGTTGCCCTGCTGCACGGTCGCGGACTGCGCGCTGGTGAATTCGGATTCCTGCACCGCCCAGCCGGCCATCATGCTCCAGGCCTCCGTCACGCGGCCGCGCGCGCCCAGCTCGAAGCCGCGCGTGCGCGTGCCGTCCACCAGGATGGACCGCGTGACATCCGCCGGGTCGGTCACCGCGACATTGGTGCGGTCCAACTGGAACAGCGCGGCGGTGACGGACAGGTCCGGCGTCAAGTCCCACTTCGCGCCGATCTCGCGGTTGGTGAACTCCTCCGGCTCCAGCGACCGGTTCGACAGGGTGAGGGAGCCGAGCTGCTCGCCCGCCCGCGGCAGGTAGGAGGTGCTGTAGCTGGCATAGAGCGACAGCGGCTGCACCGGCTGCCACACCAGCCCGATGCGGGGCGACAGGGTGGTGTCGTTCTGGTCCACCCGCTCACCCGTCCGGTTGTTGCGGAAGTCCATGCCGAAATTGTCCAGCCGCAGGCCCGCGATCAGCTGCAGCCCGGGCAGAAGCTGCATCTGGTCCTGGATGTAGGCCGCGGCGGTGGTGGCGGTGCCGCTGGTATTGGCGTCCGTCGCGCTGGCGCGGAAGCTGACTGGCAGGCCGATGCGCGGCGAGGCGACCGGCACGCTGACCGAGGTGACGTTCGGCCCGAAGGAGGTGAAGTAGCCCGTCAGCCGCACCGAATCCGTCCATTGCCGGCCGAGTTCCACGCCCGCGAGCAGCGTGTGGCGGACGGGGCCGGTGGCGAGGTCCATCACCAGGTCGGTCTGGTTGAACAGGTTCTGCCGGTGGGTGGAGTGGTTGTAGGCGGCGATGGAGACCGCCTGCCCGTTGGCCGAGACGGCGCCGGGGAAGACGTTCTGGTAGAACTTGTCGTAGTCGGCGAAGCGCAGCGTGTTGCGCAGCGTCACGCCCTCCATGATGCGGTGGTCGAGCCCGAGGTTGAAGGCATGCACCTCGGCGCGCGTGCGGCTGAGGTCCGGGTCGCCGAAGAAGGTGTCGACGCCGGTCGCCAGCGGACGGCCGTTGAAGGAGGGGATGCCGCGGTCGGCGGTGCGCTCGTCGCGGAAATACTCGTAGCCGCCGCGGATCGTGGTGTTGTCGCCGAGGCGGTAGGAGAAGGTCGGGTTGATGCCGTAGCGTTCGAGGTCGACGCCCCGGCGGTAGCTGTCCGCCTGTTCGTAGACGCCCATGACGCGCACCGCCGCGCCCCCGCCCACCGTGTCGCCGATGTCGAAGCTGCCGCGAAGCTGCCCGTAGGAGCCGGCCTGCAGCCGCACTTCCCGCCGGCGTTCGCCGTCGGCCTGGCGCGTCACGCGGTTGATCACGCCGCCCGCGCCGCCACGGCCGAAGATCATCGCATTGGGGCCGAGCAGCACCTCCACGCGGTCTATGTTGTAGAGGTCGCGGATGTACTGCACGTCGTCGCGCAGCCCGTCGACGAACAGGCTGGCGGTGGTGGACTGTCCGCGCAGCACAGGCGTGTCGCGGTTGCCCTCGCCCAGCGCGTAGCCCGCGCCGGGGACGTAGCGCAGCACGTCCTGCAGGTTCTGCATCGACAGGTCGCGGATCGCCTGCTGGGTCGTCACGGTGACGCTCTGCGGCACGTCGCGCAGCGGCGTGTCGGTGCGGGTCGCGCTGCCGGTGCGCGCCGCCGCGTAGCCCGCCGCCGCGCCGACCACGCCGATCTCGGGCAGGGCGATGGCGCCGGCCTCGGGGGCGGGGGAGGTGGTCTGCGCGAGGCCCGCGCCCGGTGCCGCGATGACGAGGGCGAGCACCGGCGCCGCCACGCCACGGGCGGCCCGGCGAGCGCGGCGGCGGGGCGCGGCCTGGGCGGGGGCGCGGGTGTGTCGGCTGCGTTCGGTCATGCCTGGGGTCTCGTTCCTGCAAATGCGACTGATTCGCATTTGCGGAGAATAGACCGCGGTGTCGCCGATTTGGCAAGACAGGCCAGGCCCGCCCCGGCGGGGGTGCGCCCGGCCGCGGCGGAAGGGGGGATCGTCGCGCCGGCATCCTCCGCGAAGGCAGAGGATGGTTCGCGGATGTGGCGGGCGCGCGCCCGTCTGGCGGCGGGCTACGCCACCATGGCGCTGCCGCCGCGCAGCGCCTCGAACAGGTCGCGGTTCGGGTGGCGCAGCTTGCCCTGGGGTTCGCCGATGTCGTTCCGCAGCGTCACCCGGATCTCGCCCTTGGCGGCGCGCAGCACCTTCATCAGCCGGATGAAGGCCGCGACCGAGGCGCCGATGGCGGGTGACTTGCGGTCCCAGGCATCGCCGACCAGCAGGCAGCCATGCGTGTGCTCGGCGTTGTTGCCGACATGGATGCGCACGCCGCTGTAGCCCGGCACGCCTTCCAGCAGAGGGACGATGCGCCCCAGCCCCTTCTTCTCGTAGCTGTCGGAGAAGCGCGGACTTTCGCAGAGCCGTACGGGATAGGTGCCGGCCGGGATCGCGGTCTTGCCGTGGATCTTCTTATCCCGGATCACGTCTTCCAGCGTGAAGCAGGTGAAGTCGCTGCCGATGGTGAGCGTGCCGATCGTGGCATCACCCACCGCCATGTGACGGCTGACGAGGATGTCCATGACGATTCTCCGCGACATCGTGTCGCGGAGCGGGATGCTAGGCCCCCGGAGACGGAACGGACCAGCGCGACGCGGCGCCCGGCCCACACAGCCGCGTGCGCGCCGCACGCCGTGGCTGGCCGCGCGAATGGCGGGGGAGGGGCCGGGCCAACTGCGCCGCCCGGCCCTTCCCGCAGCCGGTCAGGGCGCCGGCGGGGCCGCCGGGGCGTTGAGGTCGAGGAACTTCAGCGGACGCCAGCCGGAGACGTTGTTCGCCTCGAAGCTCAGCTTCCAGGACCGGCCATTGGTGCTGTCCACCAGCACCACGAACATCCCCGTTCCCACCGGGCAGGCCACCACCTGGTAGCGCCCGTTCTCGTTGCTGTCGGCCATCTGTCGTCAAACCCCCTGTTGAATCAAGAACTCAGCCATATGCGACCGTGCGCTGCACCTGCTCGCCCAGCCCCTGGATCGAGAGCCGCATCTCCTGCCCCGCCCGCAGGAAGACCGGCGGCTTCTTCCCGAGACCCACCCCCGGCGGCGTGCCGGTCGAGATCACGTCGCCCGGATGCAGCGTGATGAAGTGCGACACGTAGGAGACGAGGTGGCGCACGCCGAAGATCATCGTGCGGGTCGAGCCGTCCTGCATCCGCACCCCGTCGAGGTCGAGCGTCATGGCCAGGTCCTGCGGGTCCGCGACCTCGTCCTTCGTGACCAGCCAGGGGCCGAGAGGGCCGAAGGTGTCGCAGCCCTTGCCCTTGTCCCAGGACCCGCCGCGCTCGATCTGCCATTCGCGCTCGGACACGTCGTTGGCGATGGCGTAGCCCGCGACGTGGTCCATCGCCGCCGCCTCGTCCACGCATTTCGCCGTGCTGCCGATGATGACGGCCAGCTCGACCTCCCAGTCGGTCTTCACGGAATTCTTCGGGATCATCACGTCGTCATTCGGGCCGCACAGCGCGCCGAGCGACTTCAGGAAGACGATCGGCTCCTTCGGGATGGCCGCCCCCGTCTCCGCCGCGTGGTCGGCGTAGTTCAGCCCGATGCAGACGAAGTTCCGCATCCCCGCCACCGGCGGGCCGAGCCGCGGGCGGCCGCCCACCACCGGCAGCGAAGCGGCGTCGAGCCCGGCGAGCTTCGCGAGACCGGCGGGCGACAGCGCATCCCCCGCCAGGTCGGCGATCACGCCGGAGAGGTCCCGGATGGCGCCCGAGGCGTCCAGCATGCCGGGCTTTTCCTGGCCCGCGGGGCCGTAGCGGAGGAGCTTCATGATGATCCTGCCTTTAGAACAAGTTTCGTGGGACGCGAAGGGGCTACAGGGTCCATCCACCGTCGATGGTGACCGCCTGGCCGGTGACGAAGGCGCTCTCGTCGGCCGCCAGGTAGACCGCCAGCGCCGCGATCTCCTCCGCGGTGGCCAGCCGGCCCATCTGCTGGCGGGCCACGAAGGCGGCGCGCGCCGCCTCCACGCCGCCCGCCGCCGCCGCATTGGCCGCGATCCGCTCGCCGAGGGAGGGGGTATCCACCGTGCCCGGGCAGATCGCGTTGCAGCGGATGCCGCGGGCCACGTATTCGGTCGCCACCGACTTCGTCAGCCCGATCACCGCCGCCTTGGTCGTGCCGTAGAGGAAGCGGTTCGGCGCCCCTTTGATCGAGGAGCAGGCCGAGGACATGTTCACGATCGTCCCCCGCCCGCGTTCCAGCATCCCCGGAAGCGCGGCGCGGATCATGCGCCACATCGCGCGCACGTTCAGGTCGAAGGCGAAGTCCCATTCGGCGTCGGTCGCCGTCAGCACCGTGTTCTGGTGGACGAAGCCCGCACAGTTGAACAGCACGTCGATCCGCCCCGCATCGCCCACCACCGCGCCGATCGCCGCGGGGTCGAGCACGTCGAGCACCCGTGTCGTGATCCCCGGCGCGACGAGCCCGGCGAGCCTCGCCGCGTCCCGGTCGGTCGCGATCACCTCGGCGCCCTCGGCCGCATAGGCCAGCGCGGTGGCGCGGCCGATGCCCTGCGCCGCGGCGGTGATCAGGGCGCGCTTTCCCGCAAGGCGGCTGGCCATGGCGGCTTGGTCCTCCCGTTCCTGTCGTGGCCGGCGCGGGGGCGGAGCGCCCGCGCCCCTTTCCCTCTAGCCCCTCCCCCGGCCGCGGGGGAGGGGTGGGGCGCGTCGCGCGCTCAGTGGTTGTGGCGGCTCTCGCCCCGGGTCTCCAGGATGTTCAGGAACAGCGTCGCGGGCTCGAGGCAGGCGCCGGTGCCGAGCTGGCCGACATGGGTGCGGTAGATCTCCTCCCACGGCGTCTTGCTCACCAGCTTCGGCGGCGTCCAGGCGGCCCTGCGGGCGGCCAGCTCCTCCGCCGGGATCAGCACGTCCACCCGGCGCGCCTTCAGGTCGATGCGGATGCGGTCGCCATGCTTCAGCAGCGCCAGCCCGCCGCCCACCGCCGCCTCCGGCGTGACGTTGAGGATGGAGGGGGACCCCGAGGTCCCGCTCTGCCGCCCGTCCCCCATGGTGGGCAGCGCCTTGATGCCCTGCTTCAGCAGCGCCGCGGGCGGCTGCATGTTCACCACCTCCGCCGAGCCGGGATAGCCCACCGGCCCGCAGTTGCGGACCACCAGCACCGTGTGCTGGTCGATGCCGAGGGCGGGGTCCTCGATCCGGGCGTGGTAGTCCTCCGGCCCTTCGAACACCGCGGCCTTGCCTTCGAAGACGTCCGGCGTCTCGCTGAAGAAGCGGCGGCGGAACTCCTCGTCGATGACGCTGACCTTGATGACCGCGCTGTCGAACAGGTTGCCGGTCAGCACCAGGTAGCCGGCCTTCTCCTTCATCGGCTTCGCATAGGCGCGGATCACCTCGCGGTCGGGCGAGAGGGGGGTGTCGGCCAGGTTCTCCGCCACCGTCCTGCCCGTCACCGTCATCACGTCGCCATGCAGGCGCCCGGCCTCCAGCAATTCGCGCATCACCGCGGGCACGCCGCCCGCGCGGTGGAAGGCCTCGCCCAGGAAGCGCCCTGCCGGCTGGCAGTCCACCAGCAGCGGGATGTCGGCGCCGACGCGCTGCCAGTCCTCCAGCGTGTGGTCCACGCCCATGTGCCGCGCGATGGCGATCATGTGCGGCGGGCAGTTTGAGGAGGCGCCGATCGCGCTCGCCACCGACACCGCATTCTCGAACGCCTTCGCCGTCATCACGTCGGAGGGGCGGAGGTTCTCCCGCACCATCTCCACGATGCGCCGCCCCGTCCAGTAGGCCATCTGCGCGCGTTCGCGGTGCGGCCCGGGGATGGCGGCGCAGCCCGGCAGGCTCATCCCCACCGCCTCCACGAGGGAATTCATGGACAGCGCCGTGCCCATGGTCGAGCAATGCCCCCAGGAGGTGGAGGAGGAGGCGACGGCCTCCATGAACTGCCGGTTGTCGATCTCGCCCGCTGCAAGCTGGCGGCGCGCCTCCCACACCACCGTGCCGGACCCGACCAGCCGGCCCTTGTACCAGCCATCCAGCATCGGCCCGCCGGAGAAGGCGAGGACGGGGATGTTCACGGTCGCCGCCGCCATCAGCGCGGCGCCCGGCGTCTTGTCGCAGCCGATCGTCGCCACGACGCCGTCGAGCGGGTAGCCGTGCATCACCTCGACCAGCGACAGGTACTGCAGGTTGCGGTCGAGCGCCGCGGTCGGGCGCTTCAGCGTCTCCTGGATGGGATGGACCGGGAATTCCAGCGGCACGCCGCCGGCGTCGCGGATGCCTTCCTTGATGCGGTCGACCAGGATGGTGTGGTGGCGGTTGCAGGGCGCGATGTCGCTGCCGGTCTGGCTGATGCCGATGATCGGGCGGCCCGACTGCAGCTCGTCGAAGGTCATGCCGAAGTTCAGCTGCCGCTCGGTGTAGAGCGACGTCATCCCGGGGTCCTGGGGATCGTCGAACCAGCGCTGGCTGCGGAGCTTGAAGGGCTTCTTCGTCTGGTCGTGGTCGTCCATCGCGCGCTTCCTCGGACCCGGTTCGTGGGGGCAGTGAGGCGCCGGGCGCGGGGCGTGTCAACGTGCGCGCCGGGCCGTTCCGGGGCGCGCGGCCGGCCGTGCCGGCGAACAGGACGGGCGGCGCGGGCAGGGGCGGCGGGCTGGCCCGCATCTCGTCTATTGCGCCGCGGACGCCGGGGATGTTGCATCGCATCCCCGGCGGGCGCCACGCCCCGGCCGGCAGGGGCGAGGGAGAACCAGGCCATGGCGGACAGCCCCGCCATCATCGTCTGCGACGACGAACCCGACCTGCGCGAGGCGGTGGCGGAATACCTCACCCGCCGCGGGTTCGAGGTGCGCGGCGCCGGGGACGGGGCGGCGCTGCGCCGGCTGCTGGCGGAACGCCCGGCGGACCTCGTCGTCCTCGACATCGCGATGCCGGGGGAGGACGGGCTGTCGGTCGCGCGCGCCCTGCGGGCGGACTCCGACATCGGCATCGTCATGCTGACCGCCGCGGGGGATGTGGTGGACCGCGTCGTGGGGCTGGAGGTAGGCGCGGACGACTACATCGCGAAGCCGGTGGACCTGCGCGAACTGCTCGCGCGGCTGCGCGCCGTGCTGCGGCGGCGGGAGGGGACGGCGGCCGCCCTCGCCGCGCTGGCCGGCGCGGCCGCGCGCCCCGCCCCTGCGGCCGAGGCGCGGCGCGTGCGGATGGGGCGCACCTGGCTCGACCTCGACCAGCGGCGGCTGACCGGGCCGGACGGGGCGGAGATCCCGCTCGGCCCGAGCGAATTCGCCCTGCTCCGCGCCTTCGCGGAACGCCCGAACCGCGTGCTGACGCGGGAGACGCTGCTCGACCTCGCGCATCCGCGCGGGGAGGAGCATTTCGACCGATCGATCGATGTCCGCATCGCCCGCATCCGGCGCAAGGTGGAAGCCGTGCCGGACCGCCCGGCGGTGATCCGCACCGTGCGTGGGGCCGGCTATGTCTTCGACCCGAGCGCCGAGGCGTAGCCGCGCCGCGCCGCCGCCCGCCCGGGCGGAGCTCTGGCACGAATCGGGCGGCGGCGCGCTGACCCCCGGCGCCGCCCCGCGCGCCCGGACGCCCGCGCCGCCCCGCCCCGCCCCGCTCGACAGCGCGACGCATGAGCAGCTGGTGGCCGACGTGTCGCTGCTGCGCGGCATCCTGGATGCGGCGCCGGCGCGGGTCTGCGTCGTCTCGCGCGATCGCCGCTACCTCTACGTCAACCGCGACTTCGCCGAATTCTCCGGCCGCCCGGTCGAGGAGATCCTGACGCTGACGACGCATCAGCTGATCGGCCCGGACCTCGCCGCCCGGCTCGACCCGATCGCCGACCGCGCCCTGGCGGGGGAGATCGTGAGCTTCGAGGGCTGGGTGGACTACCGGCGCAACGGCCGGCGCTACATCGCCTACACCTTCAGCCCCTTCGCCCGCGGCGGCGGGCCGGGCGACGCCTTCATCAACTACATGCGCGACCTGACCGAGCTGAAGGAGCGCGAGGAGGCGGCGGCCGCGCAGCGCGCGCAGCTGCGCGCCATCCTGGAAGGCATCGCCGACGGGGTGAACGTGGTCGCGCCCGATGCGCGGCTGGTGCTCGCCAATCCCGGCTTCCTGCGGATGTACGGCTACCCCGACCGGCTGGGCGAGCCGGGCACGCCGCTCGGCGATTTCGTGCGCGACAGGCTGCGCCGCGGCGACCTCCGCGCCGGCGAGGATCCGTGCCGGCCGGAGGAGGAGCTGGTGCTGGCCCGCGTGGCGCAGTTCATGTCGGCCCCGCCCGGACGGCAGGAGGAGACGCGCCCCGACGGCCGCATCATCGAGCTGCGGCGCGAAAGGCTGCCGGACGGCACGCTCGTCAACACCTACACCGACATCACCGCCCGGCGCGAGGCGGAGCGCGCGCGCCGCGCCAGCCGCGACGCGCTGCGCCGGAACGAGAGGCTCTCCGCCATCGCCAGCCTGCTCGCCGGCGTCGCGCACGAGATCAACAACCCGCTCGCCGTCGTCGCCGCGCAGTCGTTGCTGCTGGCGGAGGAGGCGGAGGGCACGCCGCTGGCCGAGCGGGCGGAGAAGGTGCGGATGGCGGCCGAGCGGTGCGGCCGGATCGTCGCCAGCCTGCTCGCCTCCGCCCGCGCGAAGCCGCTGCGGCGGGAGGAGGTGGACCTGGCACGCGCGGTGGAAGCCGGGCTCGACCTGACGGCGGAGGTGGCGCGCGGGGCGGGGATCGCCGTGGAGCTCGACGTCGCGCGGGACCTGCCGCCGCTGCGCGGCGACCGCGACCAGCTGGCGCATCTCGTCGGCAACCTGGTCGGCAATGCGCGCGGGGCGCTGGCGGGCATGGAGGCGCCGCCGCCGCAGCGCCGCATCGCGGTGACGCTGGCGCGGGACGGCGGCTTCGCCGTGCTGCGGGTGGCCGACAACGGGCCGGGCATCCCCGAAGCCCTGCGGGAGAGGGTCTTCGATCCCTTCTTCAGCACCAAGCCGCTGGGCGAGGGGACCGGCGTGGGCCTGGCGCTCTGCCGCACCATCGCGAAGGCGCATGGCGGGAGCATCGGCGTGGAGGAGACGCCGGGCGGCGGCGCGACGCTGGTGGTCCGCCTGCCGCTGCCGCCGGGGTAGCGCCCGGCCGGCGGGGGCGGAAGCGCCCTTCCCCCGGAAGCCGGCGGGGAAGGGCGCGGAAGCCGTGGCCTATTCGATGTTGTAGTCGGTGATCTGGCAGGTATCGACGCGGCGGCGCTCCAGCGCCTGGCCGTCCGCCAGCACGATGCGGATGTCGTTCATGCACTGCGCCGCGGGCAGCGTCACCATCAGGAACTGTCCGGGCTGGAGCACATTGGCGCCCAGCCGGTCCGCGCCCCAGGAATTGTCGTTCGAGGACGAGACGTAGATCTCGTTGATGACCTGGTTGCTGCGGTTGTTGACCCGGAAGGACGGGTCCTGCGCCATGGCGGGCGCGGCAAGGGCGGCAAGCAGGGCGGCGGCGGCCAGGCCGCGGCGCAGGAAGGTCATGGTCGCGAATTCCCGAAGAGGTCGGCCGGCACCTCCGGCGACGACCGACTCTCTCGCGGGTGGAGCGGGCTGCGCAAGCTTTCGTCGGCGGGTTGAGCCTACATGGAGAAGATTTCAGCCGCCTGCGGGGCTTCCCCGGTCAGGCGGCCGCCTCCTCCAGGAACACCTGCACCGCCTGATAGAGCGCGCCGCGGTTGCGCTCCATCAGCATCGTGTGCGTCCCCTCGCCCAGCAGCATGCAGCGCTTGCCGGGGCTTGCGGTCAGCAGCGGGAAGATGGTGGTCGCCATGGTGGGGGGCGTGTCGCGGTCCCACTCGCCCACCACCAGCAGGGTGGGCACCGTGACCTTGGCAGGGTCCCAGTAGGGGCGGCCCGACTGCCAGTATTCGCGGCTGTCGAGCAGCACGCCGTTCGGCGCCCGCAGGACGGAGGGGTTCTGCCGCATCCCCTCCGGGTCGGTCGCCCAGGTCACGCCGGCCCAGTGCTCGAACCAGCCGGGGGGGATGAGGCCGGCGCGCGCCGCCTCCGGCACGCCCGCCATCCACCGCTCCCGCGCCTGCGCCTGCGTCACGCTGCGCCAGGCGCCGAGATCGGCCGAGGCGCCGACGCCCGCCGGGCTCGCCCCCTCGCGCAGCCATTGCGGCGCGTAGAGCACCAGGCGCTCCGCCATGCCGGGATTGTCGGTGGCATAGCGCGCGACGAGCGAGCAGCCCCAGGACCACGCCATCAGCACGGTGCGCGGCACGCCCCGGCGGTTCCGCACGAAGGCGCTGACCGCGGCGATCGCGCGCACCGCCTCGTCGCCCCGCACCAGCGGGGCCGCGGCCGTGGCGGGCTGGGACATGGCGGCGGGGCGGGTGGAACGGCCATAGCCCGGCAGGTCCATGCACCACACGTCGAAGCCGCGGCCTGCGATGTAGTCCATCCAGGACACGCCGGCGAGCGGCAGGTCGAAGGCGGTGTGCGCGGGATAGGTGGCGCCGTGGCAGAAGATCAGCGTGCGCGCGGCGGAAGGCTGCGCCCCTTCGGGCCGCTTGGAACGCACGAAGACCTCGCCGCCGCCATCGGGCAGCGGCACCATGAATTCCTCCGTCACGATCCGCGCTGGCCCCTGCGCCGCGGCCGGCAGGGCGGCAAGGCCCGCCAGGGCGGGGGCGGCGAGGATGGATCGGCGTTGCATGGGCGGGCCTCCGGCGTTTCCCGCGTGATGCTAACCCGGCAGGGCCGGCGCGCCAAAGGGCTGGCTCGGGGCTTCCGCGGGCGGGGGCGGGCGGGGTAAGGCCCGGGGATGGAAGACCGGGACGGGGATGGGCGCGGCTGGGGCGCGGAAGCGCGCGCGACGCTGGCGCTGGCCTGGCCGCTGGTGCTGACCAATCTCAGCCAGTTCGCCCTGTCCATCACGGACGCCGTCTTCCTCGGCCGCGTGGGGACCGAGGCGCTCGCGGCCTCCACCCTCGGCGCCAATCTCTACTGGGCCGCCTTCGCGCCCTGCTTCGGGCTGGCGCTGGCGGCGGCGCCGATGTGCGCGCAGACGCGCGGCCGCGGGCGGCGCTTCGTGCGCGGCATGCGGCGGGACGTGCGGGCCGCGCTCTGGGCCTGCGGGGCGGCGGTGCTGCCGGTCTGGGTGCTGCTGTGGCACACCGCCCCGGTGCTGGAGGCGCTGGGCCAGGACCCCGCCCTGGCCGCGCTGGCGCAGGACTATGTCCGCGCGCTGATGTGGGGGCTGCCCCCCTTCTGCGCCTTCGTCGTGCTGCGCGGCTTCCTCTCGGCCGAGGAGCGGCCGGCGGCGGCGCTGCACGTCTCCCTCGCCGGCATCGCGCTCAACATCCCGCTGAACGCCTGGCTGATCCATGGCGGGGCGGGGCTGCCCGCGCTCGGCGTGGTGGGCGCGGGCCTCGCCTCGGCGCTCTGCAACGTCTTCATGCTGCTGGGGCTGCTGGTGCTGATCGCGCGGGACCGGCGGCTGCGGCGCTACCGGCTGCTCGGCCGCTTCTGGCGCTTCGACCCCGCACGGCTGCGTGAGGTGGTGGCGATCGGCCTGCCGATCGCGGGCGCCATGTCGCTCGAGATCGCGGTCTTCGCCACGGCGGCGATCGCGATGGGCTGGCTTGGCGCAGTCGCGGTCGCGGCGCATGCCATCGCGGTGCAGGTGGCCACGCTGACCTTCATGGTGCCGATGGGCATCGCCCAGGCGGCGACCGCGCGCGTCGGGCTCGCGACCGGCGCGGCGCGGCCGCTGGCGGCGATGCGGGCGGGGCATGTCGCGGTCGCGCTCGGCGCCGGCTTCATGGCCAGCTCGGCCGCCGTGCTGCTCGCCTTCGCCGGGCCGATCGCGTGGCTGTTCCTCGATGCCCGCCAGCCGGGTGCCGCGGAGACGGCGGCGCTGGCGGCGGTGCTGCTCGGCGTCGCGGGGCTGTTCCAGCTGGCGGACGGGGTGCAGTCGGTCGCGGCGGGGGCGCTGCGCGGGCTGAAGGACACGGGGGTGCCGATGGTGGTGGCCGGCTTCGGCTACTGGGTGGTGGGCCTGCCGGTCGGGCTGCTGCTGGCCTTCCGCCTGGGCTTCGGGCCGCAGGGCATCTGGCTCGGCCTCGCGACCGGGCTGTTCCTGGTGGCGGCGCTGATGCTGGCGCGCTGGCTGCGCCTGTCGGCGACCGGCGGCTTGACCGCAAGGCGTCTCGGCGCCTGACTGCGCGCCGCAACAGGCAGGAGCCGCCCCGGCATGGCCATCTGGAAGCGCGCGGTGACGCCCGATGTCATCCATGCGCGCAGCGCAAGGACCGTGGCCGGCCTGCTCGGCATCCGCATCACCGAGATCGGGCCGGACTTCCTGCGCGCCGAGATGCCGGTGGACGAACGCCACGCCCAGCCCTTCGGCCTGCTGCATGGCGGCGTGTCCGTCGTGCTGAGCGAATCGCTCGGCTCCATCGGCTGCATCCTGACCCTGCCGGAGACGCAGCTCGCCGTCGGGCTGGAGGTGAACGCGAACCACCTGGCCGGCGTGCCGGTCGGCCAGACCGTGACGGCGGAATGCCGGCCGCTGCATCTCGGCCGGCGCACGCAGGTCTGGCAGACCGAGATCCGCCGCGCGGACGGGCGGCTGGCCTGCGTCTCCCGCCTGACCTGCACGGTGGTCGAGGCGGCGGAGCTGGGCTACGCCGGGCCGATGCTCGGCACGAAGGGGGAATGACGCAGATGACGAAGCCGAAGGTGGCGGTGATCGGGACCGGGGGCACGATCGCCTCCCAGGGGGTGGGACCGCTCGACGTGGCGGACTACGCCTCCTCCGGCCTGCCGCTGCTGGACGCGGAGGGGCTGGTGGCCGGCGTGCCGGCGCTGAAGCTCGTGGCGGATGTCGTGCCGGTGCTGTTCTCCGCCATCCCCTCCACCGCCGTCGGCTGGTCCGACTGGCGCGCGCTGGTCGCGAAGGTGGCGGAGGTGAAGGCGGCGCATCCGGACCTGGCCGGCATCGTCGTCACGCACGGGACCGCGACGCTGGAGGAGACGGCCTACCTGCTGTCCCTGACCCTGCCCGATGACGGCGTGCCGGTCGTGCTGACCGGTGCGCAGCGTCCCTTCACGGGGCTGTCCACCGACGGGCACATGAACCTGGTGGCCGCGGTGCGCGCCGCGGGGGCGCCGGCATCGCGCGGGCGGGGCGTGCTGGTCGTGCTGAACGACGAGATCCACGCCGCGAGGGAGGTGACGAAGACCTCCACCGGGCGGCTGCAGACCTTCCGCAGCCCCGATCTCGGCGTGCTCGGCCATGTCGATGCCGACGGCGTCACCTACTGGCGGCGCCCGGAACGCTACCCGCCCGGACGCCTGTTCGACATCCGCGGGATCGAGGCGCCGCCCCGCGTCGATGTCGCCTATTCGGTTGCGGGCGGCGACGGCGTGGCGACGCGCGCCTTCTTGGCGGCCGGCGCGCAGGGCATCGTCGCCGCCGGCTTCGCGCCGGGCTTCACCAGCCCTGCCGAGCGCGAGGCGCTGGCCGAGGCCGCGGCGGGCGGCTGCGTGGTCGTGATGTCGTCGCGCGCGGGGTCGGGGCGGACCTTCCCGGCGCGGCGCTACCAGGCGCAGGGCATCGTGAACGCCGACAACCTCAACCCCCAGAAGGCGCGCGTGCTGCTGATGCTCGCCCTCACCGTCACGCGCGACCGCGCGGAGATCGCGGGGCTGTTCGCGACGAACTGATCGTATCTCCGTTACGCTGCAACCTCGGTCCGCTGCATACTTTGTGGCCAGTGCATGACACACCCGGCCACGAGATGAGCAGCGACAGGGTTGCAGCGTCCGCCGACCGCCTGACCGAACTCGACGCGCTGCGCGGGCTTGCCGCCTTCGCGGTGCTGCTCCAGCACGCGCACCAGCTGGTGCCGCCGATCGCCCATCCGGACATCCCGGGCATCGGCTTCCTGCGCTACACGCTGCTGAACCTGACGCCGCTGCGGATGCTGGAGGTGGGCCGCCCCGCGGTGCTGTTCTTCTTCGTGCTGTCCGGCTACGTGCTGATGCGCGCGCTGCTGGCCAGCGGGTCGCCGGGGCTCGCCGCCTTCGCGGCGCAGCGCACCATCCGGCTGGGGCTGCCGGTCGTCGTCTCCGTCCTGCTCTCGGTGCTGCTCTACTGGCTGGTCGCCGACCCCGACCTGCCGGAGGCCTGGCGTCCTTACAGCCTGTTCACCTGGCTGGTGCCGCCGACGCTGGAGCAGGTGGTGACCAACGCGCTGCTGGTGGCGAACAACGACACGATGCGGCTGAACATCGTGCTGTGGTCGCTGGTGCACGAATGGCGCCTGACGGTGCTGCTGCCCCTGCTGCTGGTCTTCCGCGGGCGCGTCGCGCTGTTCCTGGCGCTGGTGCTGGCCGTCAGCGTGCTCGGCATCATGGGCGGGGCTGCGGAGAACCGCGTGCTGCTCGGCACGCAGTTCCACAGCACGGTGATGGCGACGATGTATTTCGCGGGCGGCATCGGCGCGGGCGTCGCGCTCGCGCTCGCCTTCCCGGCGGAACTGCCGCGGCTCGACCGGATGCAGACCCTCGCCGCCGCCATCGCCTGCTTCGCGCTGTTCTCGATGGCGTCCGACATCGCGGTCTACGGGGGCGCGGTGCTGCTGATCCTGCTGGCGCGCCAGCCCGGCCGCTTCCGCACGGCGCTGCGGGTGCCGCTGCTGGCCGGGCTCGGCCGCATCTCCTACAGCCTCTACCTCGTGCATGTGCCGGTGCTGGTGGCCTGCCTGCACCTGCTCCACGACAGCCTGCACCCGGTCGCGGTCGCGGCGCTGGGCGTGGGGGCGGCGCTGGTGGCCGGGGTGGCGATGAACCTGCTGGTGGAATCGCCGTCGCGCCGCCTGGCGCGCCGGGTGGAGAAGCGCCTGGCGCAGCCGGGCTGGCGCCTGCCGACGCCGGAGCGGCGGGCCGCGCCGCCGAAGCGCGACTGGTCGCCCGAAGGCGGGATGTGGGACGCGGTCCGCTGACCGCGCCGGCCGCCTCCCTCAGCAGCCACCCGGGAGGGGCGCGAGTTCCAGCATCCGGCCAGTGACCGAGAATTCGCCGAAATCCATCGCCAGCTCGTCCGCCACGCCGTTCTCGAAGTAGCGCAGGCCCACCTCGTATTCCGGCTGGCTCGCGCCCGTCGTCGCCGCGCCGCGCTCGAAGAAGGCGATGCGCATGCGGCCGGAGGCCTGGTCGGCCAGCAGGGGGAAGCGCGGCTGGCCCGGCGTGGCGCCCCAGCCCGAGACGATGGTGGTGGTGTCCTGCGCGCCTTCGTCGGACGTGCCGTCGAACAGCGGCGCCGCCAGCAGCCGCCGGCCCGCGCGCGCCGCCTCCACCGCCAGCACGGTGTGGCGCATCGGCAGCAGGGTGCCGGCGGGCAGCTCCTCCTCCCGCCCCGCCGGGTCGGCGTAGCGGACGCGGCCGGACCCGTCCGGCTTCAGCTCCGCCTCGCCCGAGACGCGCTGGCTGACCGCGCCCTGGCTGGTCTGGGTGAGGGAGAAGCGCAGGCGCGACCCGTCCTTCGCCTCGTAGGTGGCGTAGTCAGACACTGTCTCCACCTCCTGCCCGTCGCGGTCCACCACGGTCATCGTCATGCGCTGGCGGGTGGCCCAGCCCTCGCAGGCATCCTGCACCTCGAACATCATGGCGCCGCGGACCGAGCTGATGCCGGAGCCCCGCGCCTCGCCGAGGTCGAGCCGGTAGGCGGCGCGGTGGGCCGCCATGCGGCCGATGCCGGCGGCGATCGCCTCCGCCGCCACCCCGTGCTGCGGCGCGGCGGGCGTGGTCTGCGATGCCGCCGGGGCGGCCATGAGGGCGAGCAGCGCAACGGTGCCGAGCAGCCGGCGGGTGGGGGGGGCGATCGGCATGGTCGTCCGGGTTCTCCGACGGGGCGGGACAGGGCAGGGCCGGTCCCGCCCCGGCCCTGCGGCCGCGGCGGCGGCCCGCGTAACTTAGGGCGCCTTCGCCGCCGCGGCACCCTTGGCGGGCGGAAGATCGAGCCTGATCGAAAGTTCCTTCAGGCGGGCGGGCTCCACCGGGGCGGGGGCGCCCATCATCAGGTCCTCGGCCTGCTGGTTCATCGGGAACAGGATCACTTCCCGGATGTTCGGCTCGTCCGCCAGCAGCATCACGATGCGGTCGATCCCGGGCGCCGAGCCGCCATGCGGCGGCGCGCCGTAGCGGAAGGCGTTCAGCATGCCGCCGAAGCGCTGCTCCACCACATCCGCGCCATAGCCCGCGATCTCGAAGGCGCGGAGCATGATGTCCGGGCGGTGGTTGCGGATGGCGCCCGACGACAGCTCGATCCCGTTGCAGACGATGTCGTACTGGTATGCCTTGATGTCGAGCGGGTCCATCGTGTTCAGCGCCTCCAGCTCGCCCTGCGGCATGCTGAAGGGGTTGTGGCTGAAGTCGATCTGCCCGGTCTCCTCGTTGCGCTCGTACATCGGGAAGTCGGTCACCCAGCAGAAGCGGTAGGCGTCCTTCTCGACCAGGCCCAATTCGTTGCCGAGCCGGGTGCGCGCCTGGCCGGCGAGCTTCGCGGCCTCCTCCACCTTGCCCGCGGCGAAGAACACCGCGTCGTCGGGGCCGAGCCCGCAGGCCGCCCGCAGCGCCGCCACCCGGTCCGGCTCCAGGTTCTTCGCGATCGGGCCGCCGGCCTCACCCTTCTGGAAGGTGATGTAGCCGAGCCCGCCCGCCCCCGCCTCACGCGCCCATTCGTTCATCTTGTCGAAGAAGCTGCGCGGGTTGGCGCCCGCGCCCGGCGCGGGGATGGCGCGCACCACCCCGCCCGAGGCCGCGATCCGCGCGAACAGCCCGAAGCTGCCGCCCGCGAAGTGCTGCGTCACGTCGGCGATGCGGATCGGGTTGCGCAGGTCCGGCTTGTCGGAGCCGAATTCCAGCATCGCCCGGTCGAAGGGGATGCGGGGGAAGGGCGCGGGGGTGACGGACCGGCGCGTGCCGGAGAAGTCGGCGAATTCCTCGAACACGCCGGCCAGCACCGGCTCGATCGCGGCGAAGACGTCCTCCTGCGTGACGAAGCTCATCTCGAAGTCGAGCTGGTAGAACTCGCCGGGGCTGCGGTCGGCGCGGCTGGCCTCGTCGCGGAAGCAGGGGGCGATCTGGAAGTAGCGGTCGAAGCCCGCCACCATGCAGAGCTGCTTGAACTGCTGCGGGGCCTGCGGCAGCGCGTAGAACTTGCCCGGATGGTTGCGCGCCGGCACCAGGAAGTCCCGCGCGCCCTCCGGGCTCGACGCCGTCAGGATCGGGGTCTGGAATTCGGTGAAGCCCTGCTCGATCATCCGCCGCCGGATGGAGGCGATGACCGCGCTGCGCAGCATCAGGTTGCGGTGCTGGCGTTCGCGCCGCAGGTCGATGAAGCGGTAGCGCAGGCGCAGGTCCTCGGGGAATTCCTGGTCGCCGGCGACCTGGATGGGCAGGACCTCGGCCGCGGACTGCACGGCCACCTCGCGCACGCGAAGCTCGATCTCGCCGGTCGGCAGCTTGGGGTTCACGGTGGACCCCTCGCGCGGGACCACCTCCCCGGTCACCGTCACCACGCTTTCCGGCCGCGCGGCGTCGAGGGTGGCGAAGCCGGGGGCGCCCTGCGCGACCACGCATTGCGTCAGCCCGTGATGGTCCCGCAGGTCCACGAACAGCAGCCCGCCATGGTCGCGCTTGCGGTGCACCCAGCCGGAGAGACGGGCGGTCTTGCCGGCATCGGCTGCGCGGAGCGCGCCGCAGGTATGGGTGCGGTAGGCGTGCATTGGGGGACCCGTGACGGCTTGGGAAAGGGGCCGCCAAACCGCCCCAGGGTGGCGGGTCTGTCAAGGGCGGCCGGCGGCCCGCCACCCCGGCGCGCCTACGGGGCGCCGGGCCGCGGGGCCGGGGCGGGGGCTGGGCGGGTGGCGCGACGGGGGCTAAGACGGCGGGATGAGCCGCAAGCCCCCGGCCGGCGCCGAAGCCGCGCCGTCCCTCGTCACCGACAGCGAAGGCCTCGCGGCGCTCTGCGCGCGGCTGCGCGGCGAACGCTTCGTCACCGTCGACACCGAATTCATGCGCGAGCGGACCTACTGGCCCGAGCTATGCGTCGTGCAACTGGCGGGCGAGGGTGAAGTGGCGGTGGTGGACGCGCTGGCGCCGGGGCTCGACCTCGCCCCGCTCGGCGAATTGCTGGCCGACCCGGCGGTGATGAAGGTGTTCCACGCGGCGCGGCAGGACGTGGAGATCTTCCTGCTGCGCTTCGGTGCCGTGCCGACGCCGATCTACGACACCCAGGTCGCCGCCCAGGTCGCCGGCTTCGGCGACCAGGTGAGCTACGATTCGCTGGCGCGCGCCCTGGCCGGCGCCAACATCGACAAGGCCCACCGCTTCAGCGACTGGGCGGCGCGGCCGCTGAGCCCGGCGCAGATCGCCTATGCCGCCGCCGACGTGACCCATCTGCGCCGCATCTACACCGGCCTGACCGCCAAGCTGGAACGGGAAGGCCGCACCGGCTGGGTGGCGGAGGAGATGGCCGAGCTCGCCAATCCCGCCGGCTACCGGCAGGACCCGGAGACGGCGTGGGAACGCCTGAAGCCGCGCAGCCACAACCGCCGCTTCCTCGGCGCGCTGCGCGCCCTGGCCGCCTGGCGGGAGCGGGAGGCGCAGCGCGTGAACATCCCCCGCGGCCGGCTGGTGAAGGACGAGACGCTGCTGGAACTGGCGGCCACCCTGCCCACCACGGCGGCGGAGCTGACCCGCGCGCGCGGTATCAGCGAAGGCTTCGCCAAGGGCAAGTCCGGCGCGAGCCTGCTGGCCGCCCTGGCCGAGGCGAAGGCGCTGCCCGACGCCGACCTGCCCGAGGCCCCGCGCGAACGCGCCGGCGCCGCGCCATCCCCCGCGCTCGTCGCCCTGCTGAAGGTGCTGCTGGCCGCCAAGAGCGAGGAGCACCACGTCGCCCCCCGCCTGCTGGCGAGCAGCGACGAGCTGGAACGGCTTGCCGCCGGCGAGGAGGACCTGCCCGTCCTGCATGGCTGGCGCCGCGAGGTGTTCGGGGAGGCCGCGCTGGCGCTGAAGGCGGGCCGGGTGGCGCTCGGCGTGGACGGCAAGCGGGTGCGGCTGATCGACGCCGCCTGACGGCGGCAAGGCGTCCTCCGCCCAACCCGCGCCCCCTGGCCGCGTTGCCGCGCCGGACAGGATGCGGAGGCGACCATGGGGGCCTGGGTGGCGCTGGTGATGGCGGTGGCGGCCGGCGGCGGCGCGCCGGTGCTGGAAACCCGCTATTTCGACAGCTCGACCGCCTGCGAGGCCTGGGCCGCGCGGGTGACGACGCCGAACGCCGCGCTCCGCCCCGGCGGCGACCACCAGATCGCCCAGTGCCTGCATGTGCGGGAGCTGATCGGCAGGCTCGCGCTCGGCCGGTGACGCACGCGCGCCGCTACATCGTCGCCCCGATCACCCAGGGGGCGAATTCCGCGCCGCCGAAATCGTAGCCCTCGCTCCGCGTCCGCGCGCCGCTCGCGACGTCCAGCATCAGGCGGAAGATGCGCCCGCCGCATTCGGCGACACTCTCCTCCCCGCTCAGGATCGTGCCGCAGTTCACGTCCATGTCCTCCGACATGCGTTCGTACATCGGCGTGTTGGTCGCGAGCTTGATGGAGGGCGCGGGCTTCATCCCGAACACGCTGCCGCGCCCGGTGGTGAAGCACATCAGGTTCGCGCCCCCCGCCACCTGGCCGGTCGCGCCCACCGGGTCGTAGCCGGGCGTGTCCATGAAGACGAAGCCCTTCTCCGTCACCGGCTCGGCATAGCCGTACACCGCGGTCAGGTTCGTCGTGCCCGCCTTTGCCATGGCGCCGAGCGACTTCTCCAGGATCGTCGTCAGCCCCCCCGCCTTGTTGCCGGGCGAGGGGTTGGCGTTCATCTCCGCGCCTTCCCGCGCCGTGTACTCCTCCCACCAGCGCATCAGCCCGACCAGCTTCTCGCCGACCTCGCGCGAGGTGGCGCGGCGCGTCAGCAGGTGTTCCGCGCCATAGGTCTCGGGCGTCTCGCTCAGGATCACCGTCCCGCCGTGGCGCACCACCAGGTCGGACGCCGCGCCCAGCGCCGGGTTCGCGGTGATGCCCGAATACCCGTCCGACCCGCCGCATTGCAGCGCCACCACCAGCTCGGCCGCCGGCACCGGCACGCGGTGCACCCGGTTCGCCTCGGCCAGCACCTCCCGCACGAAGGCGATGCCGGCCTCCACGGTCTTCCGCGTGCCGCCCATCTCCTGGATGTCCATGCTGCGCAGCCGCCCTGCCAGCCTCTGCTCCTCCAGCATCGGGCCGAGCTGGTTGACCTCGCAGCCCAGCCCGATGGCGATGACGTGGCTGAAATTGACGTGCCGCGCGAAGCCCGCCAGCGTGCGGCGCAGCAGGCGCAGCGGCTCGCCCGCCGTCATCCCGCAGCCGGTCTTGTGCGTCAGCGCCACCACGCCGTCGACATTGGGGAAGCCGGCCAGGGGGTCGTCGCCCGTGAAGGGGTTGCGCCGGAAGGCGCCGGCTATCAGCTCCGCCACATGGGCCGAGCAGTTCACGCTGGTCACGATGCCGATGTAGTTGCGCGTCGCCGCGCGCCCGTCGGCGCGGCGGATGCCGAGGAAGGTCGCGGGCTCCGGCACAGGGAGCGTCGGCTTCGCATCCACGCCCCAGGCATAATCCTTGCCGAAGTCGCCCATGGCCAGGTTGTGGGTGTGCACCCAGTCGCCCGGCGCGATCGCTTCCGTCGCGAAGCCGATGATCTGGCCGTAGCGCCGCACCGGCTCGCCGGCCGCATGGGCCCGGGCGGCCACCTTGTGGCCCGGCGGGATGCGCCGCGCTCCCACCGCGACGCCGCCGCCGAGCGGCACCCCGGGCGGCAGCGCGACGCGGGCGATCAGCACCCCATCCTCGGGCGAGAGGCGGATCACGGGCGGCAGCGTGGCGGCATCCATGGCGGGCTTCCTTCCCTTGCCTCGGCCGGAGCCTAGCCGCGCCCGCCGGCTCAGGCCACGGGGGCGCGCAGCTCCGCCGGGACCGACAGCGCCGGAAGGGTCAGCACCTCCGCTCCCTCGATCCCGGCGGCGAGGTCGGCGACATGGGCATGGTGGGTGAACAGCACCGGCTGCACCGCCGCGCCGAGACGCACCAGCAGTCGCAGCGCCGCCGTGGCGCGGGCGTCGTCGAAGGTGGCCAGCAGGTCGTCGGCGATGAAGGGCAGCGGCTCGGCCGCGCCGGCATGCGCCTCGACCGCCGCGATGCGCAGCGCAAGGAACAGCTGGTCGCGCGTGCCTTCGCTCAGCGCATCCATCAGGCAGGCGGTCCCGTCCTCCCGCACGGCGGAAAGCAGGGGGCGGCCGTCGTCGTCCTCGTCGCTCGACAGCTGCGGATAGCGCCCGCCGGTCAGCAGCCGGAAATGGCCGGCCGCGGCGCGCAGCATGGGGTCCTGGCGTTCCTGGCGCAGCCGCTCGATCGCCGCGCCCAGCAGCCGGCGGGCGAGGTGCAGGCGCGCATAGCCCTCCGCCGCCTCCTGCGCATCGGCCAGGTGCTGGCGCGAATCCTGCGCTATGCCCGCCGCGTCGCGGCCGCCCTCCAGCGCCGCCAGCGCCGCCTGCTGCTGCGCGCGCAGGCCGCCGAGTGTCGTGCGGCGGTCGCCGAGTTCATGCCGGCGCGCCTCGATCCCGTCGAGCCGCGCCTCGACATGGTCGGGGTCGAAGCCGGCTGCCTCGTCCCGCAACGCGTCCTCGGCGAGCCCGTCGCCCGCTGCGGCCAGCTCCGCCTCCTCCTGCCCCACCTGCGCCGCCAGCACGTCGCGCCGCGCTGCCCGCGCGACCGCGTTTTCGAGGGCGGCGAGGTCGGCGGTGCCGGCCGCCTCGTGCAGCCGCGCGAGCGCCGCCGCCGCCGCCGCCCCGGCATCACGCGCCGCCTGCGCCTCGGCACGGCGTTTCGCGCCCTGCCCCTCGAGGCCCCGCGCCTCGGCCTCCGTCTCGCGCGCGGCCACCAGGCGGCGCTGCAGCGCAGCCGCCGCGGCGAGCGGATCGGCTTCCTCCTGCCCCGCCTCCAGCCGGCCGAGGACCGCGTCGACGGCGCGGGCCAGCGCGGCGACGTCGGCCTCCAGCGCCGCGGCGCGATTCTCGTCGGCCTGCCAGGCCTGCGCGGCATCGGCGACCGCGCGCCATTCGGCGAGCGCCGCCTCCACCTCCTCCACCCCGGCCGCCGGGGGCAGGCCGAGCGCGGCCAGGGCCGACAACCACGGCGCCTCGGCTTCCTCCAACGCGGCGCGGGCGCGGTCATGCGCCTCCGCCGCCTCATCGAG
>NZ_JBNXUO010000031.1:0-59862 GCF_050563535.1 Falsiroseomonas sp. CW058
CACGGTCGGCGTTCCGCGTGCGCGGCCACGGCTGGAACTCCGGCCGCAGCGGGACCGGCGGGAAGACGGGCTGGCCGTTCGGGCCTCGGCGTGCCGGCGCGCCCAGCTCCTCCCGCGTGCCGGCCAGCTCGGCGTTTTGGCACTCCCTCGTCTTGGCCAGGGCCACGTCATCGTGGCACCGCTGCAGCCACGCGCGGCGCGCCTCGGGGTGCGCCCTGAACCAGGGGATGTCGTAGGGCTCCGCCTGGGCGGGCGGCGCGCCGGTGAGGCCCCCGAGGATCATGGCGGCAGCCAGGAGGCGGCGGCTCATCGCAGCGTGTCCGTGACCGGGCTGGTGTTCTCGTAGAGCGTCCGCGCGCTCTCCCAGCGCTGCTGCTCGGCCCGCTGCCGCTCGACCCTCTCCTCGGTCGCCAGCATCAGCTGCACCTGCGCGATCTGCGCCTTGTGGTGCTCGATGTTCTGCTGCTCGACGGCGAGCGCGCCGTTTACGGCGCTCACCTCCGTCACGTCCTGCGAGGCCGTGATGCGGTCGAGCAGGGAGGAGAGGCTGAGGACGCTCCGCTGCGAGGCCTCCAGCCCCGCCTGCCCGATGGCCCGGAAGTTCGCCGTCGCCAGCTCGCGGCGCTGCATCTCCTGCGCCCAGGGGCTGTCGACGCCGACGTCCGCGTAGCGGCCGAGGGCCAGCAGGCCGTTCGCCGCGCCATAGACGCTCCCCGCCCCCGACAGGAGGCCGACGACTTGGCCCGCCTCCGGCATGTAGGTGCGCGTCGCCCCGCCCAGCGCCGCGGCCACGCTGCTCACGTCGGTAGCGTGGGCGAGCGAGTTGTAGGTGGCCTCGAGCATCCGGTACTGGGCCAGCGCCTGCTGGAGCGCCCGCGCGGCCTCCGCGATGCGCGCCAGGTTGCTGGCGTTGTCGTAGACGGGGATGCCCTGGGCAGCCGCCGGCGGGGCGCCGGCGGCCAGCAGGGCGAGGGCGGCGGCCAGGGCCGCGGGTCGGATGGGCGTCATGGCTGGTCGGCCTCCCTGTGGCGGCGGCGGTACTCGGCGATCCAGGCGGCGGGATCCTCCCCGACCTCGGCCATGATCCGGTGCGCGAGCGCGCGCCGGCGCGGGTTGCCGGAGAGCACCGCGAGGTGGTCGGGGAGGGAGGAGAGGTCGGCGCGGGCGACGAAGCTGCCGCCCTCGCGCTTGACGAGGAACGTGCCCTTGCCCGCGGCGAGCATGCCCTCCCGCACCGCTTCGAGTTCGCCCTCGGTGCAGTGCAGCCCCTCGCGGTAGGCCTCGGCCTCGGCCGCCGGGTTCGGGAAAAGGAGCTTGGTCGGGCTGTTGGAGACGAGCGCCTGGCCGATCGGGTGTCGCAGGACCGCCTGGGGCTGCTGCATGGCCAGCCACAGCATCCCGTTGCCCTTGCGGAGGCGGGTGACGAAGCGCTCGAACCCCGCTGCGAAGCGGGCGTCCGGCAGGTAGGCCTGCGCCTCGTCCGCCAGCACGGCGCCGGGCACGCCGGTGCCCACGCGCTCGCCGATGCGGAAGAGCTGGTAGGCGGCCATCGGGGCGCGCACCGTCGCCGCGTCCTCGGCCAGCAGCTCGGAGTTGTCGATGCCAACGATGCCGGCATCGAGACGGATGCGGTCCTCCTCGCCGTCGAAAGCCCATCCGAGTGCCCCGCCGCGGCACCAGCGCGCGAGGCGCTCGCCGCAGCCGCCCTCGGCATGGTCGGCGAACTGGCGGAGCGCGGCGAAGCTGCGGATCTCCGGCCGGCGGCGGAGCAGGAAGGTGATGCCGCGGGCCAGCCGCTCGACCTGGCCGGGGGAGGGCATCGGCCCGCCGTCGCTCTGGATCAGGCCGAGCGTGAACTCCAGCAGCCAGGCGCGCGCCTCCGGCGTGTCGGGCAGCGCCTTGATGGGCGCCATGCCGGAGGGCTGGCCGCGCAGGATCCGGGTGTAGGCGCCCCCGCAGGCGCGCACTGTCAGCTCGTTGGAGCCGTCGGCGTCGAGGACGACCACGACACCACCCTCGGGCGCAAGCTGGGCCTCCATCAGGACCGCGCAGAGCGCGAGGATCACGGTCTTGCCGATGCCCGTCGGCCCGAAGAGCAGGGTGTGGCCCACCCCGTCCACATGCGGCTGGTAGTCGTGTGCCGTCGAGCCGGCCGTGCGGAGCCGGAGGAGGGGCGGGCCCCAGTGACCCCGGCCGCCGCCGCGCGGGAAGCCGAGCAGCGGCGAGAGGGAAGCGAAGTTGTAGCCGGATATGACGCCGTGCCGGCAGCGCAGCCAGGACGGCGCACCTGGGAGCTGGCCCCAGAAGGCCGGCTCGCTCCCCCAACTCTCCGGCACGACGGCGAGGCCGGCATTCACCAGGAGGGAGCGCATCTCCCCCGTGGCGGCGGCCAGCGCGGGATAGCTGTCGGCGTGGACGGTCACGCACCAGTGGTGGTCGCCGGACACGGTCCGCCCGCTGGCGACGTCGTCCATCATGTCGCCGAGCCCCTCGATCAGCGAGGCGGCGCGGTCACCGGCGTTCTCCATCTGCGTCTCGCGCAGCCCGAACCGGTCGGTGACCGAGGCGCGGGTGAGGAAGCCGAAACTGTTCGTCATCACCATGCGCCCGCCGAAGGCGGCGAGGCCGTCGAGCGCCCAGGGCGGCACCTTCTCGGGGTAGTCCCGGTAACCGAAGCTGCGGGCGAAGGCCGGGCCGCCCGACGCCTGGATCTCCACTCCGCCCCGGTCGCAGAGGGCGCGGTCGGTGTAGATCGCGCCGGCGAGCTTCCCGTCGGGCACCGGCACGGGCGCCCAGCGCGCGTACAGCACGAGGCGCATGGCCTCCGCGATCTCGGAGAAGGCGATGCCGCGCTCCAGCCGGATGCCGAGGCGGCGCGGGCCGTAGTCCGGCAGGGCGCGGAGGAGGGTGGCGCAGCGGTCCTCGACCTCCGCCACGACCGCCTCGTCGCGCTCGGCCGTCTTGCCCAGGGCACGGCGCAGGAGGCCCGTGACCCGGCCTGGGCGCACCAGGACCGTGACGAACCACTCGCGGGCCAGCAGGCCGGGGGAGATAGCAGCGTGGTAGTCGCGCGCCAGCGCCTCGGCATAGGCGCTGCGGAAGCGGCCGAGCGGGAAGGGTTCGACGCGGTCGTGGCAGACCAGGTGCTCGTAGATCATCACGCCTGCGCCGGCGAGCGAGCGGTAGACGGCGTGGCGCCGGCGCCGCTCCGCGTAGCGGCCGTCCTCGTCGAGGAGGCCGAGCGCCTTGCCGTCGAAGCGGACGACGGCGAGATGCGTGCCGTCCTCGAGAATGCAGACCTCGTCGGCCACGTGCCGGTCGATCGTCAGGTACTCGTCGGCCGGCTTGTCGCGGAAGGTCAGCCGCTCGCGGATCTCGTCAAGCACGGCGCATCCCCCTGGCACGCGCGGGCAGCCGGAGGGGGAGGGGGCTGCGGGTCGAGGCTCCCTCCCAGGCGCCGCGGTCGAGGGCGAGGCCGCCGGTGCGAAACCAGCCCAGCAGCACGTCGATGCCGTAGAGGTCGTGGGCGACCGTGAAGCGGGCGAAGACCCAGGCGGGGCCGGTGACGGTCACCGCCCAGACCAGCCCGCTCCAGCCGGTGACGTTGATCCAGACGAGGTAGCCGAGCAGCAGGAGGGCAACGGCGAGCAGCACGGGGAGGCCGAGCAGCATGGCGGGCCTGGTTGCGCCGACATGCAGCGTGTCCTCCATCTCCCGCCGCTCCGCCTCGGTCCGCGCCGCCATGGTCAGACGCCGAACATGCCGGCGACGACATCGCGGTTGGCGAAGAGCAGGCCGCCGCCGGCGACGGCGCAGACGATGCCGACGCTGAAGCGCATCAGCAGGAACAGGATGGCGAGCGCGATGATGCCGGCGTTGATGAGGCCGCGCGCATAGGTCGTGACGAACCACTGGACGATGGTGTCCGCCGTCTGCGCGTGCGCCATCGCCGGCACGAGGGCGAGCGCGAGGGCGATCGCCAGCACCTGGCGCTGCTGGGGGTCGAGCTGGAGCAGGCGGAGGTTCGGGAGCTTGGTCTTCACCGGATGATCTCCACGACGAGGCGCGAGGGTTCGAGTGGACCGCCCGCCGATGCGGCCTCGGGTTCATCGGGGGGAGGAGGGGAGGGCGCCGGCTGCGGCGGCGCGGGCACGGCCCAGACGTCCCAGCTCTCCGGCGGGGCGGGCGGGGCCGAAGGCGGCGCCTCCGCCGCGAGCGCGCCGCGCATCCGCTCGGCGCCGGCGGTCACGCGGCGCGCATAGACGACCGTGCGGGGAGGGGCGTCGGCGACGCGGCCGCTGTTGAACCGCCGCGCGGCGGCGTCGTGCAGGTCGGCGGCGTAGTGCGCCGCGCCGGCGCGCATGTTGGCGCAGGGCTCGAGCGCGGTGGCGATCGTCAGGCCGTGGCGGCGCCAGTTCGCACGGTGGGTGATCTGGAACCAGCCGATGCCGAGGGTGTGGCCGCGCGCGTCGCGCTCCGTGGCGATCCGCAGTGCCTCCTCGCGGGTGGCCGGGAAGAGGCTCTCCCCCGTCGCCTCGTCACGGATGGCCAGTGGCCGGAAGCCGCTCTCCTGCTCGGCGACGGCGGCCAGATAGGGCAGGAGCGGCGCGTGCTCCGGCGGCAGGCAACGCGGGTCGCGTGCGATGCAGGCGAAGAGGGCAAGCCCGGCCAGTGCTTCGCAGCCGGTCATCGGACGGCCTCGCGAAGGAGGCCGGTGCTTCCGTCAGATGGCCGGCTCGGCCTCGTCGTCGTGGTCGCCGTCGGCTGGCGGCGCGCTTCCGAGGACTTCGGCAGGCGCCGGGTCAACGCCACCCCCGTTCTTGCCCCGGGGTGCCGGCGGAACGCCGAGGGCGTGCGCCACGGCGCGCACGCGGCGGAGCTTCGGGTCGGCGGCGTCGAAGACGGTGACGCCGTCCACCCAGCCGAGATCGCGAAGCAGACGAAGGAGGCGGCCGAACTCGCGGTAGCGCCGCTCGCCGCCGCGCCAGCGTGAGATCCGGTAGTACCCGCGGCGCCAGGAGAGGAGCAGGAACGGGGTGTATTCGAGGGTGTCGTCGGCCGTCCGCACGACGACGATGACCCCCGTGATGCGCTCGCCGCCGCGCAGCTTCGCGCGCAGCTCGCCCTCTCCGATCTCTCCCACGCTTCCCCCGCGCCCCGCGCGGGACCGGAGGTTACGCCGGCTTTGCTGGGCTGCGAAACGGGCCACGGCGCCCGCCGAGGGGCACGCCCCGCTATCTGGCCGGCCTGCCTAGCGTCCAGAACAGAAAGGCGAAATCCGCAAATCGCTCTCATGTCGAGCCTGCCGGCGCCGGGTGACGCCTCGCAAGGCTACGTGCAGGATTCCGTCCGCCGCAAGCCTGAGTTGTATACGATGTCGTGAGGGAGGGTCGAAAATACAGGCAAAATCGGTCGCTAAAGCGGAATGGAGTTGGGTTTTGCCTGGATTCGTTGATCCGGAGCACGGAGTTGCCAGCGTCCGCAACGCGGCTTCAGGCCCGACCGCAGGCCGACCAACTGTGTAGACTGTCTCAACAGTGGTGTTGCGGGTAGGCCCGCGACCGAAGCGAAAATGACAGGCCTGTGAAAGCCGTCATTCCGCTGCCTTCCGCGTCGAAGCTCCGCGGCGGCTGGTCCGGGCCGGCCCGGCACGCCCCGAATCCTCCCGGGCAAGTGGCAGCGGCATTGCCGGACCGGAGTTGCTTCTTCCGCCAACCGACACCGGCTCGACCTCGATCGGTACCGGCCAGAAGCACTCCACCGCGCCCTCCTCACCTCGGAGCGCGAGGAAGACGACGCGCGCCACTTCGCCGCCCTCGCCGGTCTCGACGGCGAGGCGGAACATCAGCCCCTCCGACCCGCCCGCGTCGCCAAGGGCCAGCGCGAGCTGCTGCGCCTCGCTCTCCTGCTGGCGGAGCGTGCGCTTCGAGGGATCCTCTGCGTCGCCGCGGAAGAAGCGCACCGGCACGCCATCAATGAGAAAAACGAAATGGTGCGTGTGATCGAGCACGCCGAGCCAGCGGTAGCGCCCACCCTCAGCCGCCTGGCGTAGCCGGTTGCGGGAGAAGGAGTAGGCGCGGCAACCGATGGACCAGGCGTCGTCGCCGGCCCACGGGTCGGCCATGGCGACCGCATCGGCGCGGCCGCGCGCGAGCAATCGCGCGCAGGCCGACAAGCGCTCCGCGGTCAGTGCGGGGTGCAGGTCCCAAGGCAAGCGGCTGGCACCCGTTGCCACACCACTCGCCACATCGTTCCTGCCCTCGTTCATGCAAGGCGCAGTATCGCCGTCGCCGCGGCAGCCTCCAAGGCCTTCCCGCTGTCTCGCTGGAGCCATGCGCGGCATGGCTCCTCCCGCTGAGCCGGCGCACTGAAACGGCACTCTCGCCGCGGACGCGGCGTCGTGCGGGGCACCACGGGGCGCCGCCCCGAGGTTCCCCTCGGCACGCGGCCTACGGCGCGGCAGGACCCCTCGCTCGCATGGCCCAGGGGCCACGCTCCCTCCGGGGCCCGGCCGCGCCCGCCCGCATGCCACCCCTCCTTCCCCGGTCTCGCCGACGGGCAGGGAAGCAGCGGGGCTGCTTCCCGCTGCGAGAGGCAAGAGAAAGGGCTAGACACCATGTCGTTCATCGGCCGCACCACCATCCTCCGCCCCGACGGCATCACCCCCCTTACCGACGAGGACATCCGCCGCGTGGCGCCCTCCGCCTTTGCTGGGGAGGCGCACGAGAGCCGCAGCGCGCGCTACGCCTACATCCCGACCGCCGACGTCATCCGCGGCCTCCGCGACGCCGGCTTCCTGCCGATGGCGGCAGGTCAGGCCCGCACCCGCGACGCGGGGCGGCGCGGGCACACGAAGCACCTGCTCCGCTTCCGTCACGCCGACGCACAGCCGCTGGCGGAACGGCGCGTGGGGCAGACCTTCCCCGAGATCGTGCTGCTCAACTCGCACGACGGCACGAGCGCTTACCGCGTCATGTCCGGCGTGTTCCGGCTGGTGTGCCTCAACGGCATGATCGTGGCCGACCGGGAGGGCGCGGAGGTGCGCGTGCCGCACAAGGGAGATGTCGTGCGGCAGGTGGTCGAGGGCAGCCTCGCCGTGCTCGACGACGCGCGCCGCGCGCTGGAGGCGGCGGAGGCGTGGCAGGGGGTGACGCTGACGCGTGACGAGCAGCGCGCCTTCGGCGAGGCGGCGCGGACCTTGCGCTTCGGCGACGCCGAGGGGCGGACCGAGACGCCGATCACGGCCGAGCAGCTGCTCGCGCCGCGGCGGGCGGAGGACGCCGGTGACGACCTCTGGCGCACCTTCAACCGGGTGCAGGAGAACGCCGTCCGCGGCGGGCTGACCGCGTGGGGCCGCGACGCGCAGAACCGGCCGCGGCGGGTGACCTCGCGCGAGGTGACGGGCGTTGACGGCGACGTGCGGCTGAACCGGGCGCTCTGGACCCTCACCGAGCGCATGGCTGAGCTGAAGGGCACGGCCTGAACTCTACCGGGCGGGCGGGGCTCCGGCCCCGCCCCCTCGGCAACTTCGGACCCATCTGGGGGAGCGGATCGCACGGGATCATCGAGCCGTCCGACACCGCATTACCCTACGCCGGACCAGCGCCGGCAAGCATGCGCAGCTTTTCCAGCGCCGTTGCTTCGCTCTCCTTGTAGTCCACCGTTCCCGCGAAGCGTCCGGCGGCGTCGAGCAGGAAGATGCTCGCCGAGTGGTCCATGGTGTAGCCGCCGCCCTCCAGCGCCACACGGCGGTAGTAGACGCGGAAGGATCGCGCCGCCTGCTCGACCTGCGCCTCGGTGCCGGAGAGGCCGAGGATGCGGCGATCAAAGGCCTCCAGGTAGGCGGCCATCGTCTCCGGCGTGTCGCGGCTGGCATCCACGCTGACGAAGAGCCAGTGGATGCGGTCCGCGGCGGGGCCGAGCGCCTCGATGAGGCTCGTCATCTCGGCGAGCGTCGTCGGGCAGACATCCGGGCAGTGTGTGAAGCCGAAGAAGATCGCGACCGGCTTGCCGCGGAAGTCCGCTTCCGTCACCGCGCGGCCGCGGTGATCGGTCAGCGCGAAGGGGCCGCCGATCGGCAGGCTCGCCGGCCCGCTCGCCACGCGGCGGTCGCCGAGCGGGCCGTCGGTGACGAGCCAGCCACCGGCGGTCGCCAGCAGCAGGAAGCCCAGGACGGCAACGCCGCCCCAGGCCGCCCATCGTATCGCGCGCAGCATCCTCAGTGCCCGTGTGGCGCGGCGTCACGCGCGCCGGCGGCGGCGACTTCGAGGTCCACGGTCACCTCGCCGGCCCGCTCGAAGCGCAGCGTGACGGGCACGTTCTCGCCCTGCGCGAAGGGGCCGGCCGGGCCGATCAGCATGAGGTGGGTGCCGCCCGGCCGCAGCCAGGCCGTGCCGCCGGGCGGGATCGCGATGCCGCCGGCGAGAGGGCGCATGCGCATCACGCCGTCGGTCATCGTCATCTCGTGGATCTCGACGCTCCGCGCCCGCGGCGAGCTCGCGGCGACCAGCCGGTCAGGTTCGGTACCGCCGTTGCGGAGCGACATGTAGCCCGCGGCGGTCGGCGCGGCGGCGCCGATGGCGCGCGTCCAGGGATGGCCGATGGCGATGTCGCCGGCGCGGTAGTCGTGTGCGGCGGCGGGGAGCGCGGGCAGCAGCGCGCCGGCCACGGCCGCGCGCAGGAGGGAACGACGCATGAGGAGAACTCCGGGACGAAGGTGGCGGCCGGCGGGATCGCCGGCGGGTTCAGCCGATCGTCGGGGAGGGAGGCGGCGCGCGGGCCGGCGGCGGGCCGCGCGGCGGTGGCAAGCTTGCATCCGCGAGGTGCGATGCGGGCGGGGCAGCCAACGGCCAGGGGGCCGGCGCTGCCAGGGCTGGCGCCGCGGCGGGCGTCGCGAGGGGGTCCGCGTCCGGCAGGCGGCACAAGGGGCAATGGCCGGCAGCCTCCGCGGCAGGGGCGTCCGGCGCATCCGGTGCCGGCAGGCCGGAGGGGAGGCAGAGGCTCGCCCGAACCGTGGCGTCGAACGCCGCGCGCTCTGCCGCTGCCATCGCCGCCAGCGGCGTGACCAGCCGGGCGAGGATCGCCAGCGCGAGGAGGGCCGCGACCGGCCCTCGCAGCTCGGCGAGGAGGCGCCTCACCGCTCCGGCGCCTCCGCGACTTCGAGGTATTCCGCGCAGGCGGTGCGGGTCAGCCACGGCCAGGGATCCACGGGCCGGCCGTGCCGGCGCAGCTCGACATGCAGGTTCGGCCCCGTCGTGCGGCCGGTGCGGCCGAGGATGCCGATGTCCTGCCCGGCGCGGATGCGATCGCCGGCCGAGAGGCCCGGCGCGAACCGGGCCAGATGGGCGTAGCGGGCACGGCTGCCGTCAGGGTGCTCGATCTCCACCATCAGGCCATAGTCGAAGAACCGGCCGACGAAGGTGGCAACCCCGCCCGAGGCGGCGCGGACCGGCGAGCCGATCGGCGCCCGGATGTCGGCGCCGCTGTGGCCCCGCCCGCCTCGCGCCGCGCCGAAGGCCGAGGATTTCTCGCCAGCCACCGGCATGCCGATCGGGCAGGGCGCGGCCAACGTGCGCCCTGGAGTGAGCATCAGGGCTGCGCTCAGTCCCGCCGCGCAAATTGCAACCTGCCCACGCATGCAGGCTTGATGCCAGCCGGAGCAGCCGGGGGCAACCTCTGATCCCGTGAATGATCGCGTGTCATCCGACGCTCTGACGTTCGATGCTCGCCGTTTGGAAGCCGCAAGCGCCCAAGGCCGCCCGCAGGTCAGGCGTCGCATCGCCTGACTTGATGAGCATGCTGGGCCGGCGGAGAACCACGCGGGATGCGGAAGGTCCCGTGCCGATGACTTCGTACTCGAGGCGCAGAGACGTCACGGCCCGCCGGATGCCGCTCGTCGAGTACGCTGTGACCGTGGCGCGGCGCTCGGCTGGCCATATGTTCGGCACAGCCTGCAAATTGGCTCGCAGCACGTGGTCGGTAAGGCAAGCGGCAACATCCTGATACGTGCCTCCTGCCTCCATCACTGCCGCTGGTTGCTCCGTCCGCAAGGCATCGAGACGGCTCTGCCCCACACCGGCGCAGCCCAGGAGGCCAGCCCCGGCGAGCGTAACCAAGATGATCCTTCTCATGACCATGCCTCACTTTGCCATCGCCGGCTCCCGCGCAGGCGTCGGCGGACGGTGCTGGCGGGTGTCGGACAACGTCGAAAAGGATGTGGGTGAAGCGCTCGGTGGTTTGCCGAAGCGGACCAGCAGCGCGGGCAGCACCACCAAGGTCAGCACCGTCGCGCTGATCAGGCCTCCGATGACAACCGTGGCAAGGGGACGCTGCACCTCGGCACCTGTCCCGGTTGCGAGCGCCATTGGCACGAAGCCGAGAGCAGCGACGAGCGCGGTCATGACGACTGGCCGCAACCTGGTCAGCGCCCCTTCGATGATGGCCTCGCGCCAGGGTCGCCCCTCTCCCGCAAGCTCGCGGATGTAACTCACCATCACCAAGCCGTTCAGGACGGCCACGCCTGAAAGGGCAATGAAGCCCACCGCTGCAGAGATCGAAAACGGCATATCACGCAGCCAGAGAGCGAAGATGCCGCCGGTCAGCGCCAGCGGCACACCACTGAAGACGACCACGGCATCTCGCCAGGATCCAAGCGCCGAGAAGAGCAGCAGCAGGATCAGGGCAAAGCAGGCCGGAACGACGATCGCAAGCCGTTGCCGCGCTGCGACGAGGTTCTCGAACTGCCCGCCCCACTCGGTCCAGTATCCTGGCGGCAGCCGGACCTCCTGAGCGATACGCGCCTGAGCCTCTGCGACCACCGACCCAATGTCGCGCCCACGGACATTGGCCTGTACTACGACGCGGCGTTTCCCATTCTCCCGGCTGACCTGGTTTGGCCCCTCCGTAACCCGGAAGCTGGCCACCTCCCGCAGCGGCACCATCTGGACCCCGCGGGCCCCAGCCGGCAGCGGCACGGGAAGGTTCCGCAGAGCATCCAAGTCCGATCGCTGGGCATCCGGGAGCCGAACGACGATGTCGAAGCGGCGATCGCCCTCGAACACCAATCCGGCCTCGCGACCACCAATGGCGATCGCCACTGCATCCTGCACGTCCGCCACCGACAGCCCCCGCCGCGCCGCCGCGGCCCGGTTCACCCGGATGTCAAGGAAGGGCAGGCCGGAAACCTGCTCCACGCGCACATCCACCGCACCAGGTGTCGCCCGGAGGATCGCCGCCGCGCGTTCGGCGGCCTCGAGCATCGGTTCGAACTCGTCGCCAAATATCTTGACCGCGATATCGCCGCGAACGCCGGCGATGAGCTCGTTGAAGCGCATCTGGATCGGCTGCGTGAACTCATATGCGTTTCCCGGGAGCCGGGAGACGGCCTCCTCGATCCGTGTCACGAGCTCCGCTTTCGACATGCTCGGGTTCGGCCACTGCTCCTGCGGGCGCAACATGATGAAGGTGTCGGAGATGTTCGGCGGCATCGGGTCTGTCGCAATCTCCGCCGTGCCCGTTTTGCTGAAGACGAAAGCCACCTCGGGAAAGCGGCTGATGGTCCGCTCCACGACCGACTGCATCGCCTGGGATTGGGTCAACGAGGTGCTCGGCACCCGCAGCGCCTGGACGGCGAGGTTCTTCTCGTCGAGGGTCGGGATGAACTCCTGGCCCAGGCGCGCGAAGAGAGCCAGCGATGCGCCAAAAAGAAGGGCCGTGGCGAGGATGACCGGAATCGGCGCCGCCGTTGCTCCCCGCAACGCCGGGCGGTAGCCAGCTTTAAGGGCCAGGACCGCCCGGTTCTCCTTCTCCGTCACCCGCCCGCCGACGAAAATGGCGATCGCCGCCGGGACGAAGGTCAGCGAGAGCACGAAAGCGGCGACGAGCGCGATGATCACCGTCAGCGCCATCGGCGTGAACATCTTCCCCTCGACGCCGCTGAAGGTCAGCATCGGGAAGTAGACCAGGATGATAATCGCCTGACCGTATAGGCTCGGCTTCACCATCTGCTTGGCGGCTGCCGCGACCGTCTCCAGCCGTTCGGCTAAGCTGAGCGTTCGCCCCTCCTCGTGCTGGCGCTCAGCAAGCCTCCGCAAGGCGTTCTCGGTGATGATCACCGCACCGTCCACGATCAGGCCGAAGTCGAGCGCGCCGAGGCTCATGAGGTTCGCGCTGATGTGCCCGCGAAGCATGCCGGTGGCGGTAAGCAGCATCGTGATCGGGATGACCGCGGCCGTGACCAGAGCGGCCCGGATGTTCCCGAGCAGGAGGAAGAGCACGGCAATGACGAGAAGCGCACCCTCGGCGAGGTTCTTCGACACCGTCGCGATGGTGGCATCCACCAGCACCGTGCGGTCGAGCACGGGGCGGATACGCACACCGGGCGGCATGGCGCGGTTCACCTCCGCAACGCGGGCCGCGACGGCGGCCGCGACGGTGCGGCTGTTCTCGCCGATCAGCATCAGCGCCGTGCCGATCACCACCTCCTCGCCGTTCAGGCTGGCGCTGCCGGTTCTGAGCTCCCGCCCTACTGCCACGGTGGCAACGTCGCGGATCCGGATGGGGACGCCTTCTCGGGAGGCGACGGGGATGGCCTCGATCTCCTCCATGCTGCCGACCCGTCCATCAGCGCGGACCGCATAGGCTTCGCCGCCGCGCTCCAAATAGCCCGCGCCGACGCTGGCGTTGTTGCGCTCCAGCGCGTTCACGACGTCCTGGAAGGTGAGGCCGAGTGCGACAAGGCGGGCCGGGTGCGGCTGCACGTGATATTGCTTCTCGTAGCCGCCAATGCTGTCGACGCCGGCCACACCGCGCACCGTGCGCAGCTGCGGGCGGATCACCCAGTCCTGGAGGGTCCGAAGGTATGCTGCGCGTCGGAAGTCATCCGTGAGGCGCTCGCCCTCGGGCGTGAGATAGCTGCCATCTGTTTGCCACCCGGGCTGTCCGTCCCGCGGTGCTGGCCTTGCCGGATCGCCCTCGGGGGCGAACTCGACGGACCACATGTAGATCTCGCCGAGCCCGGTGGAGATCGCTCCCATCTTCGGCTCGACGCCTGCAGGCATGCTCTCGCGCGCCGTGGCGAGCCGCTCCAGCACCTGCTGGCGGGCGAAATAGATGTCGACGCCGTCATCGAAGACTGCCGTCACCTGGCTGAAGCCGTTCCGCGAGAGCGATCGGGTCGACCTCAGTCCGGCGATCCCCGCCATCGCGTTCTCGATTGGAAAGGTGACCTGGCGCTCGACCTCCACCGGCGACAGGGAGGGTGCGACGGTGTTGATCTGCACCTGATTGTTGGTGATGTCAGGTACGGCGTCGATGGGCAGTCGTGTCAGTGCCATCGCACCCACCACGACGGCCAAGGCAGTCAACAGGACAACGACCCAGCGGTGCTGCACCGACAAGGTCAGGATGCGATCGATCATGCTCAGTGCGTCCCCTGGCCGGCTCGGGCGTCAGTGCGCATGGGAGTGGGCTGCCTCGCCGCGTGCGAGCTGGGCCTTTAGGACGAAGGAGTTTGCGGTCGCCACAACGTCGCCGGGATCGAGGCCGAAGACCACCTCCGAGACCCTCTCGTTGCCACGCCCAAGCACCACCTCGCGGCGCTCGAAGCCGCGCTCGGTCCGAACGAACACGACGTTCTCGCCCTTGATCGTCTGGATCGCCTCGCGCGGCACGACGATCTCAGCCTCTCCGCCGCTGGCAGCGATCACCGCCACGGCAAAGGTGCCTGGCCGCCAATGCCCTTCGGCATTCGGCAGCGTCGCCACCACCCGCGCCGCGCCGGTTTCTTGGTCGACGACGGGGCTGACGAAGGCGATACGCCCCCTGCCGGAAACGTCGCCGCCAGTTGGCGGCGTCACCGTCACCTCCTGACCTTCCCGGACATAGATCAGGTCATCGGGCCGTACAGGGAGCTCGACCCAGACCTGCGAGAGGTCGGCAATGGTGAACAGCTCCGCCTCGGCGCCGACCGCGGCGCCTGTTTCGGCGCGACGCGCGATCACCCGTCCGGCAATCGGCGCACGAACCTCGTGTCTCCGCAGGAATGCGGCGGCGCCGTTGCCTGCCGCCAAGAGGGCCGAAACCTCAGCCTCACCAAGTCCGAGCGCCACCAGCCGCTGGCGTGCCAAGTCGAGCCGAACACGCGCCTCATCAGCCTCGGCCCGGGCTTTCAGGTAGTCCTGCTCAGCCGAAACCCGCCGCTCCCAGAGCCGTCGCTCGCGCTCAAGGGTCGTCCGGGTCAGGGCCTCCTGGCGTGCCGCCGCGAGGAGGTCGGCTTTTGCCTCCGCCATCTCACGACTCTCGATCACGGCCAGCACGTCACCGGCCGCGACTTGGTCGCCCAGGCGCCGGCGAAGCTCAGCGACAGTGCCGGTGACGCGCGCTGGAACGCGCACTAGCCGATCCTGATCGGCCCCGAGGGTGGCTGGCACGGTGACGAGGCGATCGATGGCGCCGGGTCCGACAGCAGCGGTCCGGATTGCGGCCGCCTCGATTTGGTCGGAGGAGAGCTCGATGAGTCCGCCCTCCTCCTGATGCTCCTCGCCGCCATGGCCTGCACCAGCGGGAGCAGCCTGCCCCTGGGCCGCCTGTGGGGCCACGAAGGTGCGGATGGCGCCGGTGACCTCAGGCGATACGACGCCGACCGCGAGGCCTGCCGCAAGCCCGGTCGACAGGAGGAGGATACGTTTCATCGAGGGTCTCCCTGTCGCTGATCCCGGGGCGGCAGCCGGCCAGCGAGCCGTTCGACTTCCGCCCGGCGGGCGTGGACGTCGTTGAGGGCTGCGTTGAGCTGGAGCCGGGCCTCGGTGAAGGTGCGCTGGGCGTCGAGTGCTTCCAGAAGGCTGAAGCGGCCAGCGGCATAACCCTCGCGCGCAAGCGCCTGCGCCTCGCGGGCTGCCGGCAGCACCACCCGCCGGGTGGATTCGACCTCTCGCCAGGCAAGATCCAGGCGGCGCACCGCATCGGTCAGCGATGCCGTCAGCGCGAGCGCCGCCTGCTGCGCCTCAGCCTCCGCCCGAGCCAGATCCGAGCCCGCACGCTCGATAGCACCACGGTTGCGGTCGAAGACGGGGATCGGCAGTGAAAGGCCGACCACCGCCGCCGTGTCGCGGCTATCCTGAAACTGCCGCACGCCCGCGCGTAGCGTGGGGTTCGGTAAAGCATTGGCGCGCTCGGCGGAGAGCGCCGCCCGGACGCGCGCGACCTCGGCCTGTTGCCGAGCGAGGTCGGGGCTGCTTCCGGCTGCAGGCGGAGCGATGGCTCCCGGCGCCGGTCCGATGGTCTCGAACCAGGCGTTGTCGGCGGCGACGTCGATCGTGGGGACACCGAGCAGCGTAGCGAGGGCGCGGCGTGCAGAATCAATCTCGCGCTCTGCACGCTCGATAGCGATGCGGGCGCTCGCCTGGGCAACTTCGGCTCGTCGAAGCTCCACCAGAGGGTCGCGTCCTGCTGTCATGCGAGCCTGGGTGGCGCGCACCACTTCACCCGCCAGCCGCAGCCGCTCACGCTCGACCTCTGCGTTGCGGGTGGCGGTGACAAAGGCGGCATAGCCGATGGTGATGTCGCGCTTCAGCTCAAGACGGGCTACCTCGAGTTCCCGGCGGGCGACCTCCAAGCCCGCCTGCGCGGAGCCGATCCGGGCGGTGCGCGCCCCATTCACCTCCAGCAGCTGCGCGACGCCAACGGTCGTTTCGAGGGAGCGAGTGCCTCGGTAGGGACCGGAGCCTCCGATGTTCTCGGCGTCCACCGAGAGCTCCGGGTTGGGATAGACGCCGGCTTGCCGCAACTCACCCTGTGCTGCCGCAATCCGGAGCTCGGCGGCACGGATCGTCGGTGACCTGGATTGTGCGGCCTCGAGAAGCGCGTTCAGGGCCGCGCCTGGACGCAGCGCTTCGGCACCAGCTTGCGGCAGCGCGGCCGCACGACGCCGGGCCGGCGCCCCATCCTGGGCGAGAGCAGGGGTTATGGTGGCGGCCTGCAAGAGGGCCGCCAGGATTGGCAGACAAGGGGAGCGCATGAGCCCAAAACCGGCAAACAGGTTGCATCATGGGCGTCCGCGAGAAGCGGAGCCCGGGCAGTACGGTCCTGTGTCGGTCAGGCCCTGGGTGGGCGCTTCAGGGGTGAAGGGGGAGACGATGGCCCGGCATTCTCGTGCCATCCGGAGAGCGGGGGGGACGGCCGGATCGATGCGAGGACGCGCGTGGCCTGCGGAGCAGGCGCTTGGCAATGGTGGGCGCAGGAGAGGTCATGCGCGCGCAGGCCCGGCACCTCCGGTCTGCTATCGGCCGGGTCATCCGCCATCCAGGCAGCCACACCGAAATCAGGATTGCCTGTTGTTGCGGTCGAGGGCCATGTGGCGACCAGCGCCGGGAGCAGGATGGCAAGCATGCACAGGCGGAGCAGGACACGCCGTGCCCACCCCGTCCTGCCCCTCCTGCCATGGCCCACTGCCGTCACCAGCGTCTCGTTGCTGAACCGGCGTTTCAGCGTGCCTGATCGACTGAGAAGCGAGCCCGGCCTACCTCGGCACCCCCAGTGCCGCGCAGCGTCACCGTAGCGCGGACACGGCCGTCCACGGGAAAGTCCAGCCGCGCCGCGAGGCGGTTCTCACCGGCCGGCGCCATGTCAACACTCCGCTGATCGTTCCCGCGCGCGAGCACGACAGCCGTCGCACGGAACTGCCCCGCATCGACCGGACGGTCCTGATCGTCGAGGATATAGAGCTGGATCTGACCACCACGGGCCACGAACTCGACCTCGTATGCGCCGATCTTCTGGACCTGACCGCCATGGCTGGCATGCGCGTGCGCCCCCTGCGCCAGCGCAGACCCTGCGCTCATGGACGTCAAAAGCAGACTCCACAGCAGCCGACGAGAAATCACGCGAAAGCCTCCATCAGAAGAAGGTTCAAAGGCTTGAGAGGTTCAGCAAGCATCTCGCACCGCGTACACGCCTCTAACGCAAAACCTCGTACCCTTTTATTACAAAATTGAAATACATGTATCGCCGAGGCGCCAGCGATTGGTTAGTCCGTCTCCGAAGCAGATTTAGGCGTAAGCCAAGAGCACCGCTTTCCGAGATGGATGCTATCTCTGCGCCCCTATGCATAAGATGGTGCTCTGTCAATTGGTGAGGCGGTCCAGAACCGGAATGCGGCGGAACAAAACCACCTTCGCCAGAACGGGCCCGAGCAGACCTGCGGCGAAGAGGGTCGGTGCGAAGAAGAAGAAGTTCGCCCCGTCCCACGTTCCGAACACCTCGAACATGACCGCCTTGGTGAAGCCGATGGTGACCGTGTTCAGCAGGTAGATCACGAAGGCATACGCCCCGAGCCACGCCCAGATCCGTTGACGTGCGACGGCGGGATGGCGCGCCAGCGCGTGCAGCGCCGGCATCGAGAGGAGGCCCGCCACCAGCATCCGGAGATCCGGCGGGACGCCCGGCATCAGTACGAGGCCGAGCGAGGCGAGGAACGCCAGCAGGAAGGCGCCGCGGTGCCGGTCCACGACGGCGAGCCAGGCTGGCAGGCAGGTGCCGGCCACCAGCCCGGCGGCGAAGAACACCGCGTAGCCCGCGACGCGGTCGAGATAGGCGATCGGCGGCACCGGCAGGGCGAAGAGCAGCAGCGCGAGCGCCACCGCCGGCGCGACGCTCCCGCCGGAGAGGCGTACCAGAGGCGGCAGGGCGGCCGCGTAGACGAAGGCCACGAAGACGTACCAGACGGTGAGCGACGGGCTGCGCGATGTGTCCCAAAGCAGCCCGAGCAGGGCCGTGCCGGCATCCTCGGGCGCGTTGTCCACGTGCAGGAACGGGGCGAGCGCGAGCTTTCCCGCGACGACGAGCAGCCCCAGGGCAAAGAAGGGGACGAGCAGCCGGACGGCGCGTCGGCCAAGGTAGTCGCGGTACGCCTCGCCCGGACCGACCCGCAGCCCGCCCGTATGCGCCATCACGAGCCCGCCGAGGTAGAGGAAGGCCGGCATGTGGAAGGCGTAGATCGCTGCCCGCAGCGTGTCCCACCAGGCGTGCCCGGCCGGCGGCTCCCGCGCGACGACGTGGCCGAGCGCGACGAGGAGGATCACCATCCCCTTCATGCGGTCCACGTCGTCCAGGCGGGCGGCTGGCCTGGCTGGCGATCCGGACAACGGCCGCTCAGCCACGCGGCACCGCGCCGGCTGGCAGCAGGGGCCGGACGAGCTCGGAGAAGCGCTCGAAGGAGAGCACGCCGCGGTGCAGCCGCCCGCCGATGACGAAGGACGGCGTCGCGTCCACGCCGAACTGGCGCGTCCCCTCGAGCCGCGACTGGATGATCGGGTCGGTGAAGCCGCGGTCCGACCAGCAGGCCTCCAGCCGCTCCGCCGGCACGCCGGCGAGCGAGACGGTGCGCCGCAGCCAGGCGCGCGCGTCGGGGCTGTGCGCCCAGCTCTCCTTGTTGGCGTAGAAGGTGGAGATCAGCGCCTCGAACCGCTCCGGGCCGGCGCAATGCGCCGCCGCAGCGGCGTCGAGCGCCACGCGGTCGAGGGGGAAGTCGCGCAGGACGAAGCGCACGAGCCCCGGTTCGACGAAGGCGCGCTTCACCTTGGGGAAGATCTCGGTGTGGAAGCGGGCGCAGTTGCCGCAGGTGAGCGAGTGGTACTCGATCACCGTAACCGGCGCATCCTCCCGCCCGATGGTGCGCTCGCCCGGCAGCGGCCGGGGCGTGGCGTCGGTTGGCGGCGTCACCACGAAGGGCGGCTGCGCCTGCTGGGCGCGGGCGGCGGGGGCCATGGCGCCAGCGAAAAGGGCGAAGGTCGCGGTGCGGCGGGTGGTCTTCATAGGCTTTCTCCCGGCTTGATCGGATCGGAGGAGGTGGGGGCGGGCGCGCGCAGCCCCGCAAGCATCAGCAGCGCGACGCCGCAGACGATCGCGACGTCGGCGAGGTTGAAGGTCGGCCAGTGCCAGCCGCCGTAATGGGCGTCCACGAAGTCGGTGACCGCGCCCTGTCGCACCCGGTCGAGCACGTTCCCCAGCGCACCCCCGATGACGAGGCCGAGGCCGATAGCCTCCGCACGCAACCGCGTGCGCCACAGCCACCAGCCGAGGAAGCCGACGATCGCGAGCTTGATCGCGACGAGCAGCCACACGGCCTCGGCCGCGCTCTCGCGGAACATCCCGAAGGTGACTCCGGTGTTGAACCCGAGCCGCAGGTTCAGCACGGGCAGCAGCGTGATCCCCTCGCTGTAGGGCGGCCACAGCGCGGCCAACGCCCAGGCCTTGCTCGCCTGATCGAGGAGGATCGCGACAAGCGCGGCGAGCAGGCCCCAGCGCCTCATGCGATGCCCTCGCGGGTTCGGGCACCGCGCCAGGCAAGGCCGAGCATGACCAGCATCGCCACCAACAGGAGGGCGGTGACGGCACCTCCCCACCGGTCGAGCGCCCCGAGCATCGCGGCCCCGCCAAGCCAGCCCAAGCCGAGCATTCCGCCGCTCCAGATCGCGGCGCCCGCAAGGTTGAGCGGGGCGAAGCGCCGCCAGGACCAGCCGGCTGCGCCGAGTGGCAGCGCCCCGAGCGTGCGGCCACCTTTCGGCCAGCGGTAGAGCAGGACCCAGGCCGCCCCCCAGCGTTCCGCCGCGCGACGCGTGCGCTCGACCGCGCGGGACAGGCGAGGGCGTCCCGCGGAGAGGCGCGGCCCCAGCCATCGGCCGGCGTGGAACTTCGCCTCCTCGCCGAGGACGGTGCCGCCGAACAGCGCGACGGCGACGAGTCCGAGGTCGAGCACGCCGGCCGCCGCGGCGCCGGCTGCGAAGACCGGAAGCAACCCTGACTTCACCGCCGCATAGAGCGCCAGCGCCGGATAGACCCAGGCGCCCCAGCGCTCCACGAAGCCAAGCGCCATCTCCATCAGCCGAGCCTCGCGAGCCAGGGGAAGGTTTCGAGGAACCAGATGGCGAGGCGCGTGATCTCGCCGGTCGCGATCGCGATTCCGAAGGCCACCATGACCGCCCCGCTGCCGAGTTGCAGCGCTCGGCCGAGCCGCCCGAGGCGCCGCGCCCGGGCCATCGCCGCCGGCAGGTAGAAGGCGGCCAGCAGGAACGGCACGCCGAGGCCGAGGGCATAGGCGGCGAGCAGTCCCGCACCGGCGCCGGGGGTGAGCGCGGCGGCGGCCAGCACGCCGGCCAGCACCGGCCCGATGCAGGGCGTCCAGCCGAAGCCGAAGGCGACCCCGATCAGCGTCGCCGATGCCGGCCCGCCGCCCTCTGCCGGTGGGCGGAACCGCAGGTCGCGCATCAGGGGCGCGAGGCGCAGCAGGCCCATCTGGAGGAGGCCCATGGCCGCGATCAGCAGCCCGGCGGCGACCGTCAGCTCGTAGGACCAGCGCCGCAGCAGCCCGCCGACAGCGGTGGCGCCGAGCCCGAGGCCCACGAAGACGAGCCCGAAGCCGAGCACGAAGAAGGCCGAGAGCCGGAGCGCCCGCCAGCGCTCCACCCGCGCGGTCGCCAGGTCGGTGCCCGCCACCCAGGCGACGTAGCCCGGCACCAGCGGCAGCACGCAGGGCGAGAGGAAGGAGACCATGCCGCCGGCGAAGGCGAGGACCAGGCCGAAGAGGGAGAGCTCGAGCGTCATGCCGTCCGCCCGCGCGTCAGGACGACCCCGGCAAGCAGGAGGGCGAGCGTGGCGAGGAGCGGCGTGTCGCCGAACCGGCCATAGGGCGTCCCGTCCGGCAAGGCCGCCGGTAGGGGAGAGTCCAGAACGCCGCGCGCGCCGAGCGGCAGCCTAGCCCGCTCGCGCCCGAAGGCGTCGGTGACAAAGGAGATGCCGCCATTGGCGACGCGGATCATGGGCAGGCCGAGCTCCACGCTTCGCAGCCGGGCCGCGAGCGCGTGCTGGTGCGGCCCGGCCGAGGTGCCGAACCAGGCATCGTTGGTCACCGTCAGAAGCCACGCGGGCCCAGGACCGGCGGCCGGGAGGCGTCCAGGAAAGATCGCCTCGTAGCAGATCAGCACCAGGGCGGGCGGCAATCCCGGCACCGGCAGCGCGAGGGGCGGCGGTCCGGGCGAAAAGTCCACGGCGCCGTCGGTGAGCTTCGGCACGCCCGGCAGCCATTCGCGGAGCGGCACATACTCGCCGAAGGGTACGAGCCGGATTTTGTCATAGCCGTCGCTGGTGATCGCGCCGGTCTCGTCGAGCACGAGGACGCTGTTGCGCATGGCAGCCCGGGCCTGGAAGTCCGGCGCGCGCCGCACGGCGCCGGTGACGAGCGCGCCACCCGAGGGCACGGCCGTCGCCATAGCCGCGCGCACGGACGCCTCCTCGGCGACGAGGTAAGGCACCGCGGTCTCCGGCCAGATCACATGCGTCGGTGCGCCCGCCCTGCCCGGAGCGCGGCTGAGCGCGAGGAGCTCGCCGAGGATTCGCGCGCGTTCCTCCGGCGCCCATTTGAGCGACTGCGCCACATCCGGCTGCACGAGGCGGAGCCGCACATCCGGAAGGTCGGACGGCAGCGGCTGGCCCAGCCGGAGCGCGCCGAAGCCCCAGAGGCTCGCCACGCCGAGGACGGCGGCGAGCAAGGGCCAGAGGCGCCGTGCGGAAACGGCGAGGGCCGGCAGGGTGGCGATGAGGACCGTCGCGAGGCCGAGCCCGTGGATTCCGACCAGCGCGGCGAGTTGCAGCGGTGCGTCTGCGAAGCCCCAGGCATGGCCGGCGAGGTTCCACGGGAAGCCAGTCAGCACGGTGCCGCGCAGCCACTCGCCCGTGCTCCAGCAGGCGGCGAGGGCCGCCAGCAGCCGTCCTCCTCCCGTCTGCCCCGCCACTCCGCGCGCCGCCGCGAGCGCGATCGCGGGGAAGAGCGCCAGGCCGCCGGCGAGCGCAGCGAGCGCGGGCCAGGCGAGCGCGCCGAAGCGTTCCGCGTCCACCGAGAAGGCCTCGGTGATCCAGGACAGCCCGACCGCGAAGCTGCCCAGGCCGAACAGCCAGCCGAGCAGAAAGGCACCCCGGATCGAGGGCGTGCGCTCCAGCAGCAGGAACAGCCCACCGAGGCCGATGAACAAGGCCGGCAGCAGGTGCAGCGGCGCGAAGGCGAGCGGCGTCAGCAACCCAAGCCCGAGTGCGGAGGCGCCGCGCAGCAGCATGGCCCGGCGCTGCGGCCGGGTGGCCGCGTCGGCCGACGCAGGCAGCGTGTGGGAATGGGCGCTCACGGGCGGGCCGCCGGCCCGGCCTGCCGCAGCTCAAGCTGCCTGCCGACGCGCGCCATGCTGACGGTGTAGAACAGGCCGACGAGTGCGAGCAGGACCGCCAGGATCGCCAGCGACCGGCGCCGCCGTGCCGCATGGAAGCGGCGCCGCACTCCGTCCTCGCTGCTCAATGGTCGTGTCCGCGCAGCTGGACGGTGACCTCGCCGGCCCGCTCGAACCGGAGCACGACCCCGACGGCGGCGCCGGGGCCGAGCGGCTCGCGCAGGCCTGTCAGGGCAAGATGCGGCCCGCCGGGTTCCATCGTGAGCACGCCTCCGGCAGGGATCGGCAGGCCTTCCTCGGACCTGCGGAAGGCCGTGGCGGACGCGGGATCGCGCTCGCGCAGCTGCACCGTCTCGGCCTGCCGCGACCAGGCGCCGATCAGGCGATCCGGCAGCGGGCCGGTGTTGCGCACGACGACGAAGCCTTCCGTCGCCTGGGCATCCGCCGGCACGGCGCGCGCCCAGGCTCCGTTGATCACCAGGGTTCCTGCCCGAATGTCCTGCGCGGCCGCGACGCCCGATACCACCTGCCACGCGAGGAGGATGGCCGCGACGAGCCAGGGACGGGCAGGATGCAATCCGCCGCTCAATCGAAGATCTCCTTCAGCCAGGACTTGCGGCGCCCATGGCCGCCGTGGTGCCCGCCGCCATAGGAGCTGCTTCCGGGCGTGGCACCTGGCGCCCAGCCGCCGGCTGCCGGCGCGCTCCACGCCGACGGCGCGGCGGGAGGCCCCTGGGGCGCCGCGTCGGCGCGCTCGAGGATCTTGTCGAGCTCGCCGCGGTCGAGCCACACGCCCCGGCACTGCGGGCAGTAGTCGATCTCCACCCCGGCGCGCTCGCTCATCGTCAGGACGGTGCCGCAGCGCGGGCAGTCGAAGGGAACGGTCAACAAGGCCTCCTCAATGTGCCGCGGGCGCGATGGCACCGGGCGGGTCCACCTGCACCGTCGCGTGGTCGATGCCGTGCCGCTCCCGCAGGCGCGCCGCGACCAGCGCGGGCAGGGCCAGGGGATCGGCACCGGGCGCGGGGGTGACATGGACGGTCGCGACGTCGCTCCGGTCCGTCAGGGTCCAGGCGTGGAAGTGGCCGACCTCCGCAACGCCGGGAACGGCCGCGAGGTCGGCCTCCACCGCCCGCGCGTCGAGGCCGCGCGGGGCGGCCTGGAGCAGCACGCGGAGCGACTCCGCGACGAGGCCCCAGGCGGAGCGGATCACGAGGCCTGCGACCAGCACCGACAGCAGCGGATCGAGCGGCGTCCAGCCCGTCAGCATGATGCCGATCGAAGCGGCGATGGCTCCCACCGAGCCGAGCAGGTCGCCCATCACATGCAGCAGCGCGCCGCGGAGGTTGGAATCGCCGGCATCGCCCCGGCGCAGGATGAGCACTCCCCCGATGTTCACGGCGAGGCCGACCACGGCGACGGCCAGCATCGGCCCGGCCAATACCTCCACCGGCTCGCGCAGGCGGCCGAGCGCCTCCACCGCGATCCATGCGACGAGCAGCAGCAGCGTTGCGCCGTTGGCGAGCGCCGCCAGCACGCGCACGCGGTGCCAGCCATAGGTGCGCGCGGCATCGGCGGCCCGGGCCGCAACGCGGTAGGCGATGAGCGCCAGCAGCAGCGCGGCCGCGTCGGAGACCATGTGCCCGGCATCGGCGATCAGTGCGAGCGAGCCGGAGAACCAGCCGCCCGCCGCCTGGACCGCCGCGTAGCCGGCGGTCATGAGAAAGACGAGGCGGATGCGCCGCTCGCTCTCCCCGGTGACGGCCGGGCCGTGGTCGTGCCCCTCGTGACCGCCCGCCGTCACGCGGCCGGCTTCCAGGCGAGCAGGCGCAGCGCGTTCAGCGTCACGAGCACGGTCGCGCCGGTGTCGGCCAGGATGGCGGGCCAGAGGCCGGTGATGCCGAGCAGGGTGGTGACCAGGAACACCGCCTTGAGGCCGATGGCGATGGCGACGTTGGTCTTCACGTTCGCCATGGTCGCGCGCGACAGGCCGACGAGCTCGGAGACGCCGCCGACGCGGTCCTTCAGCACGGCGGCATCGGCCGTCTCCAGCGCCACGTCGGTCCCGCCGCCCATGGCGACGCCGACCGAGGCAGCGGCCAGCGCCGGCGCGTCGTTGATGCCGTCGCCGACCATCACCACGGGACCGCGCTCCTTCAGCCGCGCGATCTCGCGCAGCTTGTCCTCCGGCAACAGCTCCGCCTTGGCGTCGAGGCCGAGCGAGACGGCGATCGCCTCGCCGGTGCGGCGGTTGTCGCCGGTGAGCATGACGGGGCGCACGCCGAGCCGGCCGAGGGCGGCGATGCCTGCGGCGGCGTCGGCGCGCGGCTCGTCACGGAAGGCGATCAGGCCGAGGGGGGCGACTTCGATCAGCACCACGGCGACGGTCTTGCCCTCGCCTTCCAGGCGCGCGAGCTCGGCGGCGAGGCCCCCCAGAGCCACGCCGGCCTCGGCGGCGTGACGGGGGCTGCCGACGCTGATGCGTCGCTCGCCGACAGTGGCGAGCACCGCCTTGCCGGGGATCGCCGCCTGGCCCCGCGCCTCCAGCGGCGTGACGCCACGCGCCTCGGCCGCGGCGAGGACAGCCTTGGCGAGGGGGTGCGCGGACCCCGCCTCCACGGCGGCGGCGTAGGACAGGAGTTCGTCTTCCGACCGGCCTTCGGCCGGGAGGAGATCGGTGACGCGGGGGCGGCCTTCGGTCAGCGTGCCGGTCTTGTCGAAGGCGACGGTGCGGGCGGCGCCGATCCGCTCCAGCGCCGCGCCACCCTTGATCAGCAGCCCGCGCCGCGCTCCGGCGGACAGGCCCGACGCCATCGCCGCCGGCACCGAGATCACCAGCGCGCAGGGGCAGGCGATCAGCAGCACGGCGAGGCCGCGGTAGATGCTCGTCCACCAGTCCCAGCCGAGCGCGAAGGGCGGGATCAAGATGACGAGGAGCGAGACGATCATCGCGCCCGGCGTCCACCAGGCCGAGAAGCGCTCGATGAAGCGCTGCGTCGGGGCGCGGGAGGCGGTCGCCTCCTCGACCATGCGGATGATGCGCGAGATGGTGTTGTCGGCCGCAGCGCGGCTGACGCGGACGCGCAGCGTGCCGTCGGCGTTGATGGAGCCGGCGACGACGTGATCGCCGGGGCCGCGCGCCACCGGCACGCTCTCCCCGGTCACCGGGCTTTCGTCGAGCGCGGAGTGGCCGTCCTCGATGACGCCATCGCAGGGCACGCGGTCGCCGGGGCGGACGAGCACGAGGTCGCCCACCGCCAGTCGCTCGGACATCACCTGTTCGGTCGAGCCGTCCGGGCGCAGGCGGAGCGCGACGCGGGGCATCAGCTGCGCGAGCGCGCGGATGCCGGCGCGGGCGCGGCCGGCGGCGACGTTCTCCAGCAGCTCGCCGACCGCGAACAGGAACACGACGAGCGCCGCCTCCTCGGCCGCGCCGATCACGGCGGCGCCGAGCGCCGCGGTGCACATGAGCGTCTCGATCGAGAACGGGCTGCCGGCGCGGGCCAGCGCGATCGCGCGGCGCCCGAAGGGCACGAGCGCGACGAGGGTGGCCGCGAGGAAGAGCGGGTAGGTCAGCCGCTCCGGCAGGAAGAAGGAGAGCCCCCAGGCGGCACCGACGAGCGCGCCGAGGATCCAGACGAGCCTCGCCTTGCCGGTGGCATACCAGGGCTTCTCGGCGTCGGCCGGGTCGTCGTGGTCGGCGTGCGCGTGGCCGAGGGCGACGCCCTCCCCCGCGCGGCCGCCGGGACCGCCGGCGGCGTGGTCGTGGCCCGCCGCCGCGGGCGCGGCGTGGTCATGCTTGTGGTCATGCCCGTGATCGGGTCCATGCGCATCGGCGTGTCCCGGGCCGGGCAGCGCCGCGGCCAGCGGGTGCGCCTTGTAGCCGAGCGCCTCGACCTGCCTCGCCACCGCGTCCGGCGTGCTCGCGCCCGGCGCGAGCGACAGCGACAGCCGCTCGGCCATGAGGTTCACCTCGACGTCGGAGACGCCGGGCAGGCGCTCGACCGCCCTCGACACCTTTGCCACGCAGGAGGCGCAGTCCATGCCCTCCACCCGCCAGGCCACCCGCGTCGTCTCGTTCATGACCATCACCCGTCGCGTCGGCGAGGGTTATGGGACTTCCAGCCACTGGAGGTTCAAGAGGGTTTGCGCGAACTCTTGGCCTTCGGTGGCGAAAGGCCGCGATGCGTCCAGCGCAGGTATCCGCCTCCGGGCATCACCCCTCACCCTCCGCGGACAGCGATGTAGGTGTAGAAGGTCATGGCGCCGAAGAAGCGGTTCCCCTCCGAGGCGCGCCGGAGCCGTTCGGCGAGGTCTGCGGCTTGGCGGGCCGACATCGCACCTGTTGTCGGCAGCTGCCCCGCGAGGGAGGAGAGGGCGGAGCGGAAGAAATCGGCCCGGCCAATATCGGTCACCGGGTAGCTGCGCATGCCGAGCAGCCGGTAGCCGGCATCCGCCAGGAGACGGGGCATGGCCCGCATCACCCGCGGATGCGCCGCGCCCGCCCGTTGCAGGACGCGGTCGGATGCCTCGCCGCCGTCGGGGGCATCCGTGGCGAAGGTCAGCGACGCCTGGTCCCCGTCGAACACGACCAGCCGGCCTCCGCCAGGGCGGAGCAGCCGGTGCGCCTCCACCAGGACCGCGGCCGGGCTCGCGACATGGCTGAGCAGGGTGTGCATCAGCACCACGTCGAAGCTGCCGTCCGGAAAGGCCAGCCGGTGGGCATCGCCGGCGTGGAAGGCGATGCGGTCGGCGCAACCCTCTTCCGCGGCCATGCGGCGGGCGATGCCGAGCAGGTGCTCGCTGATATCCACCGCGGCGACCGGCGGACCCGAAGGGAAACGGCGCGCGATCGCGCGGGCCGCGAGCGCCGTGCCACACCCGAGGTCAAGCACCCTCTCGGCGCCGCCCAGGCCGAGCCGCGCGAGGTAGTCCTCGACGACGCCCTGGAAGAAGGGATGCCTGCCCCGCGCTTCGAGCCCTGCGGCAGCGGCGGTCAGCATCCGCCGGTCCGCGCGCCGGGTGTGTCCCCAGGGATCGGCCGTCCGGAGTGCTCCTTGATCAAGGGTCGCCTGCGGTCGTGCGGCGGAGGTCCCGCCGCGTGGTGATCCTCGTGCCATGTGTCCCCGAGCCCTGGGGCTCTGCTTTGGCACTTCCAGCGGCTGGAGGTTCAAGGCCTCGCCTTGATTGACATTCGTCCATGTTCAAGCGTAAGACGCGAGTGCGAAGCATTCGCAATTACGCCGGAGAGAAACCATGCCGTCCCGCCGCACCCTCCTGTTCGGGCTGGCCGCCCTGCCCGCCCTGCCAAGCGTCGGTCGGTCGCAGGAAAGGGTGCTGAACATCTACTCGGCCCGACACTACGACACGGACCGGACGCTCTACGACGGCTACACGGCCGCCACCGGCATCCGCACCCGGCTCATCGAGGCGCCAGCCGACCAGCTCATTGAGCGCATCCGTGCGGAGGGCCGCAACAGCCCGGCCGACGTGCTCATCACCGTGGATGCTGGCCGTCTCGAACGCGCACGACAGGCGGGCGTCCTGCAGCCCGTGGGCAGCGCCGCCCTGGCTGAGCGCGTGCCGGCGTCGCTGCGCGATCCGGCCGGGCACTGGTTCGGCATCTCGAAGCGCATCCGCGTGATGTTCCACGACCGCGCCCGGCCGCTGCCGCCCGGCCTGGCGCGCTACGAGGACCTGGCCCGACCGGAGTTCCGAGGCACCGTCCTCACCCGCTCCTCCTCCAACATCTATTCGATCGGCTGGACCGCCTCGATGATCGCGGCCAACGGCCACGAGGCGACCGAAGCCTGGGCGCGTGGCGTCGTCGCCAACCTGGCGCGCACGCCCTCGGGCGGCGACACCGACCAGATCCGGGCGATGGCGGCTGGGCAGGGCGCGATCGCCGTCGCCAACACCTACTACTGGGGCCTGCTCGCCCGCTCCGGCAGCGCGGAGGATCGCGCGATCGCGGAGCGCACGGGGGTCCTCTGGCCGAACCAGTCCGACCGCGGGGCCCATGCGAACGTCTCCGGCGCCGGGGTCGTCGCCGGCGCGCCGAACCGGGACGCGGCGGTCCGCTTCCTCGAATACATGACCGAGCCTGCGGCCCAGGGCCTCTTCGCGGAGGGCAACATGGAGTACCCGGTCGTGCCTGGCACGCCTGTGCACCCGCTGCTGCTCTCCCTCGGCGAATACCGCGAGGACCCGGTGAATGCCGGCCAACTCCAGGCCCACGCGGCCGAGGCGCTGCGCCTGATGCAGCGCGCCGGATGGCGGTGACGGCGCGTCCTACCCGACCCGGATCTGCGTCGGCGAGATGAAGGTGTAGGTCGGCACCGGCAGGTTGGTCGGCGCCGGACCCTTCCGGACGCGCCCGGACGTGTCGTAGTGGCTTCCGTGGCACGGACAGAACCAGCCGCCGTAGTCGCCCCGGTTGTCCATCGCGCGTTGTCCGAGCGGCACGCAGCCGAGATGCGTGCAGACCCCGACGAGGACCAGCCAGGCGTCCCGCTGCACCCGGCCCTGGTCGGGAGCAGGGTCCTTCAGCTCCGACATGGGCGTGGCCCGCGCGGCCTGGATCTCGGCGGCCGTGCGGTGGCGCACGAAGATCGGCTTTCCGCGGAGCATCGCCGTGACCGCCTGGCCCTCAGCAATGGGGGAGAGGTCGATTTCGATCGTCGCCATGGCCAGCGTGTCGCGGGCTGGATTCATGGAGTGGATGAAGGGCCAGGCGACAACGCCGACGCCCACCGCCGCGAAGGCGCCGGTGGTAAGCTTGAGGAAGTCGCGCCGCGTCTCGGCCGGTGCCTCGGGCGCCTCCGGGCGGGTGATGCCGGCCTGCTGCTGGGTGGGCGTCTGGTCCATGGCGAGTGCGTCTCCCGGCGGGACCGGCGTTCCGCCGGCCCCCTCACGGGCCAGGGAGGTAGGACCTCCAGCAGCTGGAGGTTCAAGCCCCTTCCTTTCGCCTCCGAGCACTTTTTGTGGTGTCAGACGCCGGTGTCGCGACCGAGCCCCCTGCTAAGCCTAGCGGAACAGGACGAGGCTGACGGCCAGGACCGCCATCCCACCCACCATCGCGTAGGCCGTGTCGTGCCCGCGCGCATGCCGCTGGGCGGAGGGCAGCAACTCGTCGAGCGCGAGGAACACCATCGCCCCGGCGATGACCGCGAAGACGAGACCGAAGAGCGAGGGCGGCAGGACGGCGCCGAGCACGACCCAGCCGACAAGCGCCCCGACCGGCTCGGCGAGCCCGGACAGCAGCGCCGCCAGCGCCGCCTTCCCCCGGCTGCCGGTGGCGTAGAAGACGGGCACGGCGATGGAGATGCCCTCGGGGATGTTGTGCAGGGCGATCGCCACGGCCAGCGGCGCGCCCACGCCCGGACTCTCGAGCGTCGCGAAGAAGGTGGCGAGCCCCTCCGGCAGGTTGTGCGCGGTGATGGCCGCGGCGGTGAGGAGGCTGAGCCGGGTCAGCCGCGCCCGCTCGGCCTCGTCATGCGCATGCCCGTGCCCGCGGGCATCCGCGTGCGGGTTCGGCACCAGCCGGTCCAGCAGGACGAGTAGGGCGACGCCGACGAAGAAGCCGAGGGTCGCGAGCGCGTAGCCGCCCCGGTCGCCATGGGCCTCCGCCAGCGCCGCATGCCCCTTCGGGAGGATCTCGACGAGGGAGACGTAGACCATCGCCCCGCCGGCGAAGGCGAGCGCGAAGGGAAGGAGGCGTGGGCTGGCGCGCTCTGCCCGGGCGACGAACAGGGCACCGAGCACGGTCGCGAGCCCGGCCGCGAGGGTGACGCCGAAGGCAACGACGACAGGGGAGAGAGCACTGGACATGGATTGCACGTAATCTTGCCGGGCCCGGTCGGACAAGCCTTGCAGCGGAGGGATGAGGCGCGAGCTCCCTCGCCGGTCAGCCGCCGAGCGCGGCGTCGCTCAGCAGCTTGACGTTCAGCCCGACGATCACCGCGGCGATGAGCCACCCCAAGGCGAGCTGCCAGGTCGGCGCCGCCAGCGCGCCGAAGCGCTTCTTGTCGGAGGCGAACATCATCAGCGGGATCACCGCGAAGGGCAGTTGGACGGACAGGATCACCTGGCTGAGAATGAGCAGCTGTGCGGTGCCCGACGCGCCGTAGTACCAGGTGACGATGATGGCCGGGATGATCGCGATCAGCCGCGTCACCAGCCGCCGCAGTACCGGCGGCAGGCGGAAGCGCAGGAAACCCTCCATCACCACCTGGCCCGCCAGCGTCGCCGTCACCGTTGCGTTCAGCCCGCAGAGCAGCAGTGCCACCGCGAAGAGCTTGGCCGCCAGCGCGCTGCCGAGGAGCGGCGCCATGAGCTGGTAAGCCTCGCCGATCTCCGCGACCTCGGTGTTCCCGGAGGTGTGGAACGTCGCCGCGGCGGTGATCAGGATCGCCGAGTTGATGAACAGGGCGAGCGTCAGCGCGATCGTGCTGTCGAGCGTGGCGAATTTGATCGCCTCCCGCTTGCCTGTGTCGTCGGGTTGCCAGGCGCGGGACTGCACCACGGCGGTATGCAGGTACAGGTTGTGCGGCATCACCGTGGCACCCAGGATGCCCATGGCGATGTAGAGCTGCGTCTCGTTCGTCACGATGGAGACCGCCGGGACGTAGCCGCGCAGCACCGCGCCCCATTCGGGGTCGGAGAGCGCGATCTGCACGGCGAAGCAGCCGAAGATCAGCACGATGAAGCCGAAGATCAGCGCCTCCAGCCAGCGCACGCCCTTGTTCTGCAGCCAGAGAATGAGGAAGGCGTCGAAGGCGGTCAGGATCACGCCGTAGAGGAGGGGGATGCCGAACAGCAGCTCGAGCGCGATCGCCGTGCCGATCAGCTCGGCGAGGTCGGTCGCGCAGATTGCGACCTCGGCGAAGAACCAGAGCGGGTAGGCGACCGGCTTCGGGAAGCGGTCGCGGCAGAGCTGGGCGAGGTCGCGGCCCGTCACGATGCCGATCCGCGCGCAGAGCGCCTGGAGCAGGATCGCCATCAGTGAAGACGTCAGCGCGACCGCGAGCAGCGTGTAGCCGAAGGCCGAGCCGCCGGCGAGCGAGGTCGCCCAGTTGCCGGGGTCCATGTAGCCGACGGCCACCAGGTAGCCCGGCCCCATGAAGGCGAAGAGCTTGCGGAGGAACCCGCCGGCGTTCGGCACGCGCACGCTGCGGTAGACCTCCGGCAGGCTGGGCGGGCCGGCGACGGCAGGCGTGGGGGCGGCAGCCTCCGAGGGCGGGGTCATGTGACGCCTCCAATTCTTAGCCTAGGCTAAGTATTATCTCTTCCGCTATCAAGCCCTGGCTGCTGGAACCCCATATCCACCCCATGCGACGCGCCCTCGCCGACCGCCCCCTGCCATCCGCCGACGACCATGCCGCCCGCTTCGCGCGCCAGCGGGAGGCCGACCGCACGGCGACGGCGGAGGACTACGTGGAGCTGATCGCCGACCTCCTGCGCGAGGAGGGCGAGGCCCGTGCCGTGGACCTCGCGCGCCGGATGGGCGTGTCTCAGCCGACGGTCACCGCGACGATCGGCCGGCTGCAGCGCGACGGGCTGGTGGAGACGAAGCCCTATCGCGGCCTGTTCCTGACGGAGGAGGGTGAGCGGCTCGCCAAGGCAGCCAAGGCCCGGCACGACCTCGTGGTCCGCTTCCTCCTCGCGCTCGGCCTCGACCCCGAGACGGCCGAGGCGGACGCCGAGGGGCTGGAGCACCATGTCAGCGAGAAGGCGCTGGAGGCCTTCGCCCGCTTCCTCGCCGATCGGGAGGCGTCGAGCAGATGAGTGATGCCTTCACCATCGGCGACCTCTCCCGCGCCACGGGCGTGAAGGCGACGACGATCCGCTTCTACGAGGCCGAGGGACTGCTGCCGCCGCCGGGCCGCACCGAGGGCGGCCACCGCGTCTATGCCCGCGCGCATCTCGACCGCCTTGGCTTCATCCGCCACGCCCGCGAGCTCGGCTTCGCGATGGAGGACATCCGCGAACTGCTGCGCTTGGCCGACGCCGCGCCGGACGCGCCGTGCGAGGGCGCCGACGCCATCGCCCGCCGCCACCTCGCCGGCGTGCGTGAACGGCTGGCCCGGCTGCGCTCGCTGGAGGCGGAGCTGGAGCGCATGACGGCCTGCCACAACGGCCGTGTGGCGGAGTGCCGCGTCATCGAGGTGCTGGCCGATGCGGCGCACGGGCACTGCGCCGATCCGACGCATGGGGGAGCCGGCGTCAAGGATTGAAGGTCAAGTTTTCGACCTGTCGGATACTTGTTGCGATCGCTCCCGCGCGGCTGTCCGGTCAAGCACGCGCCGCACCTGCTGTGGCTGCCACCGCTCGCCGCCGCGCGGCGCCCGCACGCCGCGCGCACTGAGCGCGTCGGCGAGTTGTTGGAGTGTGGCTGCGCCGGCGCGGCGCGCCGCGTCGAGGTAGGGTACGACCTCGGCTGCGCGCTGCGCTGCTCCCGCTGACCAGGCTGCACGCGCGCTGGCCGCTGTCGTGCTGTCGCCGGGCTTCAGCCGCGGGTTGCCGAGCCGCACGCCGCGCGCCTTCGCCGCGGCGAGCGCGGCCTTGGTGCGCGCGCTCGTCATGCGCGCCTCCTCCTCGGCGACGAGGGCCATGATGCCGACGGTGAGGCGGTTGGCGTGCGGCATGTCGGCGGCGACGAACTCGACGCCGGCCTTCTCGAGGCCGAGGAGGAAGTGGGCGTCGCGCGCCAAGCGGTCGAGCTTGGCGATGAGCAGGGTGGCGCGGCGGGCGCGGCACTCGGCCATGGCGAGGGCGAGCTGCGGTCGGTCGCCCCGGCGGCCGCTCTCCACCTCCTCGAAGGCGGCGGCCACCGTCCCGCCGCGGCCGGCGGCGTGCCGGGCGACCGCCTCGCGCTGGGCGTCGAGGCCGAGGCCGGAGCGACCCTGCTTGTCGGTGCTCACCCGGTAGTAGGCGACGAAGCGCGGTCCAGCGGGGGCGGGGGTGGGGTCCATCGGCTGTCAAGCTGCCCCAACCGGTGCGATTTCACAATCTGAAAGGAGCGTTTGAGGGAATGTGAAATAAGCCTTATTTCAGGCTTTGCTGCAAAACTCGTATTTCATGACGAAATAAGCTATCTTGGCTAAAGCAGCTTTCAGGTGTTTCGCATGGAAGACCCCATTCCCGTGCCCGCGGGCGAAGTGCAGCGGCACTTTGCCCTCTGGCAGGACCGGGCGCTCACCCGCCCCGTCGCGGTCACCAGCCGCGGCCGCCCGCGCATCGTGATGCTCTCCGTCGAGGAGTACGAGCGCCTTCGCCGCCGCGACCGCCAGGCGCTCCGGGTCGAGGACCTGTCCGACGAGCTGGTGGACGCGATCGCGGCGAGCGAGCCGCCACAGGAGGCGCGCCGCCTTGACGGCGAGGTTGGCTGAGCCGCCGCACCCCCGAAAAGTAGGCAAGAGAACGAGCGACGCGCGTCCTTTGTGAAAGACCTGGAATAATCTGCACGGGGCTGTGTGACTAGCGACTGTTGTCGGGTATCATCTTCACCAGTCAGTCCTTTCGAGCCGCCCACATGAGCGTTGATCGCCCCCATCCCGGACAGGCTGTCCGGCACGACTGCCTTGAACCGCTCGGCCTCACCGTCACCGAGGGCGCGAAGGTGCTCGGCGTCAGCCGCCAGACCCTCAACAACCTGGTCAATGGGCAGGCCGGCATCTCCGCCGAGATGGCGATCCGGCTCAGCAAGGCGTTCGGCGGCGCGCCCGAGACCTGGCTGCACCTTCAGATGGCCTACGACCTGGCCCAGGCCCGCCGGCGCGAGGACACCATCCGCGTCCGCACCGTGACCGACGTGCGCAACAGCCGTCAGCCGCGGCTGCTGTGAAGGCAGGGGAACGCATGCCCGTCCAGACCGCCGCCCGTCCCCCCTTTCAGCCTTCGCTGCCGTCGCTGTGCCCGGTCGCCTCCGCCTCGGAGCGGCTGGCCGGGGCGGGAATCGAGGAGCGCGGCGCGATCTTCACCCGCCGCGAAGTGGTGGAGTTCATCCTCGACCTGGCCGGCTACACCGCCGGCCAGCCGCTGCACCGCATGCGCCTGCTCGAGCCGTCCTGCGGCGACGGCGATTTCCTGCTGCCGGTCATCGACCGGCTTCTGACCGCCTGGCAGGCCTCGCCCGAGCGCGACGGAGACCCCGTTTCCAGCCTCTCCGGCTGCATCCGCGCCGTCGAGCTGCACCGCGCCACCTTCGCCCGCACCCGCGCTTCCGTCATCGACCGGCTGGCCCGCCATGGCATCGGCGCCGCCGCCGCGACGATCCTTGTCGAGGCCTGGCTGATCCAGGGCGACTTCCTGCTGATCGACCTGCCCGGCCGCTTCCACTTCGTCGTCGGCAACCCGCCCTACGTCCGGCAGGAGCTGATCCCCGACGCGCTCATGGCCGAGTACCGGGCGCGCTACGCGACGGTCTACGACCGCGCCGACCTCTACATCCCGTTCATCGAGCGCTCGCTGTCCCAGCTGGAGGAAGGCGGGCAGCTCGGGTTCATCTGCGCCGACCGCTGGATGAAGAACCGCTACGGCGGCCCGCTGCGCCAGCTCGTGGCCGAGCGCTTCCACCTCAAGACCTACGTGGACATGTTCGGCACCCCGGCCTTCCAGGCGGAGGTGATCGCCTATCCCGCCATCACCGTCATCGCGCGGTCGAAGGGCGAGGGTAGAGGGAAGGAGCAGGCGAAGAAGGCGACCCGTGTCGCCCACCGCCCGGAGATCAGCGCGCCTTCCCTGTCACGGCTCGCAGCCGAGCTGACCGGCGCGACGCTGCCCAAGAGCGGCGCCGCGGTGCGCGAGGTCGAGGGCGTCGCGGCCGGCTCGGAGCCGTGGATCCTCGAATCCTCCAACCAGCTGGCCCTGGTCCGCCGCCTCGAGGCGGAATTCCCCGCCCTGGAGGCGGCCGGCTGCAAAGTGGGGATCGGCGTAGCGACCGGGGCCGACCAGGCCTTCATCGGCCCGTTCGACGCGCTCGACGTGGAGCCCTGCCGCAAGCTGCCCCTGGTCATGACCCGCGACATCCTCGCCGGCACGGTGGAATGGCGTGGACTCGGCGTCGTGAACCCGTTCGCCGACGGCGGCGGCCTTGTCGATCTCGACCGCTATCCCCGCCTGAGACGCTACCTGGAGGGGCGCAAGGCCGAGATCGCGCGCCGGCACGTCGCGCAGAAGGCCCCGGCCAACTGGTACCGCACCATCGACCGCATCTATCCGGCCCTCGCCGCGACGCCGAAGCTGCTGATCCCCGACATCAAGGGCGAGGCGCACATCGTCCACGAGGACGGGCGGCTCTACCCGCACCACAACCTGTACTTCATCACCTCGGACACCTGGGACCTGAAGGCGCTGCAGGCGGTGCTGCTGTCCGGCATCGCCCGCCTGTTCGTCGCCGTCTACTCGACCCGCATGCACGGCGGCTTCCTGCGCTTCCAGGCGCAATACCTGCGCCGCATCCGCGTCCCCCACTGGCACCAGGTCCCGGACGGCACGAAGCGCGCACTGATCGAGGCGGCCGAGCGGGGCGACCGCACCGCCTGCAACGAGGCCGTGTTCCAGCTCTACGGCCTCACGCCCCCCGAGCGCGCCGCCCTCGGCGGCAACGGCGAGTAGGGGGCGGCATGGCGCTTGACTTGGTGGACTACGAGCGGAAGGCGCGCGACGCGACGATGGCCTTCTGGGGCAACCGGCAGAAGGCGCTGCAGGCCAAGAAGGAGGCCGGGAAGACCGACCAGGGCGAGCGCGGCGCCGTTACCGCCGGCAACACCATGGACGGCTTCACCGCGCTCATGATCGACCTGGTGGAGGCCAACGGCCTGCGCCATGCCTCGATCTACCGGCACCGGCCGGTGCTGACCCTGCCCGGCTATTTCCGGCCGACCAAGCTGTGGGACATCCTGGTGATTCTCGACGGCCGTCTGATCGCCGCTGTCGAGATGAAGAGCCACGTCGGCCCGTCCTTCGGCAACAATGCCAACAACCGCGCCGAGGAAGCCATCGGCACCGCGCACGACTTCTGGACAGCGAACAGGGAAGGAGCGTTCGGCCCGGACTCCCGGCCCTTCGTCGGCTGGCTGGTTATGGTGGAGGACGAACCGAAGTCCCGCCGGCCCGGCACCCGCGACGCCTCGCGCCACTATCCGGTCTTCCCGGAGTTCAAAAACGCTTCCTACCTGAAGAGGTATGACATTCTCTGCCAGAAGCTGGTGCGGGAAAATCTCTACACCGCCGCCTGCGCCCTGACGTCCGAGCGCAGGGCCGTGACCGGCGGCGCTTACGGCGAAATGTCGAACCTCACCAGCCTGACCACCTTTGTCAGCGCCTTTGCCGGGCACATCGCCGCCGAGGCGGCCCGGAGGTCAGGCCGATGAGCGATATGGCCGACAGCACGCTCGAGAAAATCAAGACCGAAATCCAGCGGATCGAGGAAGACTGCATCCATTCGGGCAAGGCGCACTTCAACGCAGGCGAGCGCTGGACGGCCCTCAACTCCTGGCTCGGTGTGCCGTCCGTCATCTTGAGCGCCCTCGCCGGCACCGCCTTTTTCAAGGATTACGCGGCAGTTGCTGGTGGCATGTCGGCCGTCGTCGCCATCCTCACGTCGCTGATGACGTTCCTCAAGCCGTCAGAGCGGGGCGCGGCCCACAAGAGCGCCGGCGACCAGTATCTGACGCTGCGGAACGACGCCCGCATATTCCGGGAGATCGAAATCGACCAGGCCTGCGACGTGCCCGCCGCCATTGCCACGCTCGCCACCTTCACCAAACGCCGCAACGAGCTGAACCAAGCCAGCCCGCAGTTTGCCAATCGGGATTACCAGAAGGCGAAGAAAGGAATCGACGCCGGCGAGGCGACGCATCTGGTGGACAAGGACGAACCCTGATGTCTGTGCTCAGCTACCTGCAAAACCGCGCCAGCAACGCCGTCCTGTCCAGTGACGAGCGCAGCTCGATCGCAACGTCGACGTCAACCTTGCAGGGCAAGCTCTTGCGACATTTCCCTGGCGAGCTGTCCGAGCATTTCCGCTTCGGCTCTTTCACGCGAGACACCATCCTGCCGCGCAAGATGGATGAGCACTCTGACATCGACTACATGATTGTTTTCAAGGAAGGCGGCTACACACCGCAAACCTATCTCGACCGGCTGAAGCGTTTCGTCAGCACGTACTACACCACCTCTGAAGTCTATCAGTCCAATCCAACCATCGTCCTGGAACTAAACCACATCAAATTCGAACTGGTGCCAGCGCTGAAGCGCCAATGGTCCTCCGGTTATCAGATCCCGAACGGCCCCGGCAGTTGGCAGGACACCGACCCGAACGACTTCAATCAGAGCTTGGAGAACGCCAACAAGAACAACTCATATCTAATAAAGCCCACGATCCGCCTAGCGAAATTCTGGAACGCGGAAAACGGATATGTTTTCGATTCATTTTCTTTCGAAAGATGGATCATGAATCAGAGCTACTGGTCATCAATCAACCAGCGAGACTATCTGTTTGCCGTGTTCGATAACCTGAACTTGTACAGCGTCAATGAGCAGTGGCGGCGCGATAGAATTGAGCGCGCAAAAAAGATCGTCGCCAAAGTTCGGGAGCTTGAACGCGACGACATGCCACACAGCGCCGAGGCGGAGATTAAGAAGCTAATTCCGAACTAGGTGTGCAATGCCGGGACAGTGGTCGCGTAGATAACAGACAGCGCTGTTCAATATTACTCCGCTTCCGGCAGATTTATGCGGCTGCGCGGTGCCTTCCCCGTTGATCGTCGCCTCCGGCGCCGCCGGCGCGGGGCACCACGGGGCGCCGCCCCGAGGTTCCCCTCGGCACGCGGCCTACCGCGCGGCAGGACCCCTCGCTCGCATGGCCCAGGGGCCACGCTCCCTCTGGGGCCCGGCCGCGCCCGCCCGCATGCCACCCCTCCTTCCCCGGTCTCGCCGACGGGCAGGGAAGCAGCGGGGCTGCTTCCCGCTGCCACGAAGGAGGATCACCACATGACCGACACCATCGTCCGCGCCACGGCCGAGATCGCGCTCGGCAGGCTCGACCCCTCCCCCGCCAACGTGCGCCGCACCGGCGCCGGGCAGGGCGTCGAGGCCCTCGCCGCCTCCATCGCCGCCCACGGGCTGCTGCAGTCCCTCGTGGTGCGCCCGAAGGGCGGGGGCCGCTACGAGGTGGTCGCCGGCGGGCGGCGGCTCGCGGCGCTCCGGCTGCTGGCGAAGGCGAAGCGGCTGCCGAAGGGCGCCGCCGTGCCCTGCCATGTGCTCGACGGCGACGCCGGCGAGGACGCGGCGGAGGTGAGCCTCGCGGAGAACGTGGTCCGGCAGGACATGCACCCGGCCGACCAGTTCGAGGCCTTCGCCGCGCTGCACCGGGGCGGCGAGGGCCTGGGTGTGGAGGAGATCGCCGCGCGCTTCGGGGTCTCCGCCCACACCGTGCGCCAGCGGCTCCGCCTCGCCGCCGTCTCGCCCGCCATCGTCGCGGCCTACCGCGAGGGCGCCCTCACCCTGGACCACGTCACCGCCTTCGCCGTGACCGACGACCGGGAGGCGCAGGAGCGCGTCTTCGCCGGCCTCGCGGAATGGCAGCGCACGCCGGCGACCATCCGCCGGCTGCTGACCGACGCGCTGCTGCCCACCACCGACCGGCGCGTGGCGCTCGTCGGGCTGGACGCCTACGAGGCGGCCGGCGGGCGCGTGCAGCGCGACCTGTTCTCGGAGGACGGCGGCGGCTGGATCGCCGACCCCGCCCTCCTCGAGGAGCTCGTCGGCCGGCGGATGGAGGCCGAGGCCGAGGCGGTGCGCGCGGAGGGCTGGCGGTGGGTGGCGGTCGGGGCGGAGGCGTCGGACGCCCTCTGGCGCTGCCGCCGCATCTGGCCGGCCAGGGCGCCGCTGACCGAGGCGGAGGAGGCGCGCCGCGACGCGCTCTCGGCCCGCTACGACGAGCTCGCGGAGGGGCACAGCGGCACCGACGACGACCTGCCGGAGGCGGTCGCCGCCGAGCTCGACGCCATCGAGGCGGAGCTCGACGCGCTTGAGACCCGGGAGGCGGCGTGGCGGCCGGAGGACCTCGCCCTCGCGGGGGCGCTCGTCACCCTCGCCGGCGACGGCCGGCTGGCCGTGACGCGCGGCCTCGTGCGTCCGGAGGACGAGCCGAAGCCGGCGGCCCCGCATGCCGACGGGCGGGACGACGAGGACGGCGAAGGCCTGGACTCTCCCGGCACAGGGGAGGCCGAGGCCCCGGCCGCCGAGGAGGACGCGGGGGACAAGGCCCCTGCCCTCTCCGCCGCGCTCGTCGCCGAGCTCCGGGCGCACCGCACCCTCGGGCTCCAGGCCGAGCTCGCGGGCCGGCCCGACCTGGCGCTGCGGGTGCTGCTGCACGCCCTGGCGGGCGACGCCTTCTACGGCCGCTACGGCGACGCGGTGGCGAGCTTCCCGGCCCACCCGCCGGCCTTCGCCGGCATGGCCGGCCTTGCCGACAGCCCGGCCCGGCGGCGCGTGGAGGAGGCCGAGGCCGAGCAGCGCGGGCGCCTGCCCGCCGACCGGCGCGGCCTCTGGGCATGGCTGGCTGGGCAGGACGAGGCGTCGCTGCTGCGGCTGCTGGCCGTCCTCGTGGCCCGCGTGGCCGACGCCGGCGCCGGGGATTGGACGGCGCCCGGGGACACTGTGGCGGCCGGGGTCGCCTCCGCCGCGGGGCTGGACATGCGGCGGTGGTGGTCGGCGACGCCGGCGAGCTACCTCGCCCGGGTGCCGAAGGCCGCGATCCTCGCCGCGGTGCGCGAGGGCGCCGGCGAGGACGCCGCGCGCCGCCTCGCCGGCATGAAGAAGGAGCCGATGGCGGAGGCGGCCGCCGCCGCCCTGGACGGCCGGGGCTGGCTGCCCGCCGCACTGCGCGTGCCCGGCGCGGTGGCCGCGAACGACGACGCCGCGCCCCCGGCCCTCGCCGCCGAGTAGGGGCACGACCGGGCCGCCCCGAGCGGGCGGCCCTCCCCTCCCCCGCACCCGTGCGCGCGGGCCGGCACCGCCGGCCCGCGCGGCTCCGCTTCCCCGGCGGCGCGACCCCACCGCCACCGGCCGCCGCCATCTCGCATGCGCTTGTATATCGTCCCGAATGCCAACCGATGCCGCTACGCCAGCGAAGCGGCTGCGCGGTGCATCCTCAGCACTCCACCGCTTCGAGGTAGTCGGGCGCCGACGCGGCCAGCGCCAGCATGCGGCCGTCCCGCGTGACGACGGGCAGCCGGCGCACCCGCGCCGTCGCGATGATGAAGCAGTCGCCGGGGTCGCCGCTGCCGTAGACGGCGGGCACCGCGGAGGCCTCCGCCGCCACCGCGACGCTCACCGTCGCGAGCCGGGCCCCGGTCAGCGCCAGGGCCTGCCGGAACCACCGCACCGCCGGCATGCCGAGCTCCGGCCGGTCGCGCCGCTTCAGCTCCGCCACCCCGAGCTCCCAGGCCGAGACCGCGGAGACGTGGAGCCGCCCCTCGTCCTGCGCCGCGCGCACCGCGGCGATCGCCGCCTCCGTCCGGAACTCGCCACGCACCAGCCAGAGCAGCGCGCGGGTGTCGAGCAGCACCAGGCGCCGGCGGCTAGCGCGGCTTCCCCGGACGCTTCGGCGCCGCCTTCCGGAGCGCCGCGGCCTGCTCGTAGATCGGCTTCGTCAGGTCGATGCGCGGGTCGAGCTCCAGCGGCACGTCCCGCATCGCGCCGTAGCCGCGCGGCAGGCCCGCGCGTGCCGGCGCCGCCGCGCGCGGGCGCGCGGCCCCCGTCTTCCCCGTGGCGTGCGGCTTCGTGGGCATCGAGACCTCCGGCCCCTGACATGATGGGCGGCGCGCGGCGGTTCAACGCGGCGCGGGCCCGGACGCCTGCACTTGTATATCGGTCCGCATGCGTCACGCCAGCCTCCAGGCGTCCGGTGCCCACCGGGAGCGTGGCGTCGGCAGGCCGGCACCAGGGCAGCCACGGCGCTGCGCAGTAGTGGCATAACGCAAGCGGTCCGATAGCGCACCGCTTTACACATTTAATCGTTGCGCTGTGCTCCTGCCCCGCGGTTCGCGGGCGGCTGCGCGGTGCCTTCCCCGTTGATCGTCGCCTCCGGCGGCGCCGGCGCGGGGCACCACGGGGCGCCGCCCCGAGGTTCCCCCGGCACGCGGCCTACCGCGCGGCAGGACCCCTCGCTCGCATGGCCGAGCGGCCACGCTCCCTCCGGGGGCCCGGCCGCGCCCGCCCGCATGCCACCCCTCCTTCCCCGGTCTCGCCGACGGGCAGGGAAGCAGCGGGGCTGCTTCCCGCTGCGCAGGAAGAAGGAAGCGGAACATGGCGGATCGGACGGGGCGCGGGGCCGGCGGCGAGGACGCGGAGGCGCGGGGCGACATCTACGCGCGCGTCACGGAGCGCATCGCGGCGGCGGTCGAGGCGGGCGCGGGCGACTGGCGCATGCCGTGGCACGGCGGGGCGGACGGGCGCGCCTCGGCCCTGCCGGCGAACGCCGCGACCGGGCGGCCCTACCGGGGCGTGAACGTGCTGGTGCTCTGGGCGGCGGCGCAGGCCGAGGGCTACGCGGGCGGCACCTGGGCGACCTACCGACAGTGGCGCGAACTCGGCGCGCAGGTGCGCCAGGGCGAGCGCGCCTGCCCCGTGGTGTTCTGGAAGGCGCTGGACAGCCGCAGCGATGATGACGAGGCCGGCGAGGAGGCGGAGGGGCGCGGCCGGCCCCGCCTCCTCGCGCGCGGCTACAGCGTGTTCAACGCCGCCCAGGTGGACGGCTGCGACCCCCCTGCCCTCCCCGTGCTGCCCGAAGCCGAGCGGATCGCCCACGCCGACGCCTTCTTCGCCGGGCTCGGGGTGGCGGTCCGGCACGGCGGCGCCCGGGCCTGCTACGCGCCCGCGGTCGACGAGGTCCGGATGCCACCCTTCCAAGCCTTCCGGGACGCCGTCGCCTACTACGCCACGCTCGCCCACGAGGCGACGCACTGGACCGGGCACGCCTCCCGCCTCGCCCGCGACCTGCGGGGCCGCTTCGGCGAGGAGGCCTACGCGGTGGAGGAGCTGGTGGCGGAGCTCGGCGCGGCCTTCCTCTGCGCCGACCTGCGCCTCGCCCCCGAGCCCCGGCCGGACCACGCCGCCTACCTGGCATCCTGGCTGAAGGTGCTGCGGTCGGACAAGCGGGCGATCTTCGCGGCGGCTGCCAAGGCCCAGGCAGCGACCGACTGGATGCACGCGCGCCGGGCATCGGCGGACGCCGCGGCGTAGCGGCGGAGCAGGGCAGGGGGCGCTGCCCCCTGCCCGGCCCGAAAATTCGCGCCGGCCGTCCCGGCCGGCGCTTTGCGATGTATATCGCCCCGATGGCGAATCGCCCCTATAGTGCGTTCGGGGCGGCATCGGAGCGGGATCATGATCCTCGTGGTCGGGAACACCAAGGGCGGGGTCGGAAAGACCACCCTCGCGGTCAACCTGGCGATCGCGCGCGCCCTCGACGGCCGCGACGTGCTGCTGGTGGACGGCGACGAGCAGGCCACCGCCATCGGCTTCACCGAGCTCCGCACCGAGCAGCTCGGCGCGCCGGGCTACACCGCCGTCTCGCTGCACGGCGCGGCCATCCGCACCCAGACCCGCCAGCTCGCCCCGAAATACGCCGACGTGGTGATCGACGTCGGGGGCCGGGACACCGGCAGCCTGCGCGCCGCCCTCACCGTCGCCGACACGGTGCTGATCCCGGTGCAGCCGCGGAGCTTCGACCTCTGGGCGATCGACAACATCGCCGCCCTCGTGCGCGAGGCCCGGGAGATCAACGACCGGCTCCGCGCCGTCGTCGTGCTCAACGCCGCCGACGCGCAGGGGGCGGACAACGACGCCGCGGCCGAGGCGCTCGGCGAGGCGGAGGGGCTCGAATACCTCCCGACGCCGATCGGCCGGCGCAAGGCCTTCCCGAACGCCGCCGCCACCGGCCGCTCGGTCCTCGAGCTGACGCCGCGCGACCCGAAGGCCGCGCAGGAGCTTGCGGCGATGGTCAAGGCAGTGTTTGTATAGCGCATCGAGAGCGGAGCGACATCGGATGGCCATCGCACGTAGGCCGAACGGCAATCGCACCACCAGCCCGCCCGCGGCGCAGGAGCGCGCCGCCGAGGCGTTCATCCAGGGCGCCGCGAAGGCCGCCGCCGTGGCCGAGCCCGAGGCGGGCGGCGGGCGCAAGACGCCCATCATGCTCCGCTTCGACGCCGCGCTGCTGCGCCGCGTCGACAGCGCGGCCCGGCGCCGCGGCATCAGCCGCAGCGCCTGGATCGCCTTCAAGGTGAGCGAGGCGCTCGACGCCGAGGAGGCATAGCGTGGCGACGCCGGGGAAGGCTCCCGCGAAGGCCGCCCGCGCCCCGCGCGGCGAGGGCCAGTTCGACCTCTTCGCGGCGCTGCCCGGCGACCTGCCGACCCACGACCAGATGGAGATGATGGAGCGGCCCTTCTTCAGCCTCTCCAAGGGCAAGCGCACGGAGCCGATCGACTACCGCGTCCGCAACGGCACCACGGAGGTCCGCGTCCGGGTCACGGCCAACTCCGAGACGGGCATGGCCACCATCTGGGACGCCGACATCCTCATCTGGGCGGCGAGCCAGATCCGGGAGGCGATGACCCGCGGCGTGCCGACCTCGCGGCGCTTCCGCGTCAGCCTCTACGAGTTGCTCCGCGCCATCGGCCGGCCGACCGGCGGGGCCGAGTACGGCCGCATCGTCGAGGCGCTGAGGCGCCTCAAGGGCACCGTCATCGAGACGACGATCCGCCAGAAGGGCACGCGGCCCCAGGGCTTCGGCTGGATCGAGGAGTGGTCCGCCCCGACCGACGAGGAGGGGCGGTCACTCGGCATCGAGTTCACCATCGCCGACTGGCTCTACCAGGGCGTGCTCGAGGACAAGCTCGTGCTGTCCATCGACCGCGAGTACTTCGCGCTCACCGGCGGCATCGAGCGGTGGCTCTACCGCGTCGTGCGCAAGCACGGCGGCCACCAGGGCGGCGGCTGGGGCTTCACCATGGCGCAGCTCCACCACAAGTCGGGCTCGACGCGCCGGCTCGCCGACTTCGCGAAGGACGTGCGCAAGGTGGTCGAGCGGCAGCGCCTCCCGGGCTACTGGCTGGAGCTTTACCGCACCGAGGGCGGGGAGGAGGCCCTGCGCTTCTCGGCCCGCGCGATGCTGCCGACCGACCACCCCGGCTACGCGGCGAAGCGCCTGCCGCGGCTGCGCGTGGCGGCGCGGCGAGAGCCGGGAGCCGCGGTGCCGGAGTGACGGCGCCGCCGGTGCAGGGGTCCCGACATGGGGTGGAGGCTGGAAGCACTTTAAGCGCGACGGACCAGGAACGCCGCGAACGGCTCTCTACAGCAAAGTCCGGCCCGTAGCGGACACTGCGGTCTGCCGGCTAGCCCGTCTCCGCGGATCCCCGTCTCTCCGGCATCTCGAACAGCACCAGCGACGCCACCACCAGCAGCACACCGGCCCACTGGACGACATCGAGCCGCTCGCCGAGGACCGCCGCGGCGAAGAGGATGCCGAGCAACGGCTCGACGTTGCTCAGCATCGTCGCGCGCACCGGCCCGATGAGCGGGAAGGCCGCGAAGAAGGCGAGCAGCCCGACCGCGAGGGCAGCGCCTGCGCCGGCCAGGCCGAGCCAGCCGAGCGCGCCAGCGGGGAAGGCCCAGGCCCCGGCCGCGGTGGTCACGACGCCGAAGACGCCGACCGTGACCCCGGTCATGACGAGGTTGACCTGGGCGCTCGTCGCCTCCCGCTGCGCCGCCGCGCTCAGCAGGATCATCGCGCAGACCGCGACCGAGGCGAGTGCCGCGAGGGCCACGCCGCGCGGATCCAGGCCGCCGAGGTCCCGCCAAAGCACGAGCCCGAGGCCGGCCAAGGCGGCCAGCGCCAGCGCGAGGCGCCGCGGGCTGAGCTGCTCGCCGCCGCGCGCATGGGCCAGGATGGCGAGCAGCACGGGATGCGTGAAGTACACCAGGACGGCGACGGCGACCGGGACATAGGCGACGGCGCCGATGAAGCCGTAGGACATGGCGCTGTAGGCGAGGCCGGCCAGCAGCCCGAGCCGGAGGCTCCGCCGCGGCATCGCGAAGCCGCGCCCCGAGGCCGCGACGAAGGCCGCGAGCAGCGCCGCCCCGATCAGGCCGCGCGCCGTCACGACGGTGAGTGTGTTGCTCCCCGCCTCGAAGGCGAGCCGCGCCGCGGTCGGCACCACCGCGATCGCGGCGGCCGAGGCGAGCACCAGGGCGACGCCGGCGGCGAGCGCCCGGTCCGCCCGCACGGCGCCGGCGCGCACTCAGCCGGCCGCTTCGGGCGCGGGCAGCGCCTTGCGCAGGACGACCTTGTCCTCGCCCGCCCGGTAAAAGCCGCGGATGCGCGCCTCCTCCTCGTAGCCGAGGCCCCGGTAGAAGGCCCGCGTGCCGTCGAACTCGGGCAGGCCGGAGGTCTCGACGAGCAGGAGCCGGCCGCCCCGCCCGGCGAGCTCCTCCTCGACGCGCCGCATCAGGGCGCGCCCGGCGCCTTGGCCCTGCCGCTCGGGGTGCACGGCGATGAGGAGGGTGTTCCAGGTGCCCTCGGTCATGCGCTCCGGGGCGCAGTAGGCGAGGCCGACCGGCCCGTCCGCATCGGCCGCGGTGAGCCAGAACTCCTCGCCCGCGGTGCCGGCGAGGTAGGCGGACACCATCTCGTCGAGCATCTCGGACGGGAACAGACCCGTGCCGTCGATCACGCGCTTGGCGCCCGGCAGGTCGCCCGCGACAAGGGGCCGGATCTCTGCCGCCTGGTTCGAACCCGGAGGCGCGGTCGTCGGGAGTTTATCCATGGTGGCGACCATGCGCGGCCTGGAGGTCGTTGGCGAGGGGAAACCGCCGCGTTCGCGCCGTCGCGGGACGCTGCGGAGAAGGGGGGCGCGAGCCGACGATCGCGGTTGCCGCGCTCCGCGTAGCCGACCGAAGCACCGCATCGGCACGCGTGTCGGGACCAAAGCATTCCCGATCGCGGTCGGAATGTCCGCACTCCGCCCATCTACGACCATCGGCCGCTCTGCGCCCTATGTCGGGACCCCGTGCAGGGCGCGATAGCCCGATAAGCCGGGCAGGCGGCGACGCCTCCGCGCGAGGGGACACCCGCCGGGGCGCGATCGCCCGATAAAACGGCCCCCAGAGGTCCGCTGCCGGTGCACGCGGCGCCCGAAAGCGCCCCAGTATCGGGCGATCACGCCCTGACGCCGGGTTCGGGCCGCATCATGGGCCGCCCGGACGACGACGGGCACTCGTGCATCGGGCGATCACGCCCCGGAACGGGATGCGGGCGGGTCCGGGCCGGTTGTGGACAGCCGCCGGCGCCCCTGTGGATCCTGTCGGGCGATCACGCCCCCGCGACCACGGGCTATCGCGCCCGCCGAACCCGGGCTTTCACGCCCCGAGTCTTGCCAAAAAATCGAGCCGAAACAGCGGCGTCGAGAGTCCGTAATATCCTTAACCCTACTTACGTAGACTCTCCTTAAGGGAAACCGCCTGTGGATAAGCCGCGCCGCCTCCCCAGGGCGCGAGAAGAAGAAGCTCATGAAGAGGAGCCAGCTGGGAGGGCAGCCCTGGGCGGCGGGAGTCGGGATACGGGAGAGGGGCACGGCTACCGGTTCCCAGGACCCACCCAGACGGGCGGCAGGGTGCAGGCACGACGGCCGCCGTAGTCGTAGGCGGTGCGCTCGCAGTGGCGGCGGAGGGCCGCGGCGTCGTTCAGCTCGGCCATCGCGGCGAAGAAGGAGGCGCCGCCCGGCGCGGCTGCCCGCGCGCCGCTGTCCCAGCGGCCCAGCGCGTAGCCCCCGCCGAGCAGCAGCAGGCCGGCGGCGGCGAGAAGGGCGGAGGTCCGCAGGTCGACCCGCCGGGCCAGGGAGGCCACCTCCCGCTCGGCCCCGGCCGCCGCCGCCTCGGCGGCCCGCCGCACCAGGTCGCGCTCGCCCTCGGGCGTCAGACCGCGCGCGCCGCCCGCCGCCTCGCGCGCCGCCCTGGCGGCCTCGAAGGTCGCCAGCAGGGCGGCGCGCAGCGGGCTGTCCGGGCGCATGCCCGCCCGCTCGCACCAGCCCCGCACGTCCTCCGGCGTCGGCGCCGCGGGCGGGGCAGGGGAGGGGACCGCGCCTGTCATGGAAGCCAGGCCGCGGCGCCGGCCCCCACGCGCTTGCCCTCCAGGTCGGCGAGCCAGTCCTCGACCATGAACTGCTCGACCGGGTCGAGCGGGGCCTCGCCGTCGCCGGCCGCCGCGGCGTAGAGGCCGAGGCCCCGCCGGCGCACCAGGTCCATGCAGGCAAGGCGGGTCATGAAGACCGGCGCCGCGCCCTCCCGCACCATCCGCTCGAAGCCCGGATCGGCCAGCGTGCGCTCGAAGGCGCCGGCCACGGTGCGACCCTCGCGGATCACCCCCTCGTTCAGCACGAGCAGCGTGCGCCTCGGCCGGAAGTAGCCCGCCTCCCAGATCGACAGCACGTGCCGCAGGTCCTCGTCCTCCGGGCCGAGGAAGTAGAGCGCGAGCGGCTCGATGCTGCGCCGGGCGCAGAACTCCACGAGGCGGAGGTCGCGCCCGTACTCCTGCAGCACCCGGTCGCCGCCGCCGAGGTCGAGGACCGCCGAGCGGCGCTCCTTCACCATCCGGTTCAGCACGCCCGTCAGCCACGCCTTCACGTCGGGCAGCTCCTCGGTCGGCGGCTGCATCGCCTCCGGGAAGATGCCCGCCAGCGTGCGGCTCCGCGGGTCGCCGTCGGCCACGATCACCTCGCGGCCCTGATTGCGCGCCCGCCAGACGAGCTCGGCAAGGCCGGTGGACTTGCCGCCGAAGCCACGCCCGAGCCCGACTGCCAGCACCACCTCGCCCGTCGCGGTGGGGGCGGCCTCCGCCCCGAGGGTCGCCGCCTGCCCGTTGCCCCTAGCCATGCCGCTTCCTTCCGCTGCGCTCGTCGATCTCGGCCCGCAGCCGCGCGAGGGCGTCCGCGCCGTCGGGGACGGGGGACGCCGGCGCCGCGGCCGGGGCGGGTGGGGGAGGGGCCCGCGTCGCCGCCGGCGGGGGCGCCGGCACGGCCGCGGGCGGATGGGGAGGTCTCGCGCGCCGCGCCCGGGCGGCGGCCACGTCGCGCCGCACGCTCCACCAGGTCCGCCGCACGGTGTGGGCGGTGAGGGGGCGGCCGTCGGCGCCCGTCAGGCCGAGCCCGGCGAAGCCCTCGGCGAGGGCCTGCCAGTTGGGGCGGTTCTCCTCGACCAGCTCGGCGAAGGCGTCGTGGCGGGCCCGGAGCCAGCGGTAGAGGGGCGAGCGCCCCGATCCCCCGCGGGCGACCTCGGCGATCCTGCGCAGCTCGGCGTCGGGCTTCATGGGAGGGATTCTGCCCGAGGCGGCGTCCGCTCGCGTGAAGGCAAGCGTGTGCCGCGCGCGAAGTTTACCCGCCCCGGTTGTGAAGGACGTGGTCGCCGTCCGTGAAAGGCAACAAGCTGCACAGACCAAGGCACCCACCAGTGCGGCCCGTACCTCCGGTACGGCTGCTAAAGGAGCGGGACGATGGCACCTGCGGCGGCGCGCGACGACGACCGCCTCGCCCGGATCGAGGAGCGCCAGGACGCGCTCATCCGCGGCGTGGCCCAGATGAACGAGACGCTCGCGGCGCACACGGCGATGCTGGAGCGGATCCTCCTCGCGGCGGCCGAGGAGCCCCCGGCTGGCGGCGACCTGGCCGAGGCGATCCGCGACATGGCGAACGCCATCACCGCCCAGGAGGCCGTCATGGCGCGGCTGGAGGCCCGCCTCGCGGCGCTGCCCGGCGAGATCGCCGAGGCGCTGGTGCCCGGGGCCTGACCGGCCGTGCTGACCTACTCGACCATCGCCGCGGGGGAGCCGGCCTCGGCAGGGGCGATGACGGACCACCTGCTGACGCGGACCCTGCCGCGGGAGGTGGCTGACCTCGCCCGCTACTACACGGGGGGGATGGACGCCGCCGGCTCGGCCGAGGACCGGAGCGTCGCCGAGCTCGCCGGGGAGATGGACAAGGGCAATCTCTCGTACAGCGAAGCGATATCGGAGTTGATGCTCCGGCACGCCGACCGCGGCGCCGACCCCGACGAGGAGGAGGCGCGCCTCGGCGAGCGGCTGGCGCAGACCCTGGAGCGGCGCGACTTCGAGGCCGCCTACGGCCCGCCCGTGGCGGAGCCACGCCGGGACATGCACGCGCTCGTCGCGCGCGGCCTCGGGCTCGACCCGGACCGCGGGGTGACGCGCGACGAGATCAACGCGCTGCTCGCCGGGCGCCGGGCCGATGGCGCGAAGATCGAGGGCAAGCAGTACGCCGTCGCCCGCCAGGTCACGGACCGGCGGACGGGCGAGGTGAAGGACCTGACCCCGATCGGCTCGGTGGACTTCTGCTTCACCCCGGACAAGTCGGTCTCCGTCGCCTGGGCCTTCGCCCGCCCGGCGGAGGGGGCCTCCATCTACGTCGCGCACCGCGACGCCGCGGCCGAGGCGATGGCCTACGTGGAGGGCCGCATCGGGCAGGCCCGCTACGGCAAGGGCGGGCGGGACGGTGCCGACCCCGGCCACGTCGCCTGGATCGCCTTCGACCACTACACCTCGCGCCCGACCCTCTGGACGGCACGGCAGGAGGGCGGGCGCACCGTCACCGAGAGCGTCCCCGTCCAGGTCGCCGGCGACCCCGACCTGCACACCCACTTCACCGTGCCGAACGCGGTGTTCTGCGAGAATGGCCGCGTCGGCTCGCTCGACCTCGACCGCCTTGACGGCCTGATCAAGGAGGCCGGCGCGCTCTACCAGGCGCACCTCGCCGCGAACCTCCGCCAGCTCGGCGCGGAGGTGGTGCTCGACGACCGCACGGGGATGGCGCGCCTGGCGGCGATCCCGGACCACGTCCGCGACCACTTCTCGAAGCGCACCCTCGGGGGCGAGGAGGCGGCGCGGGCCTATGCCCGGACGCTCGGCCTCGACTGGGACGCGCTGCCGCCCGAGCGCCGCTCCGGCCTGCTGAAGGCCGGCGTGCAGGGCACGCCGGCCGGGCTCGACGCGGAGGCGCGGGAGAAGCTCAGGAAGGACGACGTGGCCGACTTCGCCGACTGGCGTCGCCAGGCGCGCGAGCTCGGCTGGCGCTACGAGGGCATCGAGGGGCCCCGGCGGGCCTTGCCGGGGCCGACGCGGGAGGAGCGGATCGCGCGGGCCTACGAGGCGGCGCTGCCCTGGCTGGAGCGGGAGCTGGACCGCCGCGCGGTGGTGAGCGGTGCCGACGCGCGCACCGCCGCGCTGCGCGGCCTCATCGCCGCCGGCATCGAGGAGACGGCCGACGTCGGCCGGGTGACCGCGCTCTTCCGGAGCGAGGGCGTGCGCCAGTACGGCGAGACGACCGCGCTTGTCTGGGGCAGGGCCGGGGAGCGGGGCGAGGTCGGCATCACCACGGCGCTGCACGCGGCCGACGAGGCGGAGTTCATCCGCCTGGTCCGGGCCGCCGCCGGCGACCGCGCGGGCGCGCTGCGGGCCGGCGAGATCACTGCCGCGGCGGAGCGCGCCGGCCTGGCCTTCGACGGCGAGCACGGCGAGGCACAGCGGCGGGCCATGCACCGGCTCGGCGAGGGCGGCCGGCTCGGCGTCGTGGTCGGCGCGGCGGGCAGCGGCAAGACCACCTTGCTCCAGCCCCTGGTGGCCGCCTGGACGGAGCAGGGGAGGGCGGTGCACGGCGTGGCGCTGGCCTGGCGGCAGGCTGACGACCTCGCCGACGCCGGGATCGCCCGCGAGAACGTCCGCGCGCTGAGCGTCTTCCTCGACGGCGCGAAGGCGAACGCCTTCGTACTCGACCGACGCGCCGTGGTGGTGGTGGACGAGCTCGGCCTGCTCGGCACCCGGCAGGGACTCGAGCTGCTGCGGCTGCAGGAGGCGCGCGGCTTCCGCCTCGCGATGCTCGGCGACGACCGCCAGTGCCAGGCGATCGAGGCCGGGCCGATCGTGGACCTCGTCCGCCGCGCGCTCGGCCCCGACCAGGTGCCGGAGATCCTCACCACGGTCCGGCAGCGCGCCGAGCGGGAGCGCGAGATCGCCGGCCACTGGCGCGAGGGCCGCGCGGCCGAGGCCCTCGCCATGAAGCGCGAGGACGGCACGGCCGAGATGGTCCCAGGCGGCACCCGCGAGGCGGTGGAGCGCGTCGCCGCCCTCGTCGGCGAGCGGCTGCGGGCGAACGCCGGCGACCCCGGCTACTCGCTCACCGTCTCCGCGCCGACGAACGCCGACGCGCACCGGCTTGGCGTTGCCATCCGGGAGGTGCGGCGTGGCCTCGGGCAGGTCGGGGAGGACCAGGTCCGAGTTGGCGCGGCCGACCGCGACGGGAACGCCTACGAGATGGCGCTCGCGCCCGGCGACAGGGTCCGGCTTTTTGCCAGCACGCGCGCGGAAGGGGAGGGGGGCAGCATCGGGCGCAACGGCTCGGTGCTCACCGTGCTCTCGGCCGACGCGAAGGGCATGCGCGTGCAGGCCGCCTCCGGCCGGGAGGGGCGGGTGGCCTGGTCCACCCTCGCCGACCGCGCCACGGGCCGGGTGCGGCTCGCCTACGGCGAGGTGATGACCACTCACACCGCGCAGGGCTCGACGGCGACCGAGCACGTCCATGCCCTGCCGGCCGGCACGAAGGCGGTGACGGGCTTCGCGGCCTATGCCTCGGGCACGCGGCATCGCCGGGCCTCCTGGCTGATCGTCTCGGCCGGCGCGGAGCATGCCGAGGTGGTGCGGCGCCGGCCGCTGAATGACGTCCGACCGGTGACGGAGGCGGACGCTTGGGCGAACGCGGCGCGCAACCTCGGCCGGCAGCCGCGGCAGGAGGGGGCGCTGGAGTTCCTCGCCCGAGCCGGGGAGGTGCGGCGCGGCGCCGCGCGGGCGCTGCGGGCGGGCGCGCGGCCGGCGGAGAGGCGCGCGGGGATGGGCCTGCCGGAGACGACGCTCGGCGAGCGGCTGGCGCGGGACCGGCGCGGCCGGATGGCGGCGCCGATCGCCGCGCGCCTCGCCGAGGCGGTGCGGGCGCGTGACGCGTTCGCCGAGCGGCTCTCCCGCCTCGGCGCCGAGCTGGCGGGGGCGGTCCGGGAGCGGTTGGCACGCCTGCGCGGGCCGGCGGCCGAGCAGGGGCGCGAGAGGCCGTCCCAGGGCCTCCGGCTGTAGGCGGCCCGGTCAGACGGAACGGGCCTCATCTACACGAGCGCCTCGGCGCAGCGCTCGCGGAACCCGCAGCGGCGGCATCGCGCCGCCTGGTCGTGGCTCCGGTGCGCGTCGCAGGCGGCGTCCATCGCCTCCAGCAGCGCCGTGATCTCGCGCCGCTCCCGGTCTCCGAAAGACACGCGCACGACCCGGTTCCGGTAGCGCAGCTCCCCGGCGATTACCCGCTCGCTGAGCGCCTCCTCCGCCAGAAGGCAGTAGGTCAGGAGCTGGGCGCGCTCGCCGGGGTAGGGGCCATGCGCGCCGCAGGCCCGCGACTTGACCTCGACCGGTACGAGACCGCGCTTGCCGCGCGTGACGTAGTCCGGCCGGCCGACAAGCCCGTAGCGGTGCGAGACCAGCGTCTCCGCGCCCGGCTCGTCCTGATAAACCACCTCGCCGGGCAGCGCCTCCACGCGGCCCCGCAGGAACAGCCAGAGGAGGAAGGCGAGCGCGGCAAGGGCGAGCAGGACGCTGCTCATGGCACCGAGAGCCAAAGGCCGAGGAGGAAAAGGGTGACGGCGAGCGCCAGGACCAAGCGGGCCAGGACCTGGACGCGCGGGGTCGCGGCCACGCGCTCGCCGTGGCGCTGGTGATAGGCCGTTCCCAGCACGCGCTCCGGTTCGCGGTCGGACGGTGCGCCTTGCCGTTCGAACCACCAAGCGCGCCGACAGAAGAGGAAGGTGCCCACCTCGCTTGCCTTTCGATAACCGGCGCCGCGGCCGGGCTTGGGGATCTCTCGCGCGTTCATGCGGCTGCCGGCGTCGCGGGCGCCGCGTCCCGCTCGACGTCCACGCCCAGGGTCGGCACGGCCGGTGGATCGCCAGCCCGGCGCCGGAACCAGGGGTCGCGGTACCAGACGAGGCGGTCGAGCATCAGCAGCGCGAGCCGCCGCCGCAGCACGAGGAGCTTGTCGGCCGGCAGGCGCTGCACCTCCTGCGCCAGCATCAGCGCCCGGCGGCGCACCGTCTCGCTCTCGCTCTGCTTCTGCGGGTGCAGCCACCCGAAGAAGCGCGGCCGGCTGCGCGTGGTCTCCACCACGGTGTCCACGCCGCCCCGCTGACTCACCTCCTCCGCCTGGCGCTGATCGAGGCCGCCGAGCGCGATCTCGGCGCCGGCGTTGGCGTAGATGTTCCGCGACCCGTCCTCGCCGAAGGCGAGCCGGGTCTGGTCCTTCGACTGCACCACGATCGCCATCCGCAGCCCGGAGGAGCGGATGAAGGCGGTGGCGTCGGCCAGCACCCGGTGCTCGCCGAGCGCCCAGAACTCGTCGAGGAGCGCCAGCACCCGGTGCCGGTGCTCGCGCCGCTCCCCGAACTCCTCCCGCGCCATGGCGTCGATCAGCTGCTGGAAGAAGATCGCGTAGATCGGGCGCATCCGGCGCAGGTCGGAGGGCTGGGCGCAGAGGTAGACCGACATCCGGCGCGACCGCAGCTCGCGCACGTCGAAGTCGCTCGCCGCCGTCGCCGCCGCGATCCGCGGCACCTCCCAGAGCGAAAGGGCTGTGAGGATCGTCTGCCGCACCCCGCGCGCCTCCTCGCTCCCCTTCTCGAGGCCGTCCGCCCAGCCAAGGGCCGTCTCGACCGCCGCGCGTGGGTAGGGGCGCCCCTCCCGCCTGGCGTCCGCCACCAGGGTGCGAAGGTGCGCGACGCAGTCGCCCCGCCGGGCGAGGCCAGCCACGGCGGCCACCGTCAGCGGCGCGCCGGGCGTCTCGGACTGGAGCACGGCGAGCGCCGTGGCGACGCGCCGGCCGGCGTTGTCCCAATAGGGATTGTTCGCGCGCGTCTCCGGCACGAGGGCGAACATCGCCTTCTGGAGGTCGTCGGTGGCGTCGGGCGTGCCCCGCCGCACCAGGCCGAGCGGGTTCCAGCGGTGCGTGCGGCCCTCCAGGTCGCCGAAGTCGAGCACGAAGACCGCGTCGCCCTTCCGGGCCCGCTCGGCCGCCGTCCAGCGCACCAGGTCGCGCTTGACCGAGAAGGCTACGAGCGCGCCGCCCCAGTTCATCGCGTTCGGCACGACGAAGGAGACGCCCTTGCCCTCCTCGGTCGGGGCGTAGACCGCGACGTGCTGCTGGCCAGGCAGGCAGGCGTAGCGGGCGAAGGGACCGCGGCCCCACTTGCCGAGGATGATGCCGTCCGGGACCGGCCGCGGCGCGAAGACGATCCCGCTCCCCTCCGCCTCGCGCCGGGTGGCGAAATGGGATTCGCCGTGCAGGGGCCTCTCCCGCCGCCCGCAGGCCCACCACAGGCGCGCCCCGACGACGCCGACCAGGCCAGTCGCGGCGACCGCACTCGCCTTCAGCCAATAGTCCACGGTGGCGTTCGTGCCGGCGATGGCGAGGTACTGCCACCACTGCCAGGCGGGGTAGGGGAAGGCGTCCCAGAGCCCCGTGCCCCAGAGGAAGGCGGCGCTCGCCGTCAGCGTCCACGCGGCCCCGGCCGCGGCGGCGGCCGTCGAGCCGAGCAGCGCGGCGCGCGGGCCGGTCACGGAGCCCTCAGCAGGTCGGCGATGGTCTCCCCGCGCCGGGCTGCGTCGTCGGCGAACCAGACCTCGCCGAGCCGGCGGCTTCCGCCATCCGTGCCGATCGGCACGATGACGTCGATCCCGGCGCCCATCATGCCGAGCAGCACGTCGTCGCCGATGCCCGCGCCCTGCGGACTGCCCTTCAGCAGCGAGAACAGGCGGCGGACGGCCTGCGGCGCCGTCTCCCCGTGAATCGTGGCCGGCGAGCCAGGATGGCCGGTGGCGATTTCGTTCAGGTAGACCCAGGCGGAGTGCGGTTCGCGCAGCTCCTGCACCGGGATGAGGTCGGGCCGCATGCGCAGCGCGGCATGCAGGCAGTCGGCCGGGGTGACGCCGCCCTCGCCGCCGGCGGCGAAGAGCAGCCGCACGCAGTTCGGCTGGCGCACCGCCATCTCGAGCGCGTCCTCGATCGTGGCGACGCGCAGGCCGGCGTCGGCCTCGGCCAGCATGGACTTGCCCATGAAGGTCTTCCCCGCGCCGGTGGCGCCGGCGAGCAGGGGCGTCCGGCGCGTGCGCACCACGGCGCGCAGGAAGGCGACCACGTCGCCGCCGTCGTAGAGGTCGAGCAGCTCGGCGCTGTCGTGCCGGCGGCCCCCGCCGCGCTCGCCCCAGCGGTTCCAGCGGGCGGTGTCGTAGCGGTCCGGCACCGCGGCCAGGGGCGAGACGTGGTCGCTCGGCCGGCGGAAGGTGAGGCTCACCGTCCCCGCCGGCACGGCGGGCGGCACCACCACCTGGAAGCGGTGTCCGGTGTGCAGCTCGCCGCCGCAGAGCGGGTTGCCGCGCCCTACGTCCTGCCGGCGGAGCGAGCCGGCGAGGATCCCGATCCCCTCCAGCGTGTCGAAGTCGAGCTCGGGGGAGGTGCGGCGCTCCCAGCCGGCGGGGCCGCGCGCCCACCACTCGCCGGGCGCGTTCACCGCCACGTCCTCGATGAGCGGGTCGGCCAGGTCGGCGGCGAGCGGCGCCAGCACCTCGTCGAGCAGCATCGCCGCCTCGTTCACCGCCCGTCCTCCCGCAGCCGCAGCCGGAAGCAGGGCCGCATGTCGATGTCCTGGGTCAGCCGCACCACGATCGGCTCGGCCTGGTTGCGGTAGAGCGTCGGCGGGATCGCCGCGTCCTCGCCGAACAGGGCCTGCCCGCCGACGCGGCCGGCGTTCTGGAATTGGTAGAAGTTGATGCCCCCGCGGTTGCCGGCCGCGGCGTTGGAGGCGGCGAGCACGGCGGCCTGCAGCGAGGCGTCGAGGAAGGCCATGCCGATGTAGGCACCGAAGCGCTGGAAGAAGTGCGTGTCGATCTCGCCGTCGAGCCCGGCCTGGCCGAGCGCGTCGGCGGCCGGCGCGCGGATCCGCACGAGGCAGCCCTGCGGCGTCTCCACCCGCGTCATCACCGCGAAGAGGCGCCTCTGGCCGCGGCGCAGGCCGCTGCCCACCCGCCCGACGATCCAGGTTCCGGTGTCCAGCAGCGGCACCGCGCCGCTCGTCGAGTAGACCGGCGCTGGGATCTTGCAGCGGAAGGCGCCCTCGACGTCGCTCGTGATCGGCGCGTCCGGGATGCAGGGAATGGGCGTGCCTTCGGTGAGGAACAGGTTGCGGTCGGGCAGGCGGGTCGCCACGGCGGCCGGCTGGTCCTCGACCACCAGCCGCGCGGCGAGCCCGTCCCCACGGCGCTCCGAGCCGCCTCCGCCGGGGTGCCCGGGGCCCCCGCCCGTGGCGGCCCCCGGCTCGGCGCCCGCGCCGCTGCCGCCGGGGCCGCCGAAGGCCATCAGCGGCGTCGGGCGGTAGCCCTGGGACTGCGGCGCCACCACGGACGCGATGGGCGCCATGGGCGAGACGGGAGCCGGGCCGGGCGGGGGCATTGGCAGCGAGGCGCGGGTTGGTGGCGGTGGCGGCGGACGGTAGGGCTCGAAGGCCGCGCCGATCTGGCCGGGCGCGCCCTCGGCGGGCCTCGGCTGCGGGTCGCGCTCGGTGGGCGCCCCGCTGGTGAAGTAGACGATGCCCACGAGCGACGCCGCGCCGAGCACCCCGAGGCCGACCACGCCCCCACGCCCGAGTGGGCGCCGCCCCGCCGGCGCAGCACGGGCCTGCTGGACGGGGGAGGGAGCGCTACCGGACACGGGGACGCTCCTCCGGGGCGAGCTCGCGGACCACGCCCGGGTCGGTCGTGCCGGTGCCCGGGTTGCGGCCGGTGGGGTCGAAGCCCTGGTTCACGATGCACAGCACGGCGCGGCCGTCGCGCAGCCGCAGCATCGGGAAGACGCCGTGCAGGGTCAGGAGCGTGCCGTTCGTCGTCGGGTCGGGATCGGCGGACTGCCCGACCACGCCCTCCCGCCCGTCGGGAAGCACCTGATAGACCATCGGGACCCGCCGGTTGCCCGGGTAGCGGAGGAAGGTGCGCTGGCCGTCGTCCCAGATGGCGGGCTCCGCGCCGGGCGAGGAGGGCGCGAGGGCGGCACGGTCCTCCGGCGTGGCGTGCCCCCGGTAGCGCGCGTTCCGCACCGTCTCGCCGGCGATGACGTTCTGGCGCAGGCGGGATGCCGCGAGGCGGGCCTGGCGCGCCTCCCGGTCGGCCTCCCAGCGGGCGCGCCGCGCCGCGGCCTCGTCCGCCGGATAGGTGAAGCGGACCGCGTAGAAGGTGTTCGGCATGTCCTCGGTCAGGCCGCCGGGCCGCGTCTCGAGCTGGAAGGTGTAGCGGCGCACCCGCCCGTCCTCCCGGCGCGTCAGCACCGTGATGGGCTGGGGCAGGAGGGGCCGCAGCGGCTTGAGGAAGAGGAAGGAGCCGCGCTTCGCCATCATCAGGTTGCGGTCGGCCGTGCCCGGGGCGCCGCCCGTTTCCGCGATGGCGATGGCCTGGCGCGACGAGGCGTCGCCGCCCTCCAGCAGGCCGTTGTCCGAGGTCGAAGCGTCCACGATGGTCTCGGCCTCTGAGAACTCGACCGTCAGCGCCGCCCCCGTCGCCGCATAGAGCCGCACGACCTGCGCCGGGTCGTAGGCGATGCAGCGCACCCGTGGGTCGGCCGCGGAGCACGCCCGCGGCGTCTCCAGGGCGAGCGCGGGAACCGCGAGGAGGGCTACGGCGGCGGCGAGGACGACGCGCCTCATCGCTCGCCGCTCCCGCCTGGGGAGGTCGGCTGCGCGCCGGGGTACTCCCAGACCTGGACCGCCGGGCCGTTGAACTGCACCCGCTGCCACCACGGGATCTGCCGCGGGTCGGCGACGTCGCGGATGCGCAGGCTCGCCATCATGGGCACGGCCCGGCCGTCCACGGCGCCGGTGCGCTCGGTGCGGGTGAAGTAGACCCGGTAGGCACCGGGCGTGACCGCGTCGCGCTGCACGTCCGAGACGACGACGCGCACCGTGGTGCGCTCCCCGTAGACCCGCTGCGGGCTCTCCGCGTTGTCGCGCCTGTACCAGGCCTGGAACTGGTCGCGCACCGGCTTCGTGGAGAGGGCCGACACCACCTCCCAGGCCCGCTGCGCTTCGCCCGAGGACCAGCCCTCCCGCAGCCGGACGTATTCGGACAGCACGTTGAGGACCGCGGCCTGGCGGGCGTCCGAGGGCATGTCCGCCCAGCTCCGGGAGGAGATCGAGGTGCCGTCGTCGCGCAGGTAGACGAAGACCGGCTCGACGCGCACGAGGGGCAGCATCGAGGCGATCGAGACCGCCATGCCGCCGATGACGACCCACTGGGCGAAGATGGTTCCGTTGCGCGCCAGGGTCGCGCGCCGGCGCCGCCGTTCCTCGCGCGCCCGCTCGGCCCGCGCGGCGGTGTAGAGGCGCTGCAGCTCCGCCTGGGGGATGATCACCTCGGCCGCCATCGCGGCCTCCTCCGGCGTCGCCGGGCGCGGGGGCATGGCGTTCATCGCGGCGCCCCCGCCGGGTTCAGGTCGAAGGCGTCGCCGCGGCAGCCCGGCGCCTCACGGGAGGCGCAGCCGGCCAGCAGGGCGAGGAGGGCGAGGAGGAATGCGGATCGACGCATCCTGGGCGGGTCCTTGTTCAGGCGCGGCCCGGCCGCGCGGCGGCGCGGGCGGCCTTGCTGGCGAGGTGGTGTGCGCGGTTGGGCAGGCTGAGCAGCGCCGCCGCCGTCGCAGCCTGGGAGGCGCCCATGGCGGCGCCGATCGACACGGCGGTCGGCAGCACCACCATGAGCAGCGCGCCCATCCAGAACAGGCCGGCGATCCCGGCGAAGCTGCCGAGCATCATGTCGATGCTGCTGCCGAGGTTGTTCTGCATGGCGCTGAACCGTGCGGTCATCACGACCAGCAGCGCCCGCAGCAGGATGGAGGAGGCGAGCTGGAGCACGGTGAGGCCGACGAGCTTCCCGATCCAGCCCTCCACGAAGCCGCGCGTGGCGCGGAAAAGGTAGAGGGGAATAAGGAACGGTCCCATGCAGATCACGATCGCCATGAAAATCCGGCTCACGAACCACATGACGAACATGACCCCGAGCGCGATGAGGCAGAGCAGGGCGAAGAGCCAGGCCATGGCGCGGTCCATCACCTGAAGCCAGCCGCTGGCCTGGCCCAGCACGTAGGCGTTCACGCGCAGCGTCGCGCTCCACATGATGTCGAACTGCTGCGCGGAGGAGACGGTGATGCGCGGGCCGTTCAGGGCCGCGGCGATCTGGTTCGGCAGGGTGGTGAAGAACATCTCCTGCACGTAGGGCACGTAGTGCGCCGACTGCACGGCGGCCGCGACGAGCAGACCCCTCAACGCTGCGTAGGCAGCCTGCCGCGCGCTGACGCTGGCGGTCAGCATGAAGCCGAGCGCGTAGGCGACGACGTAGAGCACGAGCAGCGCGCGGAGCTGCGGCTGCGCCCAGGCGAGGCCGCTCCGCACGACGTCGTTCATCCCGTCGACGAGGGTGGCGTCGAACTCGGTCGCGAAGCTCTGGAAGATGTTCTCAAGGGG